>CAYMHO010000272.1:0-9844 GCA_964390195.1 uncultured Fimbriiglobus sp. | reverse complement strand
AAGACGGTCGCGGACGTGCTGCGGCGGCGGTTCCAACTCACCTGGTCGCAGGCGAAGCGGCTGGTCGAGCGGGGGCACGTGCGGGTGGCCGGCCAGCTCACCCGCGCCCCGGAGCAGCGGGTGAAGACCGGCAACCGCATGTGGATCTCGGCCGGGGCGATCGAGACGGCGCCGGCCGACGGGGACACCCCGACCCCGGCCAAGCGGAAGAAGGCCGACCCCGCACCTCCGAAAGTCGCCACGCCGAAAGCGAAAAAACCGCCCGCCCCGGTGAACGCCGCCCCCCTCGAGATCGTCTACTCGGACGACGCCGTGGTGGTGGTGAACAAGCCGGCCGGGCTGACCACCTCCCGCAGCAAGGACGAGCGGGAGGAGTTCGGCCGCGGGAAGAAGTACCTGCCCGCCACCCTCGCCGACCTGCTGCCGGCCGCACTCGGCACGCCCAACCGCAAGGTGTTCGCCGTCCACCGCCTGGACCGCGACACCACCGGCCTGATCGTGTTCGCCCGCACCGCGGCCGCCGCCCGCCACCTGACCGCCCAGTTCCGCAAGCGGACGGTCGATCGGCGTTACCTGGCGGTCACCCGCGGGGTGCCGCGGGACGGGCGGATCGAGTCGCGGCTGATCGACGACCGCGGGGACGGGCGGCGGGGCAGCGGCGACGGCACCAGCGGCGAGCGGGCCGTCACCCACGTGCGGGTGATGGAGCGGCTGGGGGCGTTCGCGGTGGTCGAGTGCAAGCTGGACACCGGCCGCACCCACCAGGTGCGAATCCACCTGGGCGAGGCCGGCACCCCACTGTGCGGGGAGCGAATCTACGACCGCCCGCTGAACGGGGCACCGGTGCCCGACGCGAGCAAGGCGGCACGCCCGTTGCTCCACGCCTACCGCCTCGGCATCGAACACCCGGACGGCGGCGAATTCCTGGGGTGGGAGGCCGACCCGCCGGCGGATTTCGCCGCAGCGGTGGCCGGATTCAGGGCCGAACAGGGTCGCCAGGCGGAATAACCTCTTCGGTCTGGGATCGATACCGGACAGGCGATCCGGTCGAAAGTTGGCCCTCTCCGGTTTTTCCTTTGACACGGTCGCCGCCGAAGCTCATGAATATTCAGACGGCGAATGAACCGGCCACCAGCCTGTCGCACGCGTCCTACGGTATTCGGATGACCGACTTCGCCTCCCCGCTGGTGCCCGGATGAGTGAGCGGGGCGTGACCTCGGGGGCCACCGGTTCGGCGGACACCCGACAACAGCCTGACCTTCCGGCCCAGGGACCACCCGGCGACTTCCCCTTTCCGCGAACGCCCCCCACGGCTCCCGACCTCGTGCCCACCGCCCTGCTCCACCCGCCTGTTGCCGACACCCCGACTGCCCCGCGGGTGGCGGCCGACCGTGTCGCCCGAAAGCTGACCGAGTTGGCCGCCGGTGCCCTCCCCGCGTTCGAGGTGACGACCCCGGGCGGGCCGCACGCCGTCGCCCTCGCCGCCCACTGTCCGGATTTGTTCCTGATCTCCACCCAGGCCGACCGCCGCACCGAACTGGCCGCCGACCTCGCCGCCCGTGCCGTCGCCGGCAGTCAACGGGTGCTCGTCCTGACGGCCGGCCCGGAAGAAGTCCTGACCGCCCTCGCCGACAAGTGCCCGGCCGTCGGTCGGGCGGTCGCCCCCGGCGAGGACGTGACCGGGCGGGCGTGCGTCGCGTTCACCGCCCAGGCGCGGGCGTTGGTCCACCGCGACCGCCTGCGGGCCACCCTCGCCGCCCGGTCGGTCGATCTGCAAACCCGCGTGACGACGGAGGAACGACGGGAGAAACTGCGAGCCGCCGCGGACGCCGTCACCGCCGACCTGGACCGAGCGGGCGAACTGGCCGCCGCCGCGGTGGAACAGTCCGACGCCCTGAAGGCGCTGACCGAAGCGCGTGACGCGGGTGTCGCCGCCGTCGCCGCTCACGCCGCCCGCCGCACGGAAGTGGAACAGGAACTGAGCAGCCTGCGGCAGTCGGCGGGTCAGCCCGTCGGGTTCTTCAAAAAGTTGTTCGGCGGGGCCGGCAAACCCGAACCGGGGAAGGTGGAAACGACCGAGGCGATACTGCGGGAACTCGATGCCGCCGCCCCGGCCGACCCGCACGCCGCCTTCGCCGCCGCCCGCGAGCGGTTGGTCGCCGACCGGACCGCCTCCCTTCGCACCGAACTGGAGGCGAGGCGGACCGCCCTTCAGACCGAACTGGCGACCCTGCCGCCGGCCGAACCGCTGGACGAACTCGGGCAGGCGTTCGCCGACGTGACCGCCGACCTCACCCGCCTGGAGACGGCCCCGCCCGCCCTGCCCGCCGCCCTGGTGGACGCCATCCGCGTGGTGGTCGGGCTGCCGGCCGCCGTCGGACACGACCCGTTCCTGAGCGACACCCACCCGGAAGTGGAACCGCGGTTCGACAGGGTCATCTGGGCCGACGCGGAAGACGTGACCGACAACACGTTCGCCGACGCAGCCCGGCTGGGCGCCTCGTGGGTGCTGATCGGTACGCCCGACCCAATGCACCCGCCCGGCTACCGCAACGGCCGCCCGCGGGCCGCCTTCTTCTCCGCCTGGTGGGAGCGGCTGCACTCCGCCGCCTGGACGCACGAGGGCGGCCGCCCGCTCGCTCGCCTGCTGGCCGCGGACCGCGGCGGGCTACACTGCGAGCCGCTGCACGACCGGCAGGATGTGGAGGTGCGGTGGGTCGACCGTGACGGCACGCCGGCGCTGGCCGAGGTGCTGTTCCCGGCCGGCATGCCACTGGCCGAGGCGAAACGGTTCCTGGCGTGCGAGGCCGACGAGGCGCGGGTCGGCGGATACGGCCCGTGCGAGTGGGATGTTGCCGGTGACGTGATCCGCTGCCGCTGGCCGGCGGTGGACGCCGCGAGCGGAACACGGGAGGCGGTCGATCTCGGCAGCGGGGTGACGGAGCGAACGACCGCCGGACTAACGGCCGAACTCGCCTTCTGTGCGAAGACCTGGACCCGCGACTCCGCCGCCCGCTGGGTGAGCGAGCGAACCCTCCCGCCAATGCGAACCGCGACCGTGTAGGTGGTGGTCGAACGACCGCGGAGCGGGAGCAAGGCCCGACATTCCGCTAGAGGAACTGATCCCACCCCCACGGGTGCGGCCTGATTTTGACAGCCGTCCCCCGCTCGCCGCCCACCTCATCAAGCCACACCGTCACTACCTCGTGCAGTACCCATCCGCCTGGGTCGAGACGAGTCCAAGCCTCGACCATTCCTTCTCCGAAGTACCACCACCCATCAGGTCGAGGCTCCGGGAGAGCCTCGCGCAGCTTCTCCACGGCCAACGGGTCGTCGATCGTCAAGAATGTGCTTTCATCCGGTCCGAACTCAGCTTCTTGGTAGATGAGAAACTCGCCGTCGGTCAACAAGAGAACGCCGACCACCGCCAGCCGCCAACGCGACTCAAAAGGTGTGGGGTTTTGGAGCACAGCGTTCACAGATAACGACATCGTCATCGAAACACCTCGCCGGAACATCGGGCCTAGCTCCCGCTCCGCGGTCGCTCGACCACCACCTACCCGTTCCCGCCGAACTCCGCCTTCAACTGTTCGATCTGGTCGAGGATGGCCACGAATCGCTCGCCGAACGGGGTGAGCGTGTACTCCACCCGCGGCGGGATCTCGGGGTAGCTCTGCTTTTGCAGGATGCCGAACGCCACCAGCTTCACCAGCCGCTCGGTCAGCACCTTCGCCGTCAGGCCGGGCGTCGCCCGCTCGATCGCCCCCGGCCGGTTCACCCCATTCCGCACATGGGCCAGCACGAGGAGCGTCCACTTACACCCGATGCACGTTTCGAACATCTCCGCCAGCGGCGGGGCCGTTTCGGTGACACTTCCCAAAAGGTGCCCTCCCCACTTTGTTGTGCCCGCTTGAGCCGACGACCCGAGCGGCGAATGATGCGGGCACCGCTGTTGTAGCCGGCCTCTGTGGGGCCGGTCGGACCGGCCTCACAGAGGCCGGCTACAGCATTGCGGTTCCCATCATAGCGGAGGTGTGCGATGACGCGGGCGAAGTTCTACCACGCGGGCTGCACGGTGTGTACGACGGCCGAAGAGGCGGTGGTGCGGGCGCTCGACCCGACGCGGTTCGAGGTGGAGACGGTTCACCTGGGCGAACACCCGGACCGCATCCCCGAGGCCGAGAAGGAGGGGGTGAAAACGCTTCCGGCTCTGGTCATCCGCGGCACCCCGTTCCACATCAACTTCGGGGCCAAGCTGGAGGATTTGAAAGGATAGCGAAGACGCCAGGGCCCTCCCGTCTTCGCCGCGAGCCACGCGAACGCCGACCGTATCCTGCGCTCGCGTGGCTCGCGGCGAAGACCAAACCCGTCACCCGACCACCCATGACCCCCACCCTCCTCTCGATTCAGGTCGGCCTGCCCCGCACGCACGGCACGCCGGGGGCCGACGACCCGCTCGACCGACCGTGGACGAGCGGGTTCTTCAAACAGCCCGTCGCCGGGTCCGTGCGGGTGACTCAGTTGGGCATCGTCGGCGACGGCGTGGCCGACCGGGTGAACCACGGCGGGCCGGACAAGGCGGTGCTGGCGTACTCCGCCGACCACTACCCCGGATGGTCGGCCGAACTGGGTATTCACCCGCTGCCGTTCGGTGCGTTCGGCGAGAACCTGAGCGTCGGCGGGTTGACCGAGGACGGTGTGTGTGTCGGCGACGTGTGGGCGTGCGGCGGGGTGCAGTTCGAGGTGAGCCAGCCGCGGCAGCCGTGCTGGAAGCTGGCCCGCCGGTGGCGGGTGAAGGACCTGCCCGCCCGCGTGGTGGCGAGCGGGCGGAGCGGGTGGTACCTGCGGGTGCTGACGGAAGGGGAGACCGAAGCGGGTCAGTCGCTCACCCTACTCCGCCGGCCCAACCCGGACTGGACCGTCCGCCGGGCGAACGACGTGCTCTACTCGCACCAGGACGACCCGGCAGCCAGTGAGGCGCTGATGGGCGTGCCGGGTCTGTCGTTCAGTTGGGTGGAAATGCTCCGCGGGCGGGTCGGCTGACCCGCCCGCGGGCGTTCACTTCTTCCGCCGCTTCCGCTTCCCCTGCCCGCCCTGGCCGGGGGGGGTACCCGGCGGGGGCTTGGGCGAGGTCGGCGGCTTCTGCTGCGGGTTGTTGACGATCTGCCGCTGCGCCTCGGCACTCTTCTGGGCCTCCTCCAACTTCTCCAGCAGGCCGGACTTCACCCGCTCGAAGAAGCCCGGCGGCTTGGGCGGGCCGTCCGGCTTGGCCGGCGTGCCGTTGAGCGACGGGCCGTCGATCAGCCCGGCCGCGGCCGCCTCCTCCACCTTCTTCCTCTTCCGCTTCAGCAGCCACCGCTCGGTCATCCCCCACAGGGTGCTGCAGATGAAGTACAGGCACAGGCCGGCGGCCATCTTGTAGAAGAACACGCCCATGAAGATCATCATGAACTTCATCGTCTTCTGCTGCATGGCCTGCTGCTCGTCCGTCGGCGGCGGGCTGGAGATCTTGAAGTTCAGGTACATGAGGGCGACGGCCACCACCGGCAGCAGGTTGAAGAACGGCCCCAGGTACCAGGAGTGCCCGACCTGGTCGGCGGAGCTGAGGAACGGGATGCTCTCGCTCCACCAGACGAGCATGTCCGGGGCGGCCAGGTTGGGGACCCACCCCTCCATGCCGGTGCCGTGCAGGCGGAAGAAGATGCTCTCCTGCAGGCAGTAGTACAGGCCGAGGAAGATGGGCATCTGGGCGAACATGAGCAGGCACCCGCCCATGCTGGTGAGCGGGTTCACCCCGTGCTGGATCATCAGCCGCGTCTTCTCCTGGTTCAGCCGCTGCGGGTCGTTCGCGTACTTCTGCTGCAGCTTGTCCAGCTCCGGCTTCATGGCCGCCATCTTCTCCTGCATCTTCAGCATGCCCGCCTGCTGGCGGCGGCTGGGCAGCAGCAGCACCAGCCGCACCAGCACCGTCAGCATGAGGATGTTCAGCATCCACACCGGCACCACCGTGTGCATCCACCCGAGGATGTCGTGCATGCGGTCGGTGAACCACACCACCAGGTCGGTCCACATGACCGCCTGCAGGAACCCGCCGAACCAGTTCGGGCTGGCCGAGTCGGTGACGGCGTTCAGCCCGATCGCCTTCACGTACTTGTCGTCCACCAGGGCGTGGTCGGGCACGTGCTGGTCGTGCCCCGGGCCGAGCAGGTCGAGGGTGTTCAGCAGCCGCACCTTCGTCGGCCCGTGGTACAGCCAGTAGCTGTGCGAGACGGTCTGCCCGGCCGGCAGCGGGAGCGGGTTGGACACCGCCCGCACGGTGATGTCGCCCAACTGCGGCTTGTCCGCGTAGTGCGCCTCCAGGTCCCGCTCGAACGGGTTGTCCTGCCACTCGCGGGTGGCCCGCACGTACTCCCACACGTTCCGCTCCGCCTGGTCCGGGTCGATGCACACGGCGGCGGCGAAGAACTGGTTGACCACCGCGGCGAACGACAGGTCGCCGGGCGCCTCGTTCGAGTTCGGCTTGTACGCCACCGACCCGTGCTCGGTGGTGATGCGGGTGGCGTCCTGGATGGCCCGGCGGGCCTCCCCGCCCTTCCCCTTGTACCCGATGATGGCGTTCCGCAGGGTGCCCGAGTACCACTCCCCCTCGATGGGCACGTTCCGCGGGCCGCTCACCTGGTACCGCAGCGGGGGGGCGTCCTTCGCCGGCCGCTCGTCGGTCGGGGTGAAGTCGAGCCGCATCCGCACGTGGTAGTCTTTCCGGGCCAGGGTGAACGTCTTGCGGATGCGGACGAAGTGCGGCTCGCCCAGGGTGGTCTCGAACGTCACCTCCCGGCTCGTCTCGTTCCCGCTCTCGTCCGCCCGCACCACCACCTCGACCCCGTCGTCGGCCGGCTTGCCGTCCTTCATCTTCACCACCGCCCACTTGCGGGTGGCCAGCTCGTTCGACGGCCGGGCCACCGCCCCGCCCCCGCCGTCGTAGTGCACCAGGGTGTACGACGCGGGGGCGAGGGCGACGCCCTCGGGCAGTTTGCCGATCTCCCCCGCCTGCAGGTAGTGGTGCGGGCCGTCCTTCAGCACCGTCGTGTGGTCGACGTTCCGGTAGTACCCCGGCACCAGTTCCATCAGGTACGCGTGGCCGGTGTCGTCCGTCGCCTTGTTCCCCTTGCGGGACGCCTGCTCGAACGACGACAGCACCACCTGCTGGACCCCGCCGCCCTTGTTGTTCAGCAGCACCTGCAGGTTGTACCCCGACCCGCTCAGGGCGATCAGCTTCTGCGGGTCGGACGACTCGACCGGCCTGGGCGGGTCCGCCGGCTTCACCGGCGTCGGCTTGAAGGCGGTCGGCCAGTCGGACAGCCCCTTCCCGACGGTCGCCCACCCGCCGGCCAGGGCGAGTACCGTCTCGCGGGCCGGCTTGACCGGCTTCTTCTCCTCCGGCTTGGTCTCGGGCGGCGGCGGCTTGGGGAAAAAGTACGTCTCAACCAGCCACCACCCGCCGAGGACGACCACGGAGAGGAGGACGAACAGGACGATGTTGACGGCGGATTTGCGGTTCATCGGTGCGGGGTCTCTCGCCGCCCACGGGCCAGGCAATGGGGCGGCATCTGGCTATCTTATGGGTGCGAGTGTCGGGCAACAGGGCGGGTGACGCCAACCCGCCACCGCCCGCCGTCAGGCCACCGGCACCACGTTCTGCGGCACGTCGTCGGTCGGCTTCAGGCGGTCCCGCTGCCGCTGTTGCAGCACCCGGTTGATCACCTCCAGGTAAGCCAGCGCGCTCGCCTCGATCACGTCCAGGCTGGTCGCCCGCGCGCTCGTCCGCCGCCCGCCGTGCTCGATCTCCACATGTGCTTCGCCGAGCGCGTCCATGTCTTGCGTCAGCGCCCGCACCCGGTAGTCCACCACCTTCGCCTCGACGCCCGTCACCCGGCTGATCGCCTTGAACAGGGCGTCGATCGGCCCGTTCCCGGGCGCCGCGTCCCGCCGCAGCCGCCCGTCCGGGTCGTCGCGGTGTTTCAGGCTGACGGCCGCGCTCGTCTGCGACCCGGTGCCGGCGGTGCTGGTGAACCCGACCAGCGTCCACACCTTCCGCACCTCGGAGCCGGCTTGCAGCTCGGTCTCGATGAGCGACTCGATGTCCGCGTCGAACACCTCCTTCTTGGCGTCGGCCAGCTTCTTGAACGCCGCGAACACGCCGTTCAGTTGCTCGTCGCTCAGGCCGTACCCCAGGTGCCCCACCCGGTCCCGCAGGGCCGCCCGCCCGCTGTGCTTGCCGAGCACCAGTTCCGTCTTCTGGATGCCCAGGTCCTCCGGCCGCATGATCTCGTACGTGTTGGCGTTCTTCAGCATGCCGTCCTGGTGGATGCCGGCCTCGTGGGCGAACGCGTTCCGCCCGACGATCGCCTTGTTCCGCTGCACCTGCATGCCGGTGAGGGCGATCAGCTTGCGGCTGGTCGGCGAGATGAGCTGGGTGTTGATGCCGGTGGTCAGGCCGTAGTGGTCCTGCCGCGTCCGCATCGCCATCACCACCTCTTCGAGCGCCGTGTTGCCGGCCCGCTCGCCGATGCCGTTGACGGTGCACTCGACCTGCCGGGCGCCTTCCTTCAGGGCGGCCAGGCTGTTCGCCACCGCCAGCCCCAGGTCGTTGTGGCAGTGGACACTCAGGATGCACTTGTCGATGCCGCGGACCGTCTTCTTCAGGTGCCGGATGATGGCGGCGTAGTGCTCCGGCACGGCGTACCCGACGGTGTCCGGGATGTTCAGCGTGGTCGCCCCGGCTTCGACCGCCCGTTCAACGACTTCCGCGAGAAAGTCCAGTTCCGTGCGGCTGGCGTCCTCCGGGCTGAACTCCACGTCGGCGACGTGATCGCGGGCACGCTTCACCCCTTCGACCGTCCGCTTGACGATCTCCTCGCGGCCCATCTTCAGCTTGAACTCGCGGTGGATGGCACTGGTCGCCAGGAACACGTGAATCCGCGGGTTGGGCGACAGCTTGACCGCCTCGCCGGCACGGTCGATATCGGCCGGGTTACAGCGGGCCAACCCTGCAATCACCGGCCCGTGGACCTGCCGGGCGATCTCCCGCACGCTCTCGAAATCCCCCGGCGAGGCGATGGGGAACCCGGCCTCGATCACGTCCACCCCGAGGTTCTTGAGCTGCAGCGCCATCTCCAGCTTCTCGGCCAGGTTCATGCTGCAGCCGGGGCTTTGCTCGCCGTCGCGCAGGGTGGTGTCGAACACGATCACGCGGTTCGGGTCGGTCGGCGGGGTCATCGGCGTGTCACCACTGGGAGAGAGGGTCGAGGGAACGAAAAAGGCCCCGGAACTCGGTCAGTTCCGGGGCCGTCGGTGCTTGGGTGGCGGCGGTGCCGCTACTGAGCGTGGACTCCGGAACCGTCTCGGGCAAGCCCGAGAAGTCGAATGAGGCCGGCAAGTAGCAGGGCGTTGGTCAAAGGCATCTCCTACTCAGCAGGGTATCGCCGAACCGCCGCGGAAGCAACCGGATTCGACCTGCGGACGGTTTAAGACACCCCTCCCACCGGACCAAAAAACCGTTTCGTGTCGCTTAAACATCCCATGCCCGCCAAGCACTTACGGCGATTTCGGCCCCCGCGGGTGTGACGGAAACCACTGGGGTGGAGCGAGGGACCAGTTGTGTTGCGGACAACGGCGGATCGTTCGCACGCCGTACCACCTGTTAGCCCGACGCGCGAGCGAGGGGCCAACCGCGTGTGCGGACGATCAGAAGGCGGTGGGCGTCGCATAGCTCGCGGACTCTCGGTGATGTGGCTGGCCCCTCGCTCGCCAACTTATTGCAATCGTGCCGTAAGTCGTTGTGGCT
>CAYMHO010000271.1:5928-9929 GCA_964390195.1 uncultured Fimbriiglobus sp. | reverse complement strand
TTCGCCATCCCCAGCCCGGCCCGCAGCACCGGCACGATGCCCACCCGGTCGGCCAGTTCTTTGCACTCGGCCGTCACGAGCGGGGTGGGGATGCTCGCCGCCCGCAGCTTCACGTCGCGGGTGGCCTCGTAGAAGAGGTACTGGCTGATCTCATACACCAGCTCGCGGAATTGCGGCGGCGGGGTGTCCTTGTGCCGCAGGCGGGACAGCTTGTGCAGGACGAGCGGGTGGTCGGCGACGAACAGCATGGGGATACCTGGCGAGCGGCCCGCGTGAGCGGGCTGTGGATGGCAGAAACAGCGGCCTCACGGCCGCCGCTCGCCCGATCACTTCACCTCGATCACATAGATATCACTGCCGCCGTCGCGGGCCGACACGAACGCCAGCTTCTTCCCGTCCGGACTCCATGCCGGGCTGGTGTCCTCGCCTTCCGTCTTGGTCAGGTTCTCGGCGTTCTTCCCGTCCGGGTCCATCAGCCAGATGTCGCTGTCGCCAGATTTGCGGCTGACGAACGCCAGCTTATTCCCGTCCGGCCGCCACACCGGCCAGGCGTCCAGGTGGTCGCCGTCGGTGATGCGTTTCACCCCCGTGCCGTCGGCGTTCATCACGTGGACCTTCTGCTTCCCGTTCCGCCCGCTGGTGAACGCGATCGACTTCCCGTCCGGACTCCAACTCGGGTGCAGGTCGCTCGTCACCTCGCTCGTCAGCCGCTTCTCGTCCTTCCCTTCGGCGGTCACCGTGTACAGCTCGGGGTTGCCGTGGCGGGTGCTCACCCACAACACCAGTTTGCCGTCCGGACTCCACCGCGGCGACTCCTCGAACGCCTTATGCGGCAACAGCACCTTGTCGTCGGTGCCGTCGGCCGCACACGTGCGGAGGCTCAGCTTGCCGTCGGTCCCTTCCAGCTTGTCGTACACGTACACGATCCGCTTGCCGTCGGCCGAGTGGTGGGCGTCGAAGTGCGGTTCCTTGTGGTCGGGCAGCAGCCGCTTCAACTCTTTCCCGTCCACCCCGACGGTCCAGAGGGCCATCTTCCCCTGGTGGATGCGGGTGAACAGGAGGGTCTTGCCGTCCGGGTGCCACTGGACGTGCTGCTTGAACGAGCCGTCGTCCGTGACCCGAACCGGGTCGGCGGCTGGCGTGTCGGTGAGAAGGACGGCGGAGACAACGAGAGCGACGAGCGGCCTCATGCGACACCCCTGGGGCCAGTGTAGCGACCGCGGGGGCGGACGGAACGGGTGTCGAAAGTGCCCTTGCCGATGGGGGGGGAGCGATCTAGATTGATGCGGACTCGGGGCGGTAGCTCAGTTGGGAGAGCGCTGCATTCGCATTGCAGAGGTCGGGAGTTCAACTCTCCTCCGCTCCACTCACACCCCCGCGGGCTGTCGGCAGCCCGCGGGGGTGTTTCGTTCCCTACAGCTCACCCCCCAGCCGCTGCCTCCTCAGCAACGCCGGCATCAACTGCCCGCCGAACCACCCGCCGGCGGTGACGATCACGCACAGCACCATCCCGGCCAGAGCCAACCCGCTGGCGTTCGACTCCATCCCGGCCTGATCGATCACATACTGAACGGGCAGCGGCGGGCCGTCCGGCAGTGCGGCGCTGATGCCCACGGCGGCCACGGCCGCGCCTACGCCGGAGAGCGCCCCCTCCCGCCACCCGCGGGCGGACGTCGCCCCGGCCACCACCCCGGCGACGACACAGATGAACCCGGCCAGGATGGCGTCGGTGCGGGCGGTCATGGTCAGGTTGTTGAACGTCCCCTTCGGCATCTTGGTCAGCCCCTGGCGGATGTAGTCGGCCGCCAGCACCCCGATCACCGCGACGGACACGGCGACGATCACCCGCACCCACGCCACCGGCTTCCCCCGCCGCCGCTTGCCGTCGTCCGCTTTCAGTTTGAAGAGCGAGCTGTTGTGCGACGCCGCCGGCGGCTTCACATCGACCGGCGGCGGCCACACCACCCCGCCGACCACCGCCGCCACCCCGCCCAGCAGCAGCAGCGCCCCGGCCGCCCCCAGTCGCACCAGGTCGAACGTCACGTCCGGGAAGGCGTCGACGGCCAGCCACGCCACCCCGCAAGCCGCCCCGGCGAAAGCTCCGGTGGCGAACGACCGCGGCCGGCCGGCCCCGGCCAGCACCCCGCCGACCACCGCCCCCACCACCCGCAGGGCGTACCCGATCCACAACTCGCCGCCGGTTTCGGTCAGGCCGACGGCCCCAATCGCCGCGTACACCCACTCCTGGAACGCCAAGTGCAGGCCGAGCGCCACCAGCGTGCCGACCACGATCCGCCCGCCGAACCCCGGCGTGCTCGGCGGCGGTGGCTGGGTGCCCACCCGTTGCATGAGCAGCAGGTCGGAGGCCTCGGCCGGCGCGAGCAGGCGGCTGCTGCACCGCGGGCAGCGGGAACTGGCTAGGTGTTGGGTGTTGCACCGCGGGCAGAACAGGTACATCGCGGACACCGCCGGCGTTCGGGCGAACTGGGTCAGCCGAAGCGTAGTTCACGAAACACGCTCGCGCCGGGGCGTAAAATCCGGGTGTCATCACAGGCGAGCCGAGCGGCGTGAGCCGCCGGGTTGTGGCATGTCCGCCGAGTTCGTCATCGTCGGGGCCGGGCTGGCGGGCACCACCCTCGCCTGGGCGATGGTCCGCCGCCGGCGGACGGTGCGGGTGATCGACCGCGAGCCGGCCAGCAGCACCTCCCGCGTGGCCGCCGGGCTGATGACCCCGATCACCGGCAAGAAGCCGGCGGTGTCGTGGCGGTGGCACGACCTGCGTCCGGCGGCCGAGCGGTTCTACCGGGAGGTCGAAGCGATTACCGGCGGGCGGTTCTTTCACCCGCGGCCGATCGTGCGGGTGATGACGAGCGAGAAGGAGCGCGAGGCCTTCGCCCGCCCCGAGTTCGCCGGGCTGGTGACGGCTGCTGACCCGCCGCCGGACCCGAACGTTGTACCCCAGCCGTTCGGGGCGGTCCTCATGCCGACCGCTGCCCAACTCGACACCCGGCTCTACCTGGATTGTTCGCGTGACCACTTCCGTGACCGCGGGTGGTACGACCGCGGCGAGTACACCCGCCCGACCGCCGCCGTCGTCATCCTGTGTCACGGGTACGACCCGCCGACGGACAAACGGTACCCGCTCCCGTTCCGCCCGGCGAAGGGGGAAATTCTGACCGTCCGCATCCCGCGATTCGGTGAGACTCGGGCGATCAACCGCGGCGGCTGGTGGCTCGCCCCGACCGGCACACCGGATGAGTACCGTTTCGGGGCGACGTACTCCTGGGACGTGCTGGACGACGTGCCGACCGTCACCGGCCGGGAGGAACTGGCATCCAAGTTGGGCGAACTGGTGCAGTTGCCGTTCGAGGTGGTCGGGCACGCGGCCGGGGTGCGGCCGATCGTCGCCGGGCGGAAGCCGGTGCTCGGCGTCCACCCGGACGACCCGCGGCTGGCGGTGTTCAACGGGCTGAGTAGCAAAGGGTCGTTGTCGGCCCCGTACTTCGCCGAGATGTTGGCCGCCCACCTGTGTGACGGTACGCCGATCGATCCCGAAGTGGACGTGCGACACCGGACACCACACCCATGAACATCTTGGTCACCGCCGGCAACACCCGCACCATGATCGACCGGGTGCGGTGCATCACCAACGTCTTCACCGGCCGCACCGGGGCGAACATCGCGGCCGAGGCCGCCCGCCGCGGGCACGCGGTGACGCTGCTCACCTCGCACCCGGACGTCCTCCCGCCGACGCCGGGACTGACCGTTCTGCCGTATCAGACGTTCGAGGAACTGGCGTTGCTGATGGCCCAGGGGATCCGCGGTGGGAGCTTCGACGCGGTCATCCACTCCGCGGCGGTCAGCGACTACCACGTCGCCGGGGTGTTCGCATCTGGGGACAAGCCGACCACCGCCGTTGACACCGTCGGCCTGTTAGCCCCGCGCGCGGGGGGGGGGGCCCCCCCCCCGGGGGGCCCCCCCGCCCGGAGGCGGGGGGGGGC
>CAYMHO010000271.1:3502-5918 GCA_964390195.1 uncultured Fimbriiglobus sp. | reverse complement strand
GAGGACACTCAGCAAGGTACGGGAGGTGGAGAGCCGACCGATCTTTCGACCGAGCGGTTGGCCCCTCGCTCGCGCGTCGGGCTAACAGACGTGTCGGCCGGCAAAGTCAAGAGTTCGTACCCCGAGCTGTGGCTCCGCCTGACGCCCGCCCCGAAGCTGGTGGACAAGGTGCGAGCCGAGTGGGGCTTCCGCGGCGTGCTGGTGAAGTTCAAACTCGAAGTGGGCGTGAGCGAGGCGGAGTTGCGGGACATTGCCGAGCGGTCGCGGCTGCACTCGCACGCCGACCTGATGAGCGCGAACACCCTGGACGGTGCCGCCGAGTGGGCGCTGGTCGGCGCCGGCGACTACACGAAAGTGCCGCGAGCGAACCTCGCGGCCGAGATCGTCAGGCGGGTGGAGGTACTGCACGAGCCGCGACCGTGTGCGAGCGGGTGAGTTACGCTCGGTCCTCGCTGGGTGGCGGGCCATCATCGAGTACGTCTCCGCCGTGTCAGGATGAACACGAACGATCGGGGTACCCGGTTCGATGTCGACGAGGTTGAGATCAAACAGGGTAGGCAGGTCGGCACGCTGTGCCAGACTGGTCGCAGTACGGACCCATTTGGCTATCTGGTGACGAGGTATGGTAGCGGGTGATCGAATTCACAAGACGCGTGAGGGCTGAGCGCGAGCGACGGGCATTCACCGAGTAGTGGCTCAACCACTCACTCTACTCGGAGACCGCCATGACCCGCTGGATCAAGCGCCTGTTCGCACGCCCGTCGTCGCCCCAGGCCCCGAAGGTCCGCCTCGGCTTGGAGTCGCTCGACCGACGTGACCTGCCGAGCATCAGCCTCGTGGGCACGGAGTTGCTCATCACCGGCAACCACACTCGCGATCTCGTCGCCGTCACCACGAACTACAACGGCACCCTCACCCCCTACGACGACAAGGTCGTCGTCCTGCGGCGGTTCGGGGTGGGTGGTAATCCGAGCGAGAATTTGGTTACGGACTGGTTGTACGAGGAGTCCGCCACGTTCAGCATGTACACTCCGACCCGAACGGGTTTCACGCAGTCGGTCAAGTCAATCAAGTGCGACCTGAAGGATGGCTGGAACGAGTTCGACACGAACACCAGCCTGCCGTCGGCGGTGTACGGCGGCAAGGACCCGGACGTGTTGAAGGGCGGTCGGGGGGCCGACCGGCTGTACGGGAAGGGGGGGAACGACACGCTTTGGGGAGAGGAGGGCGAGGACCAACTGTTCGCGGGGGATGGGTTCGACTACCTGTACGGCGGGCAAGGGTGGGACGTCTTGGTGAGCGTCGGCGGCGGCGCAGACTCACTGTACGGCGGTGACATGAATTCCCGGTACGGCGCCATCGACAGCTACTGGCACGACGCCGGTGACATGGTCGAGTTCCCCTTCTTCACCGACCCGCCCCCGGCGGCGGTCAACCACACGATCGCGTCGTTCGAGTCGCTCACGATCGGCAGTACGAAGACGGCGGTGGGCCTGACGCCGAACGGGGAGGACCTGCTCGAGCCCACGTCGTTCGGAACGCAGACGGTGACGAGTGAGGACTTCGCGGCCAACCCGCTGTTCGCGTCGGTCGGGCCAAGGTTCGACGACATCGACCAGGGGGCCGTCGGGGATTGTTACTTCCTCGCCCGGCTGTCCTCTCTGGCGGACAAGAATCCGGGCCACGTCCGTGAGATGGTGGTGGACCTCGGGGACGGGACGTACGCGGTGCAGTTCCTCGACTCGGCGAACGCCCGCCGGTTCGTGCGTGTGGACGGCGACCTGTGGGTGACGGCGCCGGGGGTGCCGCACCACGCCGGCCTCGGGGCCGAGAGCTCGCTGTGGGTGCCGATCGTCGAGAAGGCGTACGCCTTCTACCGCAACCGCGAGGGGACGTACGCGTCGATCGACGGCGGGAACAGCCCGACCCACGTCGGCGGGACCAGCAAGGCCCTGGGGTGCGCGGACACGGAGTTCGGCGCGAGCTCGGTGGACGGGCTGGCGTTCGCGTACTCGATCCTGAACGAGCTGAACAAGGGCAAGGCGGTGATCATGGGCGGCCCCGGCACGCTGACGAACGACACGAAGATAACCGACGCCAACCGCTGTGTCGGCACCCACATCCGCATGGTGCACAGCGTCGAGACGAACGCCCAGGGCGTGCCGACCAGGATCTTCCTGTACGACCTGTCCGGGAGCGGGCTGACCGAGTTCACGAACTTCGACCTACTGCTTCACACGTCGGGCAAGGCGAAGACGGTGGTGCCGATGTAACGGGGATCGTCACCGCACCCTGCGCCGTCCGTCAGACGGGAGGGGCGAAAGGGTTGGCAGAGGCCCACCCCGCAGGCGGACGCCCCCCGGTCCCCCGCGCCCACCCCCCGCTCGCGCGCGGGGGCCCCCACGGGGGCCGGTTC
>CAYMHO010000271.1:0-3492 GCA_964390195.1 uncultured Fimbriiglobus sp. | reverse complement strand
GGTCCGTCGGTGGGGTGGGACGAGGTGGTGGCGTTCGTCCCTCCCGTCTGACGGACGACGCCGTGTCCGCCTCGCACACAGCGAGACGATTCTGAGTGTCGGAAGTTATCCCCGGAAGTCTCGCCGCCGACGTGTCACAGGGTATGGGGGAAGTGGTGAGAACGAGACTCACTCGCCAAACTGGCATTCAGGTGGCCTTCGCCCCGGCCTGGAACATCCAGTACAGGATGGTCTTGATCTCGAACGGCTTCAGGTCGGGTTTGAGGGAGAGCACGCGGGCGGCGATGGCGGCCAGGTGCGGGGTGGCCCAACTGGTGGCCGGCTCGCGGCTGAACGGCCCCAGGTACCCGCGGCTGTGCGCCTGGAACTCGATCTGCTCGCGGAGCACGTAGGCGAACCGCAGCGGGTCGTCGAACAGGGCTTTGTCCACCGAGATGAGCGGCGGGGCGAAGGCGGCCGGGTAACTGCGGGTGACGGGGTGCTCGTTGTGGGCGGCGGCGAACACCAGCACGTCGCGGAAGTAAGCGTCCTCGATCGCCCGCAGCAGGAGCTGCCGGCGGTGGGCCTGTTGCAGCTTGTGTTCCGGCACCCCGAGCGACAGGTTGATGACCTTCACCTTCCACACGTCGATGGCGTGGCGGATGGCGGCCACCACCGTCTCGACCTCGCACGTGCCCTGCGGGCCGAACACGTCGGCCGAGTACAGCGTCACCCGCGGGGCGAGGTTCAGGATGATGTCGGCGACGGTGGTGCCGTGCGGGGACGACTGGTGCCCGTCGTAGGGCAGGGGGGCGGCGTTCGGGCGAAAGACGGCCCCGTCGATCGGGCGGATGGGCGTGCCGCGGTCGGCGAATCGCTTTTCGAGGATGGCCCGTTCGACGCCCGAGTCGATGACCGCCACCGCCACCCCGTCGCCGGTCGCGCGGGGGTCGAGCAGCACCCGGTCCGGGGTGAGCTTGGCAAAGATCTCGTCGAACACGGTCGGGTCGGACATCGGGAACACGGCGGCCTGCCGTCATCCTTGCATTTGGTCGAGGAGTTTCTTCACACTCTCCACCACCCGCAGGCAGTGGTCCACCGCGGGCGGGCCGTGCCGCACCGCCAGCTCCCGCACCGCCTCGATCAGCCGCAGGCCGGTGTCGGCGTCGGTCACCGCGTTGGCGTCGGATGACAGCCCCCGCTTCAGTTTCTCCAGGATGTCGGGGACGGGCGGGGCGGCCGGCGGCGGTGTGGTGAGCGTGTCCCGGACGGTGTCGGTGGCCTTCAGGGCGGCATCGACGGCGTCGAACAGCAGCCGTTGCGTTTGCCGCTCGGCCATCGCCTGGCGGAGCAGTTCGGCCGCCACCTCGGAGGTCGCTGACACCAGCCGCTTGTCGGCGTCGGTGAACGCCGGCTTGTCGAACAGTTCCAGCACCACCTGTGCCGACCCGCCGACCGGCAGCGCCACCGCTAGGACGGACGCCCGCCCCCGCTCGAACGGCATCAACTCCATCCCGCCCATGCCGTCGGGCGAGAAGTCGGTCATCACGCTCGGCTCTTGCAGGCTGACAAGGCAGGAGGCGAGCGACCGCGCGAACGCCACCGTCCCGGTGTCCAGCCGGCGGCCGTCGGCCCCGTAGGCGGCCATCACCTCCGGGCCGTCGGGCGGGGCGTGCCGCACCACCAGGGCACCGTCCGGGCTGCCGGTGGACTCCAGCAGGAAGCGGAAGAGGGCCTGCACGGCGGCGGTCAGCGGCACCGGCTCGTTCAGGGCCGCCGACCCGCGGACGAGCGGGAGGATCTTCTCGACCGCGTCGCGGAACTCGGCCAGCGTGCGGTTCAACTCCCGCTGCCGTTTCAGCGGAACCACCCGGTCGAGTTGACGCCGCACCGCCGCCAGGAACGTCTCGCGGTTCAGGTCCTGGTTCTTGTCCAGATAATCCCGCACGCCCATGCGGAGGGCGTCGAGCGGGGTGGCCTGATTGGCGAACCCGGTGACGAGGATGGCGACGATGTCCGGTTGGAAGTCCACCAGGTCTTCGAGCAGCCGCAGGCCGTCCGACCCGCTGCCCAGGTTCCAGTCGAGTACGGCCAGGTCGATCGGGTGTTCGTTGGCGATGAGCAGGGCGGCTTCGGCGTCAGCGGCGGCGAACACGCGGACGTCGGCCAAACCCGTCAGCCAGTCGTGAAAGGTGCGGCGGACGCCGTCTTCGTCGTCCACGATGAGTACGGTTTCGCTCATACCGTGGCATGATACGCGGCGAGGGCGTCGGCGAAGCGGCCGGCCAGTAACAGCACCGAGGCACGCAGCGGGCAGAGGTCGTCGGCCGGGCGGAGGGCGGCGGCGTGGTCGAGGTGGGACAACGCGTCCGCGGTCCGCAACTCGGCGGCGAACCGCCGGGCGAGCGTGACGTGATGCTCGCGGGCGGTTTCGAGTGCGGCGAGCAGCGACAGATCGGCCTTGCACCGCCGGCACACGTCGGCGGTGTTCGCGGCCTTGCAGCACGGGCAGGTGAGCGTCATGCGGGAATTGTACCGGAACAAGGCTCATCAACTTTTCAGTTGCCCGAGACCGCGGCGGCGGGTCACACTACCCACTCACCTCGACTCGCCGACGCTCACCGGAGGTTGACCGTGGCCCGGTTCCTCGCCCCATTGCTGCTGGTCGGCATCTGCGCCGCGGTCGCGTCCGGGCAACCGCCGAAAGCCGACGCCGAAGCGGTCGCCCACTTCGAGAGGAAGATCCGCCCGGTGCTGGTGGCCGAGTGCTACGAGTGCCACTCGTCCGAGAAGGGGAAGAAGGCGAAGGGCGGTCTGGCACTGGACACCCGCGAGGGCATCCGCAAGGGGGGCGAGACCGGGCCGGCGGTGGTCCCCGGCAAACCCGCCGACAGCCTGCTGTTGAAAGCGATGTCGCACGCCGACCCGAAGCTGGCCATGCCGCCGAAGAGGAAGCTTGACGCGGCGGTGGTGAAGGACTTCGAGGAGTGGGTGAAGGCCGGCGCCGCCGACCCGCGAGACGGGGCGGCCTCCACCGCCTGGAAGTACCCCACCCTGGAGCAGGGCCGCAAGCACTGGGCGTACCAGCCGGTGCGCGAACCGGCAGTGCCGAAGGGGAGCGCGTGGGCAACCGGTCCGGTCGATGCGTTCATCGTGGAGGGGTGGAAAGCGAAGGGCCTGAGTCCGGTCGCCGACGCCGACAAGCGGACGCTGTTGCGGCGGGTGACGTTCGACCTGACCGGCCTGCCGCCGACCACGGCCGAAGTGGAAGCGTTCGAGAAGGACAACACCCCCGAGGCGTTCGAGAAGGTGGTGGACCGATTGCTCGCGTCGCCGGCGTTCGGGGAGAAGTGGGCGCGGCACTGGCTGGACGTCGCCCGGTACGCCGAGAGCACCGGCAAGACGGTCAACTTCGCGTACCCGCAGGCGTGGCGCTATCGGGATTACGTCGTCGCCGCGTTCAACGCCGACAAGCCCTACGACCAGTTCGTGAAGGAGCAGTTGGCCGGCGAC
>CAYMHO010000270.1:0-9930 GCA_964390195.1 uncultured Fimbriiglobus sp. | reverse complement strand
ACCGCACCCAGGTGCAGGAGCGGCGGGAGGTGGTGTTCATCATGACCCCGAAGGTGATGCGGACGCCGGCCGACATGCGGCGGATCTTCGCCGACGAGGCCCGCAAGATGAGCTGGAGCATCAAGGACGTGGCGAACGTGAGCGGCGTCCACCCGGACGTCATCCGCGGCAACGCGGCCGACCCGAACTGCGACGTGAACAGCATCGTCGGCCCGGCCCCCGGCTACCTGCCGTACAGCCGCAGCGGGTTCGCCGCCCCGTTCTCCAACCCGGCCAGTACCGTCCTGCCGCCGTCCATCCCGGTGCAGCCGTCCTACCCGCCGACGACCGGCTGGCCGGCGACCGCCCCGACCGGCCCGGCGACCGCCCCGCCGGCGGTGTACGCCCCGCCGCCCGGCACGGTGACCACCCCGCCGCCGGCCTACGGCAACGGGTCCACCTCGGCGACCCCGCCGGCCGCGCCGACCCAGTACCCGACCGGCACCCCGGCGTTCCCGCCGCCGGCCAACGTGCCCGGCCTGCCGGCCTCGACCCCGCCGCAGCACCCGCTGCCGGGGGTCAACCCGGCGGCCCACCAACAGCAGCAGTACCCGACGGCTCCGGCCGCCCCGCCACCGGGGTGGAACAAGTGAGTGGGGTCCGCACCCGCTGTTCGCCCGACGCGCGAGCGAGGGGCCGACAGGGGGTGCGGACAGGCACGGGACGTTCGCACCCCGCGCTACCTGTTCGCCCGACGCGCGAGCGAGGTGCCAACCACCTGGCTGAACAGGAAGAAGGTGGTGGCGGGTGGTGCGAATCGTCCGCCATCTTCCGCGAAGGACCTGGCCCCTCGCTCGCGCGTCGGGCTAACAGGTGGCTCGCGGTGAATAGGTTCTGCGCTTGTCCGCGAAGGAACTGACAGGTGAGCCGGGGGGTGAGGTCTCGGGGGAGGCCGATCCGCCCGACACGATGACATCACAGCCGAATGCGGCCAGGAGGGCCACGCGATGGAACGGATTCGGTCGTGGGTCGCGGTCGCCCTGGGGGGGGCGGCGCGGGCCCGTGGGGGCGGCCTGCTGTCGGCGGCGGCCTGTTCGGCCGCCCTGCTCGCCGGCGTCGGGTGCACCGGCCCGCGGGGCTTCCGCATGTCGGACGTGCTGCCGGTCGGGTGGGTGGAGAGCAAGCCGGCCACGCAAATCACCCCGGCGTTCAACCCGCAGGTGCAGTACCTGCCCGATCCCACCCAGGAAGGGACGATGCGGCCGGGCATCGTCGGGCAGATGTTCGTCCTGGCCTCGGACGGCAGCTTCACCGACGCCCGCGGTGACGTGTTCGTCATGGCCGAGGACATCACCCCGCGGGCACCCGGCCAGCCGCCGGCCGTCCCCGAGGTGTGGCACTTCGACCCGGCCACCCTGCGGAAGATGCGGACGAAGGACGAGCGGTTCGGCGACTGCTACGCCCTGTTCCTGCCGTACCCGTCGAACTGGAAGGACGTGTCGCAGATCCGCGTCAGCACTCAGTATAAGCCGAAGGGCGACCCGACCAAAGAGCCGACCCTGCCCGGCCCGCCGCAGGTGCTCACCCTCGACTTCACCCCGCCCGGCCAGCAGCAGTCGGTGTGGCTGGACAAGGGGACGAAGGTGACCGGGCCGGTGGAAATGAAGGCGATGCCGAACGTGGCCCGCGACCTGGCGAAGGGCGGGCTGACCGCCCCGCACCTGGGCGGCCCGCACCTCGGCGTACCGAACGGCAATGGCACTGTGGTCGCCGGCGGGACGACGCCACCGACCCCCGCGCCGCCGGCGTTCGTGCCAGGGTCGCCGATGCCGCCGGCCGGCGGTCCGATCGCCCCGCAGATGGGCCAGCCGTTCACCCCGCCTGGCGCGGCGGCCGCGCCACCACAGCCGACGACCCCGCAGTTGCCCCCGCCGATGCAGTTCACCGCCGACCGCCCGCAGGCGACCGTCGCCGGGCCGAACGGTGAGCCGCTGAAGGTGACGGCGATGGCCCTGCCGCCCGGCCAGAGTGTGCCGGACGGGTGGCGGCAGCAGAAGGACGGGTCGATTCAGCAGGACCCCGTCCGTCCGGGGGTGGTGCAGACCGGCGGTAATGTGGCCGGTCCGCAGCAGCAACAGCAGCAGTACCCGCCGACGCAGGGGTGGACGCAGCCGGGGCAGGGGTGGACGACCCCGGCGGCGAACCAGCCCGCCTCCCCGCAGCAGTCGCAGCAGTGGGGCCAGACGCAACAGCCGGCGAACTACCAGTCGGCGTCCGAGCGGATTCGCCCGGCGTCGGAGCGGTACCAGCCGCGGATTCAGCACGGGGCCGTGGGTCAGAACCCGCCGCAGGGCCAGGTGCCGCAAGGTCCGCTGCCGCAAATCCCGCCTTCGGCCGTGCCCGTGAGCCGTAACCCGCTGCCGGTGACGAGCGTGCCCGGCGGGACCGTGCCGCCCGTGCCGACGACGCCGAGTGGGGTGGGCGGGCCGTACACCCCGCCGCTCCCCGCCAACCCGCCGCCGGCGTTCGACCCGGCTGCTGCGGTCGGCCCGTGGGCGAATCAGCCGATGCAGCCGCAGGTGCCCACGCTCCAGCCGCCGCCGGCCGACGGCCCGATCATGCCGGTCGTCCTGCCCGGCGGCATCTCGCGGTGACGATCCGGACTGGGGCCGGCCCGTCGGCGGGCCGAGCCTTACAATTCCCGGCATGAGTGTCCTTCGGTACTTGCTGGTGCGGGCGGCGCGGGTGGCGGTGCTGCCGATGCACGCCCGCATCCGGCGGTTCCTGCGGAGTTGTGACCACCCCGAACGGGTGCAGACCGAACTGCTGCTGAACCTCGTTCGGCGACAGGCCGGCACCGCGTTCGGGCGGGATCACGGGTTCTCCGACATCCGAACGGTGGCCGATTTTCGCCGTCAGGTGCCGGTCGCCCCGTACGAACGCCTCGCCCCGTACATCGAGCGGGTGAAGGCCGGCGACACGAACGCCCTGCTCGCCGACGACACCGTCCGCCTGTTCGCCCTCACCAGCGGCACCACCGCCGCCCGCAAGTTCATCCCAATCACCGACCGCTACCTGGCCGACTACAAGCGGGCGTGGGGCATGTGGGGGCTGCGGGCGTACCGCGACCACCGCCCGCGGGATCTGGCCCTGCGGCCGATCATCCAGATGGGCGGCGACCCGGACGAGTTCCGCACCGCGAGCGGCATCCCGTGCGGCAACCTGAGCGGGTACACCGCCCTCGTGCAGCGCCGCATCGCCCGCCGCCAGTACGTCGTCCCGCCGCAGTGCGGGAAGATTGCGGACCCGCTCGCCCGGTACTACGTGGCCGTGCGGGCGGCACTCGGCAAACCGGTGTCGCTGTTCACCGCCGCCAACCCGAGCACCCTGCTCACCATCGCCCGCACCCTGGACACGCAGCGGGAGAAGTTGCTGAAGGATCTGCACGACGGGACGCTGAACGCCGACCTGAACCTGCCCGCTGACATCCGGCTGTCACTGGCCGGGCAATGGAAGCCCGACCCGTCCGCCGCCCGGGTGCTGGGTGCCACGGCGGAGAAACTCGGCCGCCTGTACCCCCGCGACGTGTGGCCGGACGACACCACCCTCGTCGGCACCTGGACGGGCGGGAGCATGGGGCCGTACCTGCGGCAGTTGCCCAAGTTTTTTGGCGACGTGCCGGTGCGGGACCTCGGGCTGATCGCCAGCGAGGGGCGGTTCACCATGCCGTTCGCCGACGGCACCACCAGTGGCGTGCTCGACATCTGGAGCCACTACTTCGAGTTCATCCCGGAATCTGAGATCGATTCCGCCCAGCCCGTGGCGCTCGGCGCTCACGAGTTGACGCTCGGCGGCAGTTACTACCTGGTGCCGACGACCGCGGCCGGCCTGTACCGCTATCACATCTCCGATCTGGTCCGCGTCACCGGGTTTGTCGGTCGCACCCCGCTCGTCGAGTTCCTGGGCAAAGGGCACCGGTTCAGCAACCTGACGGGCGAGAAGTTGAGCGAGCACCAAGTGACGCAGGCGATGGAGCAGACGGCAGCGACCGCCGGCTTCCACCCGACCGCCTACGCCGTGGCCCCCGTGTGGGACGACGCGAAGCCGTTCTACGCGGTGTTCGTCGAAGAGCCGGACGCGATCGGGAACGTCGGGCCGTTCCTGTCGGCGTTCGACGCGGAGTTGCAGAAGCAGAACAGCGAGTACGAGGCGAAACGGCAGGGCGGGCGGCTGGGGATGCTGAAGGCGGCGGTGATTCCGGCGGGACGGTGGGCGGCGTGGGACGCGGAGCGGCTCGCGAAGTCCGGCGGTTCGCCCGAGCAGTACAAGCGGCCGGCCTTGGTGGGCGAACTGACCTTCGCCGACACGATGGGCGTGGTGCGGTGGGTGACCCCATGACTTCCTTCACCCTCCTCGCCGCTCTGGCCGTTGGTCAGCCGGACGCGGCGTTCGCCCGCGGGGTGGAGCAGCAGGCCGACGCGAAGGCCGCCCGCCCGCACTTCATCGAGGCGGCGAAGGGGTACGACGCCGAGTGGCAGGCGGGCCACCGTTCCCCCGCCCTCGCCACCAACCGCAGCCGCGCCCACGCCCTCGGCGGCGACCTGCCGGGTGCCATCCTGGCCGCTCGCGCCGGGTTGGCCGAGTCGCCGTCCGACGTCGAACTCGCCCGCCAACTCGAAACCCTCCGCGACAACGTGCCGTACCCGCAGGGTCTCCGCCCGGTGCGGCCGTCCGGGTTGCGGACTCGACTCAGCCCGTGGGACGTGTTCGCGGTGGCGGCGGCCGGCGTGCTGCTGTTGCTGGTCGGCCTCGCCCGGCGGTTCACCACCCGCGACGGGTGGGCCATCCCGGTGGCCGTCGTCGGCGTCGTGCTGATCGTGCTGGCCGGCGTATCGACGTGGCAACTGCACCGCGAACAATCCGCACAGCCGACGGTTCTCGTGTTGACCCGGTCGACCACCCTCCGCCGCGGGAACGGCGACACCTACCCGCCGCGGCTGGACGGCGACCTGCCCCGCGGGGCGGAGGTGAGCGAGCGGCTCCGGCGGGGCGGGTGGGTGCAGGTGGAGTTGCCCGGCGGGGTGCTCGGGTGGCTGCCGGAGGAGAACGTGCGGGGCGAGTGACAGCCGGGTGTCAGTCGAACAGGCGGGCGACCGGCACGGCGAACCCCGGCAGCACGTCCGGCAGGGTGAGCGTGTCGGCGGCGAAAAAGTCCTGTTGGTTCTGCCCCGGCCGGCAGACGGACGCCGTCCGCTTGTCAACGTTCAACACGACCACCGCCAGCACCCCGCTCGCCAGGTACTCTTCGACTTTGGCGAACACTTCGGTCCACAGGTCGGACGGCGACATGACTTCGAAGATCAGCTCCGGCGACACGTCCAACAGCCCTTCCGGAAACGGCCCCTTCGGGATGCGAGCGTAACTGTAGTAGCAGACGTCGGCCCCCCGTACCCGTGTCGGGTCGCCCGGAGCCGAAACGCGGACGAACGAGTCGTTGATGGCGATGTGGCCAAGGTCGTTGGCGTCCACGAAGTCACCGAGAGCCTTCGTCACTCGGTAACTGATCTTACCGTGCTTTCCTTGTGGCATGGGCAGTTCCACCACCTGGCCGTTGATAAATTCGACACGGTCGCCGCTGTGCTTCTCGCAGAACTCGTCCAACGTCATCACCGGCTGTTGCGGCGGTGGGGTGGCAATCGCGTTCATCGGGTTCACCTCCAATCGTGTCAGCGTACCCCAGGGGGCGGCATCGTATCAACCCCGGCGGGGGTTCCGCCACCGCTCGGGGGTGTTGTCGTCCTGCCACACGAGCACGGCGTCGGCGTCGGCTCGCAGCTTGACACACTCGTCGCTGCCCGGGGCGAACTGCCGACAAGTGCCCGGCCTCCAGTCGTAGTGTCGGCATCGATCCGCTTCGGCGTCGTACCAGGCGCACGGTGATCCGGACGGGTCGGCCGTCAGGTTCAAAAGCAACTCGGCGTGGGCGAGCCGCAGTTCGTCCGGCATGTGCAGGAACAGTTCGGTGTCGAACGCGGCGGTGTCGATCTGCGTTGCGGTCATGCCGCGGGTGACGACCGGCTGCGGGCCGAACGCCGGGTTGGCCGCCTCGAACGGGGGCAGCCCGATGCCGTGGCAGCACTTGCCGCACCCGCCGCACGGGTCGGCCTGGGGCAACGTGACTCGCATTCCGCTACCATACGAGTGCCTGACCCGAGGTCCGCTCCGAATGTTCCGCCGCTCCCGTGCCCGCGAAGTCGCCCTCCAACTGCTGTTCCAGTTGGACCAGAACCGTAAGCCGATGCCCGACCTGGCGGTGAAGGCGTTCGCCACCGAGCGGATCCCCCGCGACCCGAAGAGCGCCGCCTTCTGCCTGGAACTGTTCGCCGGGGTGAAGGCCCACCGCGACGCCATCGACGCCGTCCTGACCGCCACCGCCGAGAACTGGCGGCTCACCCGCATGCTGCCGTCGGATCGTAACGTGCTGCGGCTGTGCGCCTACGAGTTGCTGCACGCCCCCAGCCCCGAACCGGTGCCGGTGCTCATCAACGAGGCGGTCGAACTGGCCCGCCGGTTCGGCACCGCCGACTCGCCCGCGTTCGTCAACGGCATCCTCGACCGGGTGGCCAAAATGCGGACTCCGCCCGAAGCGCGGAACGCGGAACTCGGAACGCGGAAGGAAGACACACCGCCGGTCGAACCGCAACAGCCGGCGACCAACACCCCCTCAACCTGACTCCCCATTCCCCGCTCCGCTCTCCGCGGTCGAACATGCCCAAAGGCGATCCGTTCACCGCCCTGTGCCGGCAGACGGCGGCACTGAGCCGGCGGGTGGTCGCCGACCTGCACCTGCACACCACCGCGTCCGACGGCGACTTCACCCCGTCGCAGGTGGTGGCGTTCGCACGGGCGGCGAAGCTCGACGCGATCGCGGTCACCGACCACGACACGTTCGCCGGGGTGGCGGGTGCGGTCGAAGCGGCCGAGGGGAGTGGGCTGCGGGTGATTCCGGGGGTCGAGGTGACGGCCGAGTGGGACGGCGGCGAGGTGCATGTGCTGGGGATGTTCTGCCGGTCCCCCTCTCCCGCAAGGGGAGAGGGGGACCATCCACGAGCGGCTCACCAGCCTCTGTCTCCGTCGCCGCGAACGCTTCCACGACTTCGTCCGCCGGCTTCGTGACGACGGCCACCCGCTCGACGACGGCCGGGTGTCTGCCACCGAAACGGCCACCGCCAGCCCCGGCCGGCGGCACGTCGCCAACCTGCTCGTCCGCACCGGCGTCGCACGCAGTTACGGTGAGGCGTGGGGAAAGTTCGTCGCCCCGCTGTCGCGGCGGGTGATCCCGAAGTTGATGCTCCCGTTCGCGGAGGCCACCGAACTCATCCGCTCGGCCGGCGGGGTGGCGGTGTTGGCGCACCCGTCGAGCGACTTGAGCGAAACCGACATCGGCCGGATGAAAGAGGCTGGCCTGAATGGGATCGAAGTGAAGTTCCCGGCGGCAGCGGTGGCGCGGACACTGGCACTGGTGGGCATGGCGGCCCGGTTCGACCTGCTGACGACCGGCGGGAGCGACTGTCACGGGTCGGGCGGTCGGCCGGTCGGATCGGTCGGCGCGACGGCGGAGGAACTGCGGGCGGTGTGCGACGCGACAGTTGGCGAAGCGGCGCACTGAGCGCCCGCTGGCGCGACCGGCGGACCGGTGGTCTCACCTCTCCTGCGACCGACGGGTCACCGCGGGTCACTTTCGTGGCGCACAGTTCCGGTGCGACCGGACCCAGGAATGCGCCGGGAGTCGGCCACGGTCCGGCCCCTTCTCGAAACGGACTTTCCCATGCGACGGATGCTGTGGGTGGGGCTGCTCGCCCTGCCGGTGGTGTTGGCCGCGGCCGAACCGGCCCAGGCTCAAGGGTGTGCGTCGTGCAGCCCGTTCGCCGGCGGGCGGCCGGCCGGGTGGCACGGGGCCGGCAGCCCGTTCGGGTGCAACGGCTTCTGCCTGAGGTTCTTCGGCACGTGGCTGCAAGACGGGCCGCTGGTCAACTACGGTCCGTACGAGGGGTACTACCCGTTCGCCCCGTACGGCCCGTGGACGTCCGATCTGCGGTACACCGGCCCGCGGACCCTGTCCGGGGGCGGCGGGTGCAACAGTTGCGGGCTGCTCAACTGCCGCGGCGGGTGCGGCGGGCACCTCGGGGGGAACCTGGGCGGGCTGTTCCACAAGCGGGAGTGCGGGGACTACGCCCTGGCCACCTTCTTCAACGTGCACAAGCGGTGCAACCCGTGCGGCGGCGGGTGCGGACGCTAATTGGCGCGGGTGTGCGGGGCGGACCAGTTCCTCCGCTCCGCCCGCCGGTTGTCATCCAAGAAACAGGTCGCCGGCCCGACCGACCCCCCACCCGTCGGGCATGATACTCCTGCCTCGGTGAGCACTCAGAGGGAGCGCCACCAACTTTCACGGACCGAAAGGACCGAGACTCATGAAGAAGCTTCTCGTCGCCCTGGCCGCTGCGGTCGGCCTGCTGCTCAGCACCGACACCGCCTCCGCCGTCGGGTACGCCAACCCGGTGAACGTGCCGACGCACAGCGGCAAGCCGGTGCAGCGGTTCCTGTTCAAGCAGCCGCTGCCGGCCTTCCAGGCCGCCCCGTGGTACCTGTACTGGCCATACAACGAGCACTTCCAGATGCCGGCCCCGCCGCCGGGCGCCGACTTCGGGCCGGGCGGCCCCGGCGCCTACCCGGGCGGGTACACCAACCCGTACTTCCCCGGCCAGTACGGCCCGCGGGCACGTTGATCGGACGGGTCTGAAGACACAACCTCCGGCGGGGGGGGGGGGGGGGCCCCCCCCCCCCCCGGGGGGTTTTTGGGGGGGGGGGCGGCGCGCGGGGGGGGGGGTCAAACACCGGCGGGGGGGGGGGGGGGAAAACCCCCCCCGGCCGCCGGTTTTTTTCGTGGCACGGGCATTCGTGCCGGTGAGGGGTGACACCGCGGGCCGGAATGCCCGTGCCACCACCTTCGCTCTGGATTGGACAGCCCGTCCGGGTTAGAATTCGGTGCCAGATGTCCGCGTGAATTGCCGATCCCGCCGGGTCGCCCCGCCCGGCCCGAATGCCGCGACCCGGACGAACCCCGCGGCCCGCCCGTCGTCTCTAGATTCTGTCGCCTCTCCCCTCACGGGCACGCGATACGCACGGCAGCCACACCGCCCACGGAGACACCCCGAATGCCCGCCGCCACCGCCATCCTCGACGGCCTGAAGGCGTCCCTCGACCTGACCGACTTCAAGAAGCTGAACTGGGAGGGGACGTTCGCCGAGTACCTGGACCTGGTGCTCGCCCACCCGGCCGTCACCCGTTCGGCCTACCAGCGGTTGTACGACATGGTCCTGTCGCACGGCACCGAGGACATCTACGAGAACAAGGACAAGCTGATCCGGTTCAAGTTCTTCACCGAGTTCGCCACCAAGCACGGGGACGGCATCTACGGGCTGGACCGCCCGCTCATGCAACTGGTGAACACGTTCAAGAGCGCCGCCCTCGGGTACGGCACCGAGCGGCGGGTGATCCTGCTGCACGGGCCGGTCGGGTCGGCCAAGTCCACCATCGCCCGCCTGCTCAAGCGGGGGCTGGAGGAGTACACCCGGAGCGACGCCGGCGCCCTGTACAGTTTCGCCTGGAAGAACGCCGACGGCACCTGGGCGAAAGACCCGATGCACGGCGAGCCGCTCCAACTGGTGCCCGAGGAGCACCGGGCCAAGCTGCTGGCCACGCTGAACGCCGACTCCGCCAAGCCGTACCAGTACGAGATCAAGATCAAGGGCGACCTGTGCCCGTACAGCCGGTTCGAGTTCAAGCAGCGGCTGGCCAGGTACGACGGCGACTGGGTGGCCATGCTGAACGGCGAGGTGAAGGTGTACCGCCTGGTGCTGAGTGAGAAGGACCGCATCGGCATCGGCACCT
>CAYMHO010000269.1:0-9949 GCA_964390195.1 uncultured Fimbriiglobus sp. | reverse complement strand
AACATGTCCTGGTGCGGCGGCCCGCCGACTAGGTAGATGAAGATGACCGACTTGTTCGCCGAGCGGGTGCCCGACTTCGACTCGGCCCGGAGCAACTGAGGCAGGCACAGCCCGCCGACGCCGAGGGTGCCGATCTGCAAGAACCCACGGCGGGACGGGCGGCGGGCGGGGGTCATCGGGGCGGCTCGGGAGGGAACGTGATGCGGCCGGCGGGACACTCAGGAGTACCCCAAGTTCCCGCCGGCCGCAAGCGAAAACAGCCGCGCTCACTTCCGCAGTTTCAGCTCGTACACCCGGTTGTCCACCTCCCCGCCGGTCGGGTTGGTCCCGGTCAGCGTCGCCACGCCGTCCTTCACGGTGTAGCCGAACGGCTTGCCGCTCACCGGGTCGTTCGGCACCGTGACCTTCACGTCGGCCAGCTTCTCCGGCAGCTTGCCGCCGTTCTCGGCGGCGTGCAGGCGGACCGCCTCGATCGCCATCAGGTAGGCCAGTCGCTGGTCCAGCTTGGCCTGGGCCGTCTTCACCTTCTGGGTGGACGGCAGGAAGAACGGGGCGATCACCCACCCGGCTTGCTTCTCTAGCCGCGTCACCTCTTCCCGCTCCTTCAGCCCGGCCAGTGCTTCGGCGTGTGGGCGGTTCATCCACTTGAACAGCTCGTCGCGGGTGACGTCGTACCGCTGCACGTCGGCCAGCAAAGCCAGTTGCATCTTCGGCATCGCCTTCACCACGTCGGCCGACGTGCCGGCCTTGATCAGCTTCTCGCGGACGCCCTCGAGCAGTTTGTCATTGGCGGTCAGGGCGGCGTACTTCAGCCCCGGTTTGTCGAACGGGTTCGGCTTGTCTGCCCCCATGGCGATCACCTCGGTGACCAGTTGGACGGCGGCGTTCACGTCGGCGTCGGTCATCGCCCGGTCGCTCGGGATGGCCTTGCCGAAGGTGGCGGACACGAACACCCGCTCCCCGCCCAGCCCCTCGCGGATGGACAGGAACGGGGTGGGCAGGTCGGCGAACGACCAGTACAGGTTCGGGCAGCCGGGCCGGGCGACCATCTCCTCCAGGCCGTTCACCGCCAGCGACGCCACCGCGATGCCCACCAGGTTGCCGATGAGTGTGGGGTGCGTTTCCAGCATGCGGGCCAGGCCGAACAGGGAGCGGACCGTCACCACCGCCTTCTCGAACTCGCCGGCCTTGATCTCCCCCCGCAGCCGCAGGTGCAGGACGGTCCCCAGTTGCCGCAGCTTCTGCACCTCGGGCAGCAGGAAGTAGACGGCGTCCTTGCGGAGGTTGAAGTACTCGTTCCACTCGGTGCGGGAGTACCGGGCCGCCTGGTCGGCGAACCCCATCATGGTGGTGTACTTGCTCTCCTTGTAGGCGACCCCGCTGGCGATGCCGGCCTGCTCCCGCACGTCGGCCGGCAGCTCGTCCAGCGGCATCGTCCGCCACCTCTCGATCTTCTCCTGGTGATTCTTCGCGTAGAAGTTGTCCTGTTCCATGAAGCACTTCAGGAACCCGGACAGCTTGTCGCCCGGTTGCCGCTCGCCGTACCCGGCCTCCAGGTAGAAGTCGGACAGCGGCTTCCGGGCGGCGGCCGGGGTGAGTTCGAGCGGGACGGTCAGCTTGCCGTCCTTCGCTTCGGGCAGCGGCTGGGCAACCGCCATCGGGGCGAGCAGCAGCAGGGCGAACAGGGACTGGCGCATGGGAACCTCGAGGAGGTCGGGGCGAGTTTCACCGCAGGTGCGGCGGTGCCCGACGTCGAACCGACGGAAACGAAGGGGATGTCGGGCCTCACGCCCCCCTACGGGGGCTGTTCGACCGCGACCTACCAAGACTGACCGTGGATCGCCCGTGGGGTGAGCGGCTCGACTGGGAGCGAGGGCGTCTCGCCCGCACCGACCGGCGGCCTCTCCCACCCCTGCCGGAGCGCGATGTAGCTGTACGGCTCCAGCGGGAACGACGGGAGCACGTCCGCCGGCGGCGGGTCGGGGACGACTACCGGCGGAGGCACGGGGGCGGCAGTTTTCGGCCAGAACATCACGCCCAGTGTCACGGCGTTGCTCAACACCAGCCCGAACGTCAACCACTTCCACCCGGCCCACCGGCGGGCGGTGGCCTGGCCGGCGGCGAACAGGATGGCATCGCGGTCGGGTGCGACGGGGGTGAACCCCTTCAACTCTTCGGGCATGATTCCCCCAGCGTTTGCCGCAACAGGGCCAACCCGGATTCGTACCGGCGGAACGCCGTGGACACCGAACACCCGACCGCTGCGGCGATTTGTTCGAGCGTCAGGTCGGACCACAACCGCAGCACGATCACCTCACGCAGGTCGTCGGGTAGGCCCTGCAGCGCCGCCACCGCCTCGGCCTGCTCCAACCCGCTCGCCCGCGGTTCAACGAACCAGGCCGCCGACCCGCCGACGGCCGCTTCCCGTCGTTTCCGTCGGCGGTCGGCCTTGCCCGCGTCCAGACTGCGATTCCGCACCGTCCGGAACAGCCACGCCGCCGGGTCGACCGGCGGCCTGTGCAGCGCCGCGAGCGCGCAAAACGCCTCCTGCACCACGTCCTCGGGGGTGTCGCACCGCTGGCGGGCGAACAGCACGAGGACGGGCGAATGGCGGTCGATCAGCTCGGCCAGCTGGCGGGCGGTCATGTGCGTTTCAGACGACACGGGCGGGGACATTTTCCGCCGGCAATCCGAAAATGTCCCCACCCGAATCGGAGCCGACCTCATGCCGCCGTTCGACCCGTGGGACGTGAAGCAGATTGAAGCACAGGCGCCGGACGACAAGTCCGTGGACGCCGCCCGCAAGGTGCTGCGGAAGGGCGGGTTCGAGCGGGTGGAATCGCGGGCGGACGGCACCGGCTGGTGGACCGTCTGCCAGGGGCTGACCGACGTGTACAACGTGACCGCCACCCGCGGGCCGACCGGCACCGTCCAGTCCGATTGCACCTGCCCAAGCCCGAAGCGGCCGTGCAAACACGCCCTCGCGTTACTGCTGCACCTCGCCGCTCACCCGGAATTGCGGCCGGAGTTGGTCGTCGCCGAGAAGCCGAAGTCGGACAACCTGGAAGGGCTGATAGCGGCGGTGTTCGCGTCACCGGATGACGACCTGCCGCGGCTGGTGTTCGCCGACTACCTGGAGGAACGCGGTGAGGCCGACCGCGCCGCCCTCATCCGCGCGTCGTGCGAGTTGGAAGGGAAGAAGCTGTCCGCCGACCGGAAGAAGGCACTTCAGAAGGAGGTCACACGGCTGAGCAAGGAGGTGCTGGCCGAACCGCTCGCCCTCCTCCCCCGTGACACCACGCACCAGTTCCGCCGCGGGTTCCTCTGGCTCACCATGATGGGGAATCAACTCCCGAGCACCGGGGCGATGCCGGCGGCTCTGCTGCGGCTGTTCGAGGGCGGGTGGGTGGAGTCTCTCACCCTCCAAATGTTCCTCCAGCAGAACCTCGGGTTGGTCCGGTTCGTCCGCCGCCTCGATATGACGAAGGCCTACTTCCCCGACGACCTGCTCGCCTCCCTCGCTACCGACTTCCGCCCCGGTTCCGACGGGGTGCGGCTGAAGGAGGTGGTGCTGGCTCCGGGGCCGCGGCAGCGGTTCCGGCACCTCCTGACCAGCGGCGGACCGCCGGTGTCGCGGCTGCAAGACCCGACCGCCGCGAAGGTGCGGGAGCTGGCGACCGCCGGGCGGTTCAAAGGAGTGACGTCGCTCACCATCGTCGGCGGGGACGACGACGCGCTTGTCGCGCTGTCCGAGGTGCGCGACCTCAAGGCACTCGACGAACTGACACTGGAGGGGGCGGGTGTCACCTCCGTCGGACTGATCGCAGTGGGCACCTCGAAGCACCTGCGGAGGCTGGGGTATTTGCGGATCGACGGCGGACGGTTGACCGACGCCGACCTCGAAAGGGTGAGTGAACACGCTGCCTTCCCGGCGCTCACCCAGTTGGCTCTTTGGCGACTGCACCTCACCGACGCCGGGTTGGAGGCGCTGGCATGCGGTCCGGTGTTCCCTCGGTTGGACGACCTGGCGCTGGCAGACGTGCCGGTGACTGGCGCTGGGGTGCGGCGGTTGCTCACACGGCGGCCGGGGGTGGAAACCCTCCACGCTGAACGGGCGGTCTCGGCCGCCGACCTGCTGCCGCACGCTTTCGCCCGCCCCGACCGCCCCCTCACCCTGTCGGGGTCTGAAATCGAAGTCCGATGGAGTCCGAGCGCGAGCGGGGGCGAGCTGACGGTGAGCAGTCACGACGAGGTGCCGGGCGGGCTGTTCGTCGCCGTGAAGGAATGGCCGAAGGGCCTACGGGTCGATCACCTGCAATTGTTCGATACGTTCGCGGACGGGGCGTTCGCCGAGATGCTCGACTTCGCCGCGCTCGGCCGCATCCGGCGGTTGACCGTGCCGAAGTGCGGGCTGCGGAACGCCGACGCCGTCACCCTGGCGAACAAGCTGCCGGAACTGGCCCTCACGCACATCAACCTGGAAGAGAACAAGATCGGCATGAACGGGGCGAAGGCCCTGGCCCACTCGCCGGGGCTGGCGACTGTGGTGGAGTTGAACCTGCGGGACAACCCGATCCTGAAGTCGGGCCGGGCGGCGCTGGCGGCATCGCCCCACAAGGTGGCCCTGACCGAGATCAACCTGGGCGGCGAACAGGTGGACAAGGCCGAGGCGAAGGAGTTGCGGACGCAATTCGGGAAAGGGGTCAAGGTGACGGTGTGGGTGTGATCGGCAGCCGTGTTGGAGTTCACGCTTCAGCGTGAGTGATTCAACCCTCAGGCTGAAGCGTGAACTCCAACACTCACCCGTTCCGCACGGCCAGGGTGTCTTTGCCCACCTCGAGGAACGAGTACCCGTGCCCGGCCAGCCGCTGCTTGCACGCCAGCCGGGCGTGCGGGGGCAGGTGGCAGTGCTCGTAGTTGATGATCGCCGGGAAGACGCCGGACTCCAGGGCCGAACCGACGATCACGTCGTCGAACCCTTCCACGTCCACTTGTAGCAGCCCGACCGCCTCCACCTTGTGCTTCGCCAGGAGCGTGTTCAACCGCACCACCGGCACCGCCACCTCGCGGATGTGTTCCGCCGGCACCCCCTGCTTCCGCAGGTGATTCCGGTCGAAACTGGCCAGCCCGGACCACTCCGCGTTCGGGGCGTCGGCGGTCGGGCAGTACAGCGACCGCGTACCCTCCTCGTTGGCCACGGCCACGTTCTCGAACACAAGCCCCGGCTGGTCGCGGTAGTTCGCCCGCAGTTTCTCGAACACCGCCGGCTGCGGCTCGATCATCATCCCCGGCAGCTTGTGCGCGACCACCAGTTCCCGCAGGCCGTCGTCCAGCACGCCGTCGTTCGCCCCCACCTGCACGAAGAAGAACGGCCGGCCGGCGGCCAGGTGTTCCCGCACCAGTAGCGGCAGCACCGGGAACGGCCGCACCAGGTCGGGCACGTATTGCACCACGTCCAACCCGACCCGACGGAACAAGGACTTGGCCAGCCCGCGGACGCCCATGCCGATCCCCCTGAGTTGCCACGGGCAGACTCTACGTCGCTCGGCCGACCGGGGCAAACCGGAACCGCCCGTCGCACGCTTGGCCTTTCCCGGACCGGGCGTGTGAACTACGCTTTCCGTATCCGCCGACGTCCCTTTCCCACCGACACCCACTCATGACCCGCACCGCTCTCCCCGCGGCGTTCGTCCTCGCGTTCGCCGTCGTCGCCTCCGCCCAACAGCCCCCGGCCAAAGACCTCCCGCCCCTCCCGTCGGCCGAGTTCAGCAAGCCCGAATCGCCGCCGAAGCCGCCGCCGTTCGAGGTGAAGTACACCGACGCCGGCGCCACCGACCCGCGGCTGAAAGGGCTGATGGCCCCGGCCGGGTTCAAAGTAGAACTGGTGGCCGATGCCCCGGTGGTGGTCAACCCGGTGGCCATGACCTTCGCACCCGACGGCACGCTGTTCGTCGCCGAGTGGGTTCCCGACCCCGGCCGCGAGTGGTACGAGTTCAAGGAGACGTTCCGCTTCCGCGACGGGACGACGAAGGCGGTGGCGACGATGAAGAAATTCACGCCCGACGTGGTGAAGGTGCTGCGGCGGAACAAGGACGGGGTGTACGACAAGGCGGACGTGATCTTCACCGACGAGCTGCCGAGCACGCTGCTGTACCACGACGGCTGGCTGTACACCGCCAGCCGCGGCACCGTGCGGCGGTACAAGCAGCAACAGCCGGGTGGCAAGTGGGACCTCCGGGAGACGATAGCCCAGGGGTTCTGCGGGTTCCACCACCACCAGGTGTCGGGCCTGACCATCGGGCCAGACGGGTGGCTGTACATCACGAGTGGCGACGACGACAACTTCGCCGAAGGGTCGGACGGCACGCGGGCGACGGTACTGCGGACCGGGGCCGTGTTCCGGTGCAAGCCGGACGGGTCGAAGATGGAGACGTTCTCCATCGGCTACCGCAACCCGTACCGCGACCTGGCGCTCGATGCCAAGCTGAACTGGTTCCACGCCGACAACGACAACGAAGACGGGTCACGGTTCACCGGGTGTCGGCTGGTTCATGTGGCCGAAGACGTGGACTACGGGTGGCGGCTGCGGGAGGGGGCGAGGTGCTGCCAGCCGGACCACGTCCGCGGGGCGGTGGCCGGCGAACGGCCGGGCAAGCTGCAACCGATGCTCAAGACCGGCCGCGGGTCGCCGGCCGGCGTGCTGTTCTACGACGACACCCAGTTGCCCAAACAGTACCAGGGGCTGATGTACTACCCGGACGTGTTCCGCAAGGTGGTGCGGGCGTACACGGTGGTGCCGAACGGGTCGAGCTTCGCCACCACCCACGAGTTCGAGTTCCTGAAGGCGGACGACCCGCTCTACCGCCCGTGCCAGATGGTGACGGGGCCGGACGGGGCGATGTACGTGTGCGACTGGCGGACCGACAGCGGCGGGGCGGGCAAGCTGTGGGGCGACGGTAAGCACGGCCGGATCTACCGCATGAGCTGGGCGGGCACCGACAAAGACCCCGCCCTCCCGCTGCGGGGCATGGACACGTGGGCGAAGCTGGCTGGAACCCAGGCCGGGTTGGACGCCCTGACCGACGGCCTGAGGGGTGAGAACGCCAGCACCCGCCGGCTCGCCCAGATCGAGCTGGTGCGGCGTGCCGCCTCGCAACCGATCGAGGTGCGAGCGGTGTTCGCCAAGACGGCGAACGACGAGAAGGCGGCGGTGCCGGGTCGGCTACTGGCGGTCGGCGGCCTCCAACAACTGTGGACCGCGGACGTCCAGGCGGTGATGCTCAACCTGCTGACCGACAAGGACGCCGACGTCCGCCGGATGGCGTGCGACGCCCTCGCCCGCAACGCCAAGGCGGACGACTTCGGCGTGAGCGAGTCGCTGGCGAAGCGGCTGGCGGACGATTCGCCGGTGGTGCGGCGGGCGGCGGCGCTGGCGGTCGGGCGGCTGGGGGCTGGCGGCGCGGCGGACGCACTCGTCACCGCGTGGAAGGCGGACGACGGCAAGGATCTGTTCCTCGCCGACGCCTACCTGCGGGCGTTCGAACGGCTGGGCAAGAAGGGGATCGACGCCCTGCTGGCGGTCGCCCAGTCGGGCGACGAGAACCTGCTCCGGAAGGTGGCCGACGGGTACACCGGGCTTCGCACCAAACCGGCCTACGACGGCCTGCCGCAGTTGCTCGCCAACCCGCACCTGAAGGCCGACGAGCGTGAGGCGCTGGTGAAGTCGTTCCTGAACTACCAGTTCGACCCGCCGCTCCCGCTCGACCCGCTGGCGAAGTTCCTGGTCGCCCGCCCGGACGAGCCGGCGGAGGTGAAGAAGGCCGGGCTGGAAGTGTTGGCGGCGAGTAACAGCATCGGCGGGGGTGCGGCGGCCGAGTACGTCATCGGGCTGCTCGACGCCCCCGAGGAGGACGTACGGCTGGCGGCACTGGAGGTCATCGAGAAGGGGCGGTTGCTCACCGCGGCGGCGAAGGTGCGAGCCGTCGCCGCCGACGGCAAGAAGGCGTTGCCAGAACGGGCGGCGGCGGTGAAGGCCGGGCGGGCGGTCGGCGGGCCGGAGTTCGCCGGGCAGTTGAGGGAGATGCTGGCGAACGAGAAGGAGTCGGCCAGCTTCAAAGCCGAAGCACTCCGGGCGTTGGCCGGCATCGACGCCACCACCGCCCGCGGGTTCGCCGAGAAGTTCCTCGACCAGCCCGACCCCGGCTTGATCGCTGACGCCATCGCCGTGCTGGGCACGACGAAAGAGGGCGCGAAGCTGGTGGGCGAGCGGTACGTGGCGAAGAAGCTGCCGCGTGACCTCTTCCCCCGCGTGTCGGACGCGTTACGGAAGTTCGCCGCCGACCCGGACGTCGCCAAGCTGAACTCCGAGGTGATGCGGGGGGGGCTGCTGCTGTCGATGGAACCGGACCAGGTGGAGCAAATGCGAACCAAAGTGCTGAAGGACGGCGACCCGAAGAGGGGGCGGGCGATCTACCTGAACACGGCCCTGCTGGCCTGCGCCACCTGCCACAAGATGGAGGGCGTCGGCGGGCAGATCGGCCCGGACCTCACCCGCGTGTGGGACACGATGAGCGTGGAGAAGCTGTTCGAGACGATCATCGCCCCGAGCCAGGAGATCAAGGAGGGCTACCAGAGTTACCAGGCGAGCACCCTGGACGGGCAGACGTACACCGGCCTGAAGGTGCTGGACACGAAGGACGAGGTGGTCATCCGCGAGGCGACCGGCCGCGACGTGAAGATCGCCCGGAAGGACCTGGACAAGCTGACGGCGTCGAAGCTGTCCCTCATGCCCGACAACGTGGTGTCGCAACTCAGCTACGAGCAGTTCGTCGATCTGGTGGCGTTCCTGAAGAGCCGCAAGGAGCAGGAGTCGCTCCGCGGGCTGGTGGCAGACGCGAGCCTCCAACTCGGGCTGCCGAAGGACCTAAAGGTGACACACCCTGCCGAGGCGAAGGGGTTGGCCGAAGGGAAGTGGCAACCGCTAACCGCCGACCCGAGCGGGCTGTTCGTGCTCAAGCCGGTGCTGCCGGCCGAGCCGACCGGGGCGGCGGTGTTGGCCTACGTCTACTCGGCGAAGAAGCAGACGGTGACGGCGAGTTTGCTTGCCGACGACGCGGTGCGGGTGACGGTCGGCGGGACGGCGGTGTTCACCCGCGAGGTGCCCAAGCTGGCCCGGTTCGAGGACGCCGAGAAGTTCACTGTCGAGTTGCAACCGGGCTGGACGCCGGTGGTGCTACGACTGTCCACCGTCGGCCAGACGCACCGGCTCGGGCTACAGTTCAGCGGCGACGACCTGCGGACGAACAGCAAGGCAGAGAAGTAGGTGCCGCCGTAACGAGCCGCGACCGCCAGGGAGCGGGGGTAGTATCACCCCGCTCCCTGGCGGGCGCGGGGCGTTACGCCAGAATCTCTTTCGCCACGGTGCCGCTGGTGATGGTCAGTCGCTCGTCGCGGCCGTTGTAACGGTACGTCAGCTTCTCGTGGTCGTAGCCGAGCAAGTGCAGGATCGTCGCGTGCAGGTCGTGGACGTGCGTCTCGCCGTCCACCGTCCGCAGGCCGAACTCGTCCGTCGTGCCGTGGACGAACCCGCCCTTCACCCCGCCGCCGGCGAACACCGTGGTGAACCCGTAGGGGTTGTGGTCGCGGCCGTTCACCCCTTCGGTCATCGGCGTGCGGCCGAACTCCCCGCCCCAGATCACCAGAGTGGAATCGAGTAACCCGCGGGCTTTCAAATCGGCGATGAGTGCGGCACTCGGCTGGTCGGCCCGCATGCACATCTTGGTGTGGTTGCCCTCGATGTCGGCGTGGGCGTCCCACGCGCTGCCGGCCCCGCAGTACACTTGCACGAACCGCACCCCGCGTTCCACCAGCCGGCGAGCGAGCAGGCAGCGGTGCCCGAACTCGGCCGTCTCCTTCTTGTTCAGCCCGTAGGCCTCCTTCGTCTTCTCGT
>CAYMHO010000268.1:0-9974 GCA_964390195.1 uncultured Fimbriiglobus sp. | reverse complement strand
CACCGCCCCGCCCTTCCCCTTCACCTTCCCGTCCAGGAAGTTGCCGCTGTAGAACGCTCGGGATTTCGGCCGCCGCGGGTGCGCGACGAAAACGCAGCGGCCGCAGCCACTTCACGCGAAGCGACTACGGCCGCTACAGTACCGCACGGCGTCGAAAACGTCAATTGTGTACCACGTTCTGTATCACCCCGACCCCACGTCGGACTCGCGCGAACTGGGTGTGGGGAGGGGCCAGCCGCTATGCGGCTGTCACGGCAGCGGCGGACTCCGGAGAGGGCGGTTGCTCGGGAGCCGATACCGCCTCCACGTCGAGCGGGGTGAAGCGGTACACACGCCCCTTGCTGTGACTCCTCGGCTCCTCCACCATCAGCCCCTCGGACCTCAACGCCTCCGTGTGCTGTCGCAGTTGCTTGGCGAACTCGGCAGCGTTCTTGGGCCAGTTGCGGTGTCGCGTCACGCCGTCCTCCTTCGCCATCTGCGTCAGCTCGTACAGCGCCTGCGTGGCCGTCATCCCCTCCGCCTTCTGGAAGCGGGCGAGCAGGTAGGGCGTCACCGGCCACGAGTCGAGCGGCTGCGCGACGACCGCCGCGCGGGCCTTCGACACTGCCCTCGCGAACGCCCCCACCGGCAGTCCGTGCGCCTCGAAGCACCGCTCGACGAACGTGACCGCGTCGGTCAGCCGGGAGACGGCGGCGTGTTCGGGCCGCGGCGGCACCCGTAGACCGCCCGCGACGATGCCGAGCAGCAACCCGAGCAACTTCGGCCGCTGCAGATAGAACTCGGCGAGCACCTCGTTCTTGCCCCGTCGGCTCCCGTCCGGCAACTCGGGCAGGTCGATCACGAGGCAGCGGCTCAGCAAATCGGGCCTCTCTACCACGTTCGTGATGCAGGTGAAGATGACCGGCCCGCGGATCGGCCGAATCACTTCGCCGTGGTTGGAGTAGTGCTCCCGCGAGCGGAGGACGCCGCCCGTCACCCGCTGGCAGAAGGTGTCCGACTGCGAGGCGGTCAGCCCAGAGAGGTTGTCGGCCGCGTACACCCACGAGTTGCTCAGCGCCACCCGCAGGTCGCGGTCGTTGCAGTTCAGCCCGCCGCCCAGCCCGGCGAGCGACGGGTCAGTCAGCCCCAGTAGGACGGTGGCGATGCTCGACTTCCCGCTCCCGGCCGGGCCGCACAGCACCAGCGCCGGCGGCTCGATGGTCGGGTCGAACGTGGAGAGCGCCCACCCGAGGAGCAGGTACCGCTGGCTCTCGGTGAGCGACGCCGGGAACGCCGCCCACAAGTCTTCAAGCCGCCCGCCGTCTTCGGGGAGCGGCAGCGGGGCTAGACCGCCCGGCCGCTGGAACGACACCGGACAGGCCGTCACCCGCTCCACCCCGCCGGCACCGATGGCCATCACCTGCCGGCGGTCGTCGGCGAGGTCGAGGTAGAGCGTGCCGTCGTGCTCGGCCGTCCGGAGGAAGAACCGCCGGCGAGGCGGGGGCGAGTCGAACCGGCAGCGGTCGATCAGGTCGGCCACGAGGTCTTTCACCTCCTTCTCGGGGAGCCGCTTGTCGTGCTTCTTGCGGAACCAGTAGGCGGCGTACTGGGCGCACTCCGGCGACGAGACGGGGGCGGCTTCCCGCCCGTCGAACTGCGGGAACTCGAGGAAGTAGCGGCCGCTGACCTCCTCGGTGAAGTGGCGGTGTTCGGGGTCGGCGAGGAACGCGCTGAGCCGCTGTTCGCGGGTCAAAATCGAGCTGTCAGCCATCGGGGATTCTCGTGGGTGGGGTGTGAAAAGCCGTGCGAACTGCTGCCGGCGGCGGGCGAGGATAAGGGAGGGACATCAGCACCTCTCGAGTATGGAGCGTTTTGTTGTGGAAAAACTCATCTTGCATCTCTAGGATGCATCGCGAGTGGTAACTTGCGCGCAGAAAATAGCCACGACGAAGCCACTCACCTACTCCGGAGGTCTGCGATGCCGAAGCACGCCAAGATCGAGGACGAAATCCAGCGGCTGCGAACCCTCTCGCCCGAGAAGCTGTCGCCGTACACCGTCCGGCTGCCACCGGGGCTGGCGCTCGAAGCCGCCCACTTCGCCCGGCAGCACAACTACCAGATGGCACGCGGCTTGATCGAAATCTTCGAGTCGTACCTCCGAGCGTCGAAGGAAGGCGTCGTGTTCGAGTTCGCCCCCGACCTGCGACGCCAGATCGACGTCATCGCGACGGCGATGGGTACGACTCGCGATGCGGTCGTGCAGCGGATCGTCGCCGAGAACATCATCCGCTACCTCCAACAGGCCGTCGCGTTGCAGCACGAGCGGAACGAGATCGAGCGCGTCTTCGCCGAGTCGCAGCTCACCGAGACGCCGGCCGCACCCGTCAAGCCGCGGAAGCCGAAGCAGTAGTCCGTTCCCCCCGATACCCTCGCGGGGCGCGATGACGCTCTGATCGTGCGGTGGTTGTCCAACGGGCGACTGCCACCGCGATCCCACCTTGCGGTCGAGTCCAGCACCGAGCAGCGTCGCGACGTGCGTGGCGGCGACGCCCGGCTCGCGCCACACAGCACTCGTGCTCTGCACCCGTCGCATCGTGGTAGCGTCTCGCGAGGTCTTCTATTACTAGGTTCTCATCTCGCGGGGTCGTTTTGACTGCCGAGAGCTATTTCGAGAAACTTTTAGCAAAATAGACGCGAGTCGTCAAACGGAGGGGTCGAGATGCGGACCAAATGAAATGAAGCTGCTGAACAAGCAGATCGAGCTCGCGTGGACGCAGACGTGGGGGGAGGGGCCGCTTTCGCGGCGCGACGGAGCGGCGACCGCCGAAGCAGCGGCGTGAGATCGAACTGAGAGCGGCGCGGCTGCGGCGGACGGAGCGGCGTGAACGCGAAGCGAGCCCACCCCACACCCGCCCGTCCGAGTGAGTGGCAGTCGTAGCGGAGACGGCACGATGGGACGGGACGCCGCTGCTGCTACTCCTCTCTCTCGCGCGAAATAGAAGAGGAGATAGCTGCGCAACCCCGTCCTCGCCTTCCCGCCGTCCTCGCTGCGTCTGCCGATGCCGTCGCCGCTCTTCGGGCTCGGTCGTGGGGTGAGGGTGCCGCCACGACGTGCCTCTGCGGATGCCACCTCGACGCCGCTGCGTCCGGCTCTCCGCGTCGATCTCCGCCACGATCTCTCGGCCGATCAGCTCAGCGGCGTCGCCGCCGATCGCCCCGCGGCGGGCCGCTCAGAGCCTCTGCGGCGGTGACACGGTGCGGCGGCCGGGGACGCGATTGCGGCGCGGGCGAGCGAGAACCGACCGCCAGCGCCACGCCTCCCGCTGTCGCCCTCGTCGCTCGCACGGTCGAGAGCACGTCGAACGCAACGATGAAGCGGCAGTCGAGCGAAGTGGCAGTCGCGCGGCAGCGGCGTGACCGCGAAGCGGGCTCCACCCCACACCACCTCGTCCGCGTCAGCAGCAGATGCAGCGAGGACGGAGGGACGGATGGGACGGCGCGAGTGCTGCTACTACTCTTCTCTCTCGCGAAATAGAAGAAGAGATAGAGGAGCTGCCGCGTCCTCGTCGTCCTGCCGTCCCGCGCGTTTGAGCTGCCGTCGCCGTCGCCACAGAGCGGACGGGCTGGTGTGGGGTGGGGTTCGCTGTCGCGACGCACTACTTCGCCGCCGCTTCAGCCGCCATCTCGTCGCTGCCGCAGCCGCGTCTCCGTCGCGATTTCAGCCACGATCTCGCGCTCGATGAGAGGAACTCGCGACGCCGCCGATCGCCTCGCAGCGGGGCCGCTAATCGCTCCTGCGGCGGTCCTGTGGCGTGGCGGACGCGGGTGTGGGGGAGCCCCGCCGCCGGGGTGCGGCCGACCTTCGCGAGCGACTCGGCAGGCGAGACCGCCCTTGCGTCGCCGGGCACGCGGCGGACGTGACAACGACGGGCGGTCGGCGGCGAGGCGCGGCTTCGGCTTCGGCAGCAGCAGCGGCGTGTCGCGACAGCGGCCCCACCCCACACCACCCGTCCGAGTCCGACTCCGAGTCAGCGACAGCGAGGACGGCGGGACGCGCACGCGCGACTGCTACTACTCTCTCTCTCGAAGTCGAAGCAGAGAAGGAGTCGAGCCGCCCCGTCGTCGTGTCCGCCCGTCCCTCGTCGCATCGGCCTCGGCATCGGCCGTCGCCGCGGGCGGAAGTGTGGGGTGGGGGTCCGCTGTCGCGGGGCGACACCGCTCGCAGTCGTCTCAGACGCGATGTCAGCCGCGATCTCGCCGCCGCTCCGGGCCCGCGTGGCCCACCCGCCGATCGCCTCGCAGAACGCACGTAATCGCACCCGCGGCCCGCTCGGAGCGGCGTCAAGCGGCCGCCGCGGGTCGATGCGAGCGGACCGGCCGAGCGGCGTGCCGCGACAGCGGCCCCCCTCCCCACACCACCACGTCCGTCCGAGCCGGTTCGCAGGGGCTGGGCCGCCGGTCGCCGCCGCGGTAGGATAGCCGCACGAGCAGTACAACTTGGCGGAGTGGTGGTATGGCCGACGCGACGAGAGTGAGGCAGATCGCGACGGCGTGGCGGGCGTCCCGCGACCGCGGCGATCCCGTCCCGCTCGGTGCGCTGTGCGGCGGCGACGCTGCGCTGCTGGCGGCGGTCGAGGCCGCGGTCGCCGCGGAGGGCACGGCGACGGCTTCGCCGCCCGAGGTCGCAGATGCCACCTGCACCGCGCTGCTCGACTCTACCCGCACAGCGAAGGGGTCCCCGACGGTCACCGCCGACGGTGATGGCGATCCCGGCACGGCCACTCTGGAAGGGGTGCGGGCGCTGGAGGCCCTCCGCGGCCTCGCCGACCCGATACCGCCGGCAGTCGAACCGCCGCCAGGTTTCGTGCTGGAAGGCGAGTTGGGCGTCGGCGGGATGGGGGTGGTGTACCTCGCACGTCAAACCGGGCTGAACCGTCGGGTGGCGCTCAAGCTGGTGAAGGGCGGGGCGGCGGTGGACGCGAAGTCGCTCATCCGCTTCCTGGCCGAAGCGGAAGCCGTGGCGGCAGTCAAGCATCCGAACGTGGTCGAGGTGTACCAGTACGGCGAACACCACGGCCGACCGTACTTGGCCCTCGAATACTGCCCAGGCGGGGATCTCACATCGTTGGTGAGCCGCGAGGCAACGCCGAGCACGCCGAAAGACGCCGCGTGGTTCCGCAAGGTGGCCGAGTTGATGGCGCAGGTGGCGGACGGGGTGAACGCGGCGCACGCTCTGGGCATCGTCCACCGCGACCTGAAGCCGCACAACGTATTCTTGGCAGCGGATGGCACTCCGAAGGTGGCCGACTTCGGGCTGGCGAAACGCGGGGTGGGGTCGGACCTGACGAACACCCAGGCGGTGATGGGCACCCCGGCGTATATGAGCCCGGAGCAGGCCGGCGGGGGCACCAAGTTCGTCGGCCCCGAAACCGACGTGTGGGCGCTGGGGGTAATGCTGTACGAACTCTGCTGCGGGGAACGCCCGATCGACACCACCGGCCCGCTCCTCGACGCCATCGCGCGGGTGGCGAACCCGAGCGTCCCCTCCCTCCAGACCAAGCTCCCGGCCGTCCCGCTCGACCTGTCGCTGATCACCCACAAGTGCCTCTCCGCCGAACCCCGCGATCGATACCCGACCGCTGGCGGGCTGGCGACCGACTTGCGAAACTGGCTGGACGGCAAACCCATCTCCGCCCGCCGGGCCGGTACCTGCGAGCAGGCGGTCAAGTGGGTGAAGCGGAACAGGCGACTGGCGGCGATGGGGGCGGCCGTGCTGCTCACCATGGCGACGGCGACGGCCGTGTCGCTTGGGTTCGGGCTGGACGCAAACGCACAGCGGCGCGAGGCACTGAAGGAGAAGACGAACGCCGAGGAGGCCGCCGGGCGGGCCGACAGGGAGGTGGAGCGAACGCAGCGGACATTGGCAAAGGCCCTACTCGCACCGATCGTCATCGACGACCCACGGCATGAACTGGGGGACTACGAACAGAACGCCCTCTGGGAGTTGGCGGCGGCACGCGGTGGGCCGGTGCCCCTGATGATCTTCGACAGGGCGACGGCGGATGAACTGACGGCATACCAGTTCCAACACCGCGCTGCCCATTTGTACCACGCCGCCGTCGGGTTGAGCTCCCAGACGCGACGGGCTGCCGACGAGTTGCTGGTTGGGAAGGCGAAGGGCTCACCCTCGTCGGCCCTTCACTCCCGAACCGTGGCCTTGGCCCTCGTCGACGTCGAAGGCTTCGGGGAGCCAAGCACTCTCGCCGACGCGTTGGTCGCACAGCTACGTCGTACCTCGAAACCCGACCCACGACATCAACTGACGCAGGGGATCGTGAAGGTCACCAGGCGGTTGCCGACGAGGAAGGCGACCGAGGTGCGAGGGTCAGCGGCTGATGAGGTGATAGCCTCGCTCACCGCAACCCCCGCGCCCCGACGAGCGGTGGAAGGGCTGGCGTCGCTGACCCGTGGCCTCCCGTCGGATCGGGCGGCGGAGGTATGCGGCGCGGCAGCCGATGCCCTCGTCGCGAGGTCGCCCAAGTCGAAGGACGACAAGGAACGGCTAGAGGTGGCGGAGGCACTTGTGGAGCTGGCCGATCACCTCCCGGCGGACAGGGCCGCCGAACTACTGACGGCGGAGTTGGCCCGCATCAAAGACCTTGATGCCCAGCGGGCCTTGGCAGGAGGGCTGGTCGCGGTGGCTGAACGCCTGCCGACCGAGAGTGCGGCCGAGGTGCGAGGGCGGGTGGCCAAACTACTCAACGAGGCGTTCCCGGCTGCAACGGTCGACCGCGACGGGCAAGATCTGGTCCGGGGACTGGTTGCGGTGATGAGCCGCCTACCGCCCCACCAAGCTGCTGACCTTCTGAACACCCACCTTTCTAAGGCGACGAGGGGTGACGTTCGGCGATCGGTGGCCGGAGGGCTGGTGGCCGCGGCCGAGCGACTGCCCGCGGACGAGGCGACCGAACTGTTAGCAGCGGCTCTGAAGAGGAAGCCCGAGTTCGAGGTTCGGCAGACGCTGGTGGTGGGGTTGGCGGCGGCGGCCGGGCGGCTGCCCACGGCGGAGGCGGCCAAGGTGTGCGGGGGTGTGGTAGGCGAACTGTCGGCGATCCTCCCCAAGGCCACGGCGAGAGGCGAGAGGGTGGCGTTGATCAGGTCGCTGGTGGCCGCGAGCGGGCACCTCCCGGCGGACCAGGCCGCCGAACTGCTGGTGGCGGAATTGGGGCAGACTCAGGACCGGAATGAGCGGACCACACTGGTGGCGGGTTTGGCCTCGGTCGCCGACCGTCTCCCGCCCGACCGTGCGGCCGTGGTGTGCGGGTATGCCGCCGACCTGCTGGCGGCGGCGCTCGCTGAGTCAGCGGATCTCGACGATCGGTGGTCGCTGGCGGAAGACCTGAGCACAGTCGCCCGAAAGCTGCCAGACGATCGGGCGGCGACGGTGTGCTCTGCAGCGGCCGACCTATTGGTGACGGAACTCGCCCGTACCCAGGATAGGCACTCGCAAGGGACGCTGGCGGCGGCACTCGCAGCGGTGGCGGCGAGACTCCCCCAGTCCCGAGCGGCCGACCTGTGCGGGCGAGTTGCCTCACTGTTGCTGGCCGAGTTCGGCGATGTGACCCCCAGTGACCACGTGGCGGTCCTTCAAGGGTTCGCCGCGGTAGTTGGTCGGCTGCCGGCCGACAGGGCGGTCGAGGTGCTAACGACAGCGCTCGACGTGGCCGTCACCAGCAACCAGCGTTACATGCTCGGGATGGAGTTGGCGGCGGTCGCCGTCCGCCTCCCGACCGACCGTTGCCTCGCCCTCTCCGCGAGGGCGGCGGACGTGATGCTCTCCGCGAGCACACAACTGGGATATTACCCGGAGGGATCGACCGATGACGTTCTGGCGCGTGTGGTGGCCGGGTTGAGCGAGCCGGATTACGTCCGCTTCAAGCTGGCGCGCGAAATGGCCGTTCTCGCTGGCGTGATCAGCCTGCACCCGGCGGTGCTGCCCGAGCCGAGACCACTACCCCCGCAACAACTCGTGGAACTGCTCAAGCACCCGTTCTGCGTCAACGGGCCGCGTCGCGCCGTGCTCGATGCTCTGGAGTTCGCCTACGACCGCCAGTTCGCCGACCTGTGGGAGTTCGTCGCCTTCGCCGAGAAGCACACCGACCTCGACCTGCTGACCCCGCCGAAGCGGCCCGAGCGGAAGTAACGCCGGCGACGCGAGCGCGATGCGAGCGAGCACGACAGAGCGAGCGGACGGGTGGTGTGGGGTGGGCCCCCTGTCGGGCACGCGAGCAGCGAGCGAGAGCGCGAACCGACCGCCGCCGAGGCCGCCCCCAGCGGTCGCCGACCGCCGGTTGGAAAGCGGAGCGAGCGACAGAGCAGAGCGCGATCAGCGGCAGTCGAAGCGGAGTAGCAGAAGCGCGAGATCGGCAGCGGCGCGTCGCGACAGCGCCCCCCCTCCCCACACCAACTCGTCCGCGCTCGCTCCACGGCAGCGAGAGTGGCAACGAGCGCGTCTGCGTTAGCAGCAGCAGCAGCAGCAGCGAGAGCGGTATCGATAGCGAGGACGGCAGGACGCGAGGGACGCAGCGACTCACTCTCTATCTCTCTCTATTCGCGAAGTAGAAGAGTAGATGCAGCGCAGTGCCGTCCTCGCCGTCTCCGCCGTCCCGCGCTGTTGCCATCGCTGCTGAGCTGCCGCTGCCGTCGCTGCTGAGCCGCCTCTACCGCTGCCGTCGCCGTTCCGATGCCGCTGCTCAACTCCTGCCGCTTCTGCCGTCGCCGCTCCGCTGCCGGTTCAGTGGCTGCTCACACGCGATTGAGATGCCGATGCCGTCGCGTCGCCCGCGACAGCGGCCCCGCCCCCACACCGCTCGTCCGCTTCGTTGTCGAGCCCTCCGCCGCTCTGTTGCGAGTCGATCCCGCACCGCAGTCGAAGCCGCGCTCGGCCGTCGCTCGTGTCGCCGTTGAAACGTCTACGAGATTCTGCAACATATTTAACTGTCAGACTTTGAGGCTGGAATCGCGAAGTTGAGACGCCGTGCGGGAGCCGGGAGCGTAGCGGTGTCATGTTGACACGCGGTCGCGGTTCGCCGCGAGGCGAGCCGACTTCCGCAATCGACCGAGCGGTGGTTCGGACTCCGGCGTGCCTCCCGTCGTTGCGTTCGCTCGCGTCCGCGTCGTACTAACGGCGTCTCCCGTATTCGCGGAGTTTCGTTTTGACAGGGGCCGGCCGACTGTTTACGCTCCAGCGGAGTGGGGAGCGTAAGCCCTGATCTCGTTCCCGATTAGGCGTACTCGGCGAGTTGGTCTAATCTGGTCGAGTTGGTCTAAACACGGTTCGGCCGCAGAGGGCACAGCGGATGTTCGGCTGGTTCCGGAAGAAGCCCGCGTCGGTCGGCCACTCAGACCCTATCCGGGGGAAGGCCGCCACCCCCGCTGAGGTCACGCCCACCGAGTTCGTCACCCAGGTGCTCGAACCGACCGGCGGGACGATCCTCCGGCCGAAGGACTGGTTCTACGTCGAGGGGCACCGCGGCCCGACCTACATGTGGACCCTGTCCCGCGAGGAGAGGTCCGTCGGTGGCCCCTACACCACCGGAGTGCGGATCCAGGCGTTCACCGGCGTCCTAGGGGGCACGGGCAAGACCCCCGAGCGGTTCATCCACGACTTCGCCGCCGCCCGGAGGGGTCAGGCGGAGCGGGTCATCAGCACCCGCGAGCCTCAGGACCAGGGGTTGTTCACCCGCATCGGGCTGGAAACCGAGGAGGGGCCGCACCACATCCTGTACTCGCTCTTCTGGGGGAGCAACGGGCTCGACATCGCCGTCGTCTCGATCGCCGGCACGACCAAGGAGCTGTGGGAGGTCTACGCGCCCGTGTTCGACAGGATGGCCTCCTTCGACCTCATCGACATGAGCCGCTTCGGCGGGTAGCAAGGCCGGCCGAACCAGGTAGCGTGTTGTCAACTGGCGATTCTGGATGACCAGTTCGGGTCG
>CAYMHO010000267.1:0-9978 GCA_964390195.1 uncultured Fimbriiglobus sp. | reverse complement strand
CGCCACCAGCTACGACGAGGTGCCCTACGCCAGCAACCCGTTCGCCCAGACGCACCCGTCCCGCCTGTTCACCGTGGCCACCCTGTTCGGGCTGAAACCGGCCCCGCCCCAGCGGTGCCGGGTGCTCGAACTGGCGTGCGCCGGCGGCGGCAACCTGATCCCGATGGCCGAGTACCTGCCGGACAGCGAGTTCGTCGGCATCGACCTGTCGGCCAAACAGATCACGGACGGGCAAACGGTGGTGGACCAACTCGGCCTGCGGAACGTGACGCTGAAGCGGGCGAACATCCTGGACGTGGACGCCGCCTACGGCACGTTCGACTACGTCATCGCGCACGGGGTGTACTCGTGGGTGGCGGCCGACGTGCGGGCGAAGATCCTGGACATCTGCCGGACGCTCCTCACCCCGAACGGGGTCGCCTACGTCAGTTACAACACGTACCCCGGCTGGCACATGCGGGGGATGATCCGCGACATGATGCGGTACCACTCGTCCCGCTTCCAGACGCCGCCCGAGCGGACCGGGCAGGCGCGGGCGCTGCTCGACTTCCTGGCCGCCTCGGTGCGGCAGGAGGGGCCGTACTCGCAACTGCTCAAGCAGGAGTTGGAGGGGCTGCGGCACCAGTCCGACCACTACCTGTACCACGAGCACCTGGAGGAGGTGAACCAGCCGGTGTACTTCCACCAGTTCGTGGAGGCGGCCGGGCGGCACGGGCTGAAGTACCTGGGCGAGGCCCGCGTGGGCACGATGGTGACGGGCAACTTCGGGCCGGACATCGAGAAGACCCTGCGGATGCTCGCCAGCGACCAGGTGATGGCCGAGCAGTACATGGACTTCCTGCGGAACCGCACCTTCCGCGAGACGCTGTTGTGTCACGCCGCCCAGTCGCCCAACTGGTCGGTGGTGCCGGACGCCCTGCGGGTGCTGCACGTCGCCTCCAACTCCCGCCCGCAGCCGGCCGAGGGGCAGGCGGAGATCAACCTGGCCGACGAGTCGCCGGTCACGTACCGCTCGCCCGGCGGCATGACCATGACCACCAGCCGCCCGCTGCTCAAGACGGCGATGATGATGCTGCAGCAGGCGTTCCCCGGCACGGTGCCGTTCGACGCCCTGCGGCGGCAGGCCCGCGAGCAGTTGGGCGGGCACGCGGACGACCCGGCGAAGGCGGCCGAGGACACCACCCTGATGGCGGTCGGGCTGCTCAACTGCTACATGAGTTCGGACCTGATCGAGCTGCACGGCATGCCCATCACGTTCGCCCGCACGGCGGGCGAGCGGCCGGTCGCCCTGGCCCACGCCCGCCTGACCGCCGCGTCCACCGGGCTGGCCGCCAACCGCCGGCACGAGATCATCCGCCTGACCGAACTGGACCGCCACCTGGTGCCCATGCTGGACGGCACGAACGACCGCCCGGCCCTGGTGAACAAGCTGACCGACGTGGCCGTGGGCGGGGCGCTCACCATCCGCAAACAGGACACGCCCGTCACCGACCGCGAGGGCGTTCACGCCGCGCTCGCGTCGATCATCGACGAGGCGCTGATCAAGGTGGCCGGCATGGGCGTGCTGGTCGGGTAGTTGGTCGTTGGACGACGATCGGGGTGGACGAATCACGACCAGCTGTCCCCGCTTGGGGCTGTGTCATAACCCTGGTCGGGCGACTGGGGGTGAACCGACCCCCCGCCGCGGAGCGGCGGCAGAAGTTAGCCAGGGGTGGAGTCGGCGAGCCGAAGGCGAGCAACGCAACCCCTGGAAACGCAGATGACACTGGTTCAAGCCCCGGAGGGGCGACAGCCGCAATCTGTCGCCCATCCGGGGCTTGAACCATTTCTCGCATCGGGTCCAGGGGTTCCGCTCCCTTCGGTCGCTCCACCCCTGGCTAACGTCTGCCGCCCCTCCGCGGCTTTGGGTCGGAGACGTCGAAGGACGACGGACCTTAGCCCAGGGCGAAAGCCCTCGGCGATCAGCCAATACAATCCCCCGCATTCCCCTCGCGGAGCGGCACATGTCCGACGGCACTGCGACACCGCCCCGGCACCGGGTGGTGATCATCGGCGGCGGGTTCGGCGGGCTGGTGTGCGCCCAGTCGCTGCGGAAGGTGCCGGCCGACGTCACCCTCATCGACCGCCGCAACTTCCACCTGTTCCAGCCGCTCCTCTACCAGGTGGCCACCGGCGCCCTCTCCCCGGCCAACATCGCCGCCCCGCTGCGGAGCATCCTCAAGCGGCAGCGGAACACCCGCACCCTGATGGCCGAGGTGAGCGGGTTCGACCTGACGGCGAAGGTGGTGCACACCGCCGACGGCGAGCACATCCCGTTCGACACCCTCGTCCTCGCCGCCGGCAGCACCCACCACTACTTCGGCAAGGACGCCGAGTGGGAGCCGCTGGCCACCGGGCTGAAGACGATCGAGGACGCGACCGAGATCCGCCGCGGCGTGCTGGGGGCGTTCGAGCGGGCCGAGCGGACGACCGACCCGGAGGAGCGGAAGCGGGCGCTCACGTTCGTGGTGGTGGGCGGCGGGCCGACCGGGGTGGAGATGGCCGGCAGCATCGCCGAGTTGGCTCGCGAGACCCTGCGGCGGGACTTCCGCGCCATCAACCCGGCCACCGCCCGCGTCATCCTCGTCGAGAACAGCGACCGCGTGTTGCAGACGTTCCACCCGAAGCTGTCGGCGAACGGGCTGAAGTCGCTCCAGACGATCGGGGTGGAGCCGTGGCTCGGCTGTCGGGTGACGGACGTGAAGCCGGACCGCGTGACCATCGACCGCGGCGGGGTGATCGAGGTGGTGCCGACGGACACGGTCGTGTGGGCGGCCGGGGTGAAGGCCAGCCCGCTCGGTGCGAAGCTGAAGGAGGCGTTCGGCGGCACGCTCGAACTCGACCGTGCCGGGCGGGTGGTGACGGCGGCCGACTGCACCGCCGGCGGGCGGCCGGACGTGTTCGTCATCGGCGACATGGCCAATCAATCCGGGGCGGACGGCAAGCCGCTGCCGGGCGTCGCGCCGGTGGCCATCCAGCAGGGGGAGTACGTCGCCCGGCTGATCGACAGCCGCCTGCGGGCCACCACCCCGCCGACCGCCTTCCGGTACCACGACAAGGGGAGCATGGCCACCATCGGCCGCAGCCACGCGGTGGCCGAGAGCGGGTGGATGAAGATGACCGGCTGGCTGGCGTGGATGGCCTGGCTGTTCATCCACGTCATCACCCTCGCCCGGTTCGAGAACCGCGTGCTGGTGCTCATCCAGTGGACGTGGAACTACGTCACCCGCAACCGCACCGCCCGGCTGATCACCAACGCCATGAACCTGCACCGGCCGACGGAACCGAAGTCCAACCCGCCGGGGTCGATCAAGTAGGTCGCGGTCGAACGACCCCACAGGGGGAGTGAGGCCCGACGGCCGACCACGTTCTCGGACACGCGGGTTTGCCGTCGGGCCTCGCGGTCCTTCGGACTTGCTCGACCACGACCTACAAGAATCCCATGCCCACCACACTCATCACCGGCGCGTCCGCCGGCATCGGCCTGGAACTGGCGAAACGGTTCGCCGCGGCCGGGCACGCTCTCGTCCTGACGGCCCGCCGTGCCGACGAGTTGAACACGATCGCCGAGCAGTTGAAAGCTGCTCACAAGATCGATGTCCACGTCTTCCCACTCGATTTGAGTGCCGCCGACGGGCCGGCGAAGCTGCACGGGCAAGTCACCGCCACCGGGTTGACCGTCGATGTGCTGGTGAACAACGCCGGGTTCGGCACCCTCGGCCCGTTCCTCGACACGGATCTGGAGAAAGAGCTGGCGATGATCCGGCTGAACGTGTCGGCCCTCGTCGAATTGTGCGGACTGTTCGTTCCGGCGATGAAAGCGAGGGGCAGCGGGCGGGTGCTGAACGTGGCCAGCACGGCCGCCTTCCAGCCCGGCCCGTTCATGGCCATCTACTACGCCACCAAGGCGTTCGTATTGTCCTTCAGCGAAGCACTCTGGGACGAACTCCGCGGCAGCGGGGTGACGGTGACGTGCCTGTGCCCCGGCCCGGTCCGCACCGAGTTCGCCGACCGCGCCGGGATGAACGAGACGAACCTGTTCCGCGGGCCGAACGTGATGGCCGTGGGGCCGGTGTGCGAGGCCGCGTTCAAGGCGACGATGAAGGGAAAGCGGTTGGTCATCCCCGGCGTCTGGAACAAGCTGCTGGTGTTCGGCGTGCGGTTCGCCCCGCGGCGGATGATCCTGCGGATCGTGCGGCGGTTCCAGCAGAAGCGGCAATAAGTTCCCCCTCTCCCCTTGCGGGAGAGGGGTGAGGGGTGAGGGGGTGATTGACACCCTCTCCCCTTGAGGGAGAGGGTCGGACGGAGCGAAGCTCCGGACGGAGAGAGGGGTGGTTGACGGTTCAGCCCCCCTCCCGGTTCTCGCTCCGCTCGAACCGACCTCCCCCTCAAGGGGGGAGGTGAGGTGGTCGTTGTCCCCGTCCCCCTCACCCCTCACCCCTCTCCCCCAGGGGAGAGGGGGACTAAGACAGTCCCCATGCACTCGCCACCCGCCGCCGACTTCGCCGCCCTCGCCCGCACGCACACCGTCGTGCCCGTCTTCCGCACCCTGGTGGCCGACGCCCTCACCCCGGTGTCCGCCTTCCGCAAGCTGCACACCGGCGGCGGGTGGGCGTTCCTGTTCGAGAGCGTCGTCGGCGGGGAGCGGGTCGGGCGGTACAGCATCCTCGGGGCGAACCCGTTCCTGCGGTTCACCGCCAGCGGGAACCAGGTCACCATCACCGAGCGGGACGGCCACTCCGCGACCAGCACGTCCCCCGACCCGCTGAAGGCATTGGAAACGCTGGTCGCCGAATTCCGCGGGCCGCGGATCCCCGGCCTGCCGCCGTTCTGCGGGGGGGCCGTCGGGTTCGCCGGTTACGACTCGGTGCGGTACGTCGAACGCCTGCCGAACACCCCACCCGACGACCGCGGCATCCCGGACCTGTGCTTCGGCTTCTACGACGAGATGGTCATCTTCGACCACATCAACAAGACGGTGCTGGCGGTCGTTCACTCCCGCACCGCCGACTACTCCGACGCCTGTCGGCGGGTGGACGCACTGGTGGAACGGCTGTCGGTGCCGCTGGCCGACCTGTCGGTTCACGACATCGACTTGAACACCCGCTACCCAGACCCGAGCGAGCGGTACCAGTCCAACTTCACCCCGCAGTCGTGGGAGGCGATGGTCCGTAAGGGGATCGAGTACATCCTCGCCGGGGACGTGTTCCAGTATGTGCCGAGTCAGCGGTTCCGCACCGCCACCACGGCCGACGCGTTCGACATCTACCGGGCGCTGCGGGTCATCAACCCCAGCCCGTTCATGTTCTTCGTGGACGCGGGCGACACGAAACTCGTTGGCGCGTCGCCGGAGATCATGTGCCGGGTGGAGAACGGGGAGATGACCGTCCGCCCGCTGGCCGGCACCCGCCGCCGCGGGGCCACTCCCGACGCCGACAAGGCGCTCGCCGAGGAACTGCTGGCCGACCCCAAAGAGCGGGCCGAGCACATCATGCTGGTGGACCTGGGGCGGAACGATGTGGGCAAGGTGTGCGAGTTGGGCAGTGTGAAGCTGGCGGAACTGATGGTGGTGGAGCGGTACAGCCACGTCATGCACATCAGCAGCACGGTGACGGGGAAGTTGCAACACGGGCTGAGTGCGTTCGACGCCCTGCGGAGTGCGTTGCCCGCCGGCACGCTGAGTGGGGCGCCGAAGGTGCGGGCGATGGAGATCATCGACGAGTTGGAGCCGCACAAGCGCGGCCCGTACGGCGGGGCGGTCGGGTACTTCGACTTCAGCGGGAACATGGACACCTGCATCGCCCTGCGGACTCTGGTGATGCAGGGGCAGACGGCCGACATCCAGGCCGGGTGCGGGGTGGTGGCCGACAGCGACCCGGCGAGCGAGTACGCCGAAACCGTCAACAAGGCGATGGGCCTGATGCGGGCGATCGAAGTGGCCGAGACGCAGCTCGGCGAGCGGCGGCCGTGAGACCGCGGATTCGACCCGAATCGGCGGCCTCACGGCCGCCGCTCGGCACGCCGGTCACTCGAACTTGAAGGTGTCGAAGAAGGGCTTCAGGTCCGGGCCGTCCTCGCTCGGGGCGGCCGCCCCCATCAACCCCCACGAGTAGATCTTGTCCCCCTTCACCGCCACACGCACCACCCCGTTGACGACCCCGGTCTTGAGGGTGAACTGCCGGCCCTCCACCCCGCCCACCTGAATGGTCTTCTCGTCCTGGAGGGCTTGACCCCCGCCCGACTTCCGCAACGCCTCCCACCCGTCCTGCGGGCTTTTGTCGAACGCCGCCTTCGCCTCCGGCGGCACCGGGCCGACCCCCACCAGATACACGTTGATCGGCTGCCCCTGCTGCGGGGGCACCCCGTTGGTGTAGTTCTTGGCACCGGGCGGCGGCTTCGGCCCCGGCCCGCCCACGTTCGGCGGTTGCTCCTGCAACTTGAACCCGATGGCGTCCGGCACGGCCACACTGAACCCGTCGCCCTTGAAGGTGGACCACCCGGCCGGCAGTGGCGGCGGGGCTGGTTGCGTCGGGCCGGTGCCCGTCCCCTTGGCTTGGCCGCCGTCGCCGTTCATCATGACCGCCACCACGATGCCGACGATCACCAGCAGCCCGACCACCCCGCCGCCGACGCCCAGGATGAGTGGCAGCTTGCTCTTCGGCTCCTCCTTCTTCTTCTTGCCCTTTCCTTTGCCCTTCTTCTTCGGCTTCTCGTCCTCCTCCTCGCCCTCGTCTTCGTCGTCAACGGCCTCGTCCACCGCCACCGGCTTCGGCTTCGGCTTCGGCTTCGGCGTGGTCTTGGCGGCGGTCGGCATCTTCTTGGTGGTCGGCGGCGGATCGTCGTCGTCCACCAGCTTCGGCTTCTTCTTGGCCGGGGCGGCGACCGGCGGCGGGTCGTCGTCCACCATCTCGAAGTCGGCCGCGGGGGCGGGAACCGGCACCGACACCGGGTTGCCGCACTTCGGGCACTTCACCCGCTTGCCGGCGGCGGCATCGGGGGCTTTCAGTTTCACCCCGCACGAGCAGGCGACGGCGATCGGCATGGCGGCACACGCGGCGAAGGAATGATGAAGGTCAGTCTAGCCACGTCGAGCAGGTAGGGGGTGAGGGCCGGACAATTTCCTGCTATCATGGTCTGTTTCGCCCCAGGTGCCTTGCCGTGGCCCGCCGCGCCGACCCGCCCGCCGTCCCCGCCCTGTACGCCCACGTCCAGCCGGGGCTGGAGGCGGTCGCGGCCGACGAGATCACCCGCGACCTGCAGGGCGAGGTGAAGCGGACCGACCGCGGGAGCGTCGTCTTCCGACTGGACGACATCACCCCGGACGTGCTCAAACTCCGCACCACCGAGGACGTGTTCCTGCTGGCCTGGGGGTCGGACTCGCTCACTTACAAGGCGTCCGACCTGGAGACCATCAAGCGGTGGACGGCGAAGAAGGCGGACTGGGCCAACCTGTTCCGCCTGCACCACGCGGTGCGGCCGAAGACGAAGGGCAAGCCGACCTTCCACCTGGTCTGCCAGATGCAGGGCGAGCACGGGTACCGGCGGGTGGACGCCCTGGACGCGATGGCCGACGGGCTGAGCGGGTTCGTCCCCGCCGGGTGGGTGCCGGCCGACGAGAACGCGTGGCTCGAAATCTGGCTCACCATCAACGGGAAGACGGCGGTGTGCGGGGTGCGGCTGAGCGACCGCACCATGCGGCACCGCACCTACAAGACGGACCACGTGGCGGCGAGCCTCCGGCCGACGGTGGCGGCGGCGATGGCCCGGCTGGCCGGCATCGGGCCGGGGATGACCGTGCTGGACCCGATGTGCGGGGCGGGCACCATCCTGGCCGAGGCGCTGGCGCTGTGCGAGCAGCGGCGGATCCGCGAGGTGCGGTACCTGGGCGGGGACATCGACCCGAACGCGGTCTTCTGCACCGGGCAGAACCTGGGCCGGCGGGGCGGCATCGAGCCGGAGCGGTGGGACAGCACCGAACTGCCGGTCGCCCGCCGCACGGTCGATCGGATCATCTGCAACCCGCCGTTCGGCAAGCAACTGGAGAAGCCGGAAAACATCCCCGAACTGTACGACAACATCGTGGCCGAGTGGGACCGGGTGCTGAAGCCGGGCGGGCGGGCGGTCATCCTGGTGAGCGAGATGGACGCCCTGAAGGAGGCCGTCCGCCCGCACGAGTGGCGGCCGCTCAAGCAGATGCGGGTGCGGGTGCTCGGGCAGGCGGCGGTGCTCAGCGTCTGGCAGAAGGACTGACGGTCGAGTAAAGTAGCACGAGACAAGTGGCAAGTGACAAGTCGGAACGAAGCACTCGCCCGGCCGATCGTGTTCGGTCCTTGCCCCTTGCTACCTCCTCCCCGCTACCTGCCGAAGGCGCTCCATGCCCTCGTACACCTGCCCGGACTGCAACGCCAAAGTGAAGTCGGCCGCCGAGGCCAAGCCGGGGCAGGAGTTCACCTGCCCGGGGTGCGACGCCAAGTTCACCCCGCGGGCGGGCACCCTGTCGTTCAAGGACGACGAGCCGGCCAAGCCGAAGGCGAAGGCGACCGCCAAGGCGAAGGCGACGGCCAAGGCCAAACCGGCCGCCGCCGGCCCGGCCCCCGAGCAGCCACAGCCGCAGCCGCGGAAGATGGCCGACGACGACGACGACGGGCCGAAGACGTACGGGCTGGCCGAGGAGTCGGAGGAGGAGAAGCGGCTGGCGGAGAAGAACAAGCCGAAGTTCGGGAACGTCAAGGACAAGTTCGCCAAGAGCGCCCGCGGGCCGGCCGCCGCGCTGCTCGTCACCCCCGTCAACCTGCTCCTGCTACAGGGCGGACTGCTCACCCTGTACGGGCTGTTCGGGGCGCTCTTCTGGCAGGGCATGTGGGGCATGATCTTCACCGGCGGCACCCCGCCGTCGGACGAGGAGTTCGCCGAGTTCCTGGGCTGGCTGTTCGTCGGCATCATCTGCACCCTGTGGGGGGCGATCACCTGCTACGGGGCGGTTCAGGCGATCACCCTCGGCAGCTACCCGTGGGCGGTGGTGGCCGGGTTCTTCGGCCTGCTCCCGCTGTTCGCCGGCATCTTCCTGCTACTCACCATCTGGGACCCGCGGGTGATCGCCGGGTTCGCCGAACCGGAGACCGGACCGATCAAGGTGGACGCCGAGAAGGATGAGGACGACGAGGACGAAGACGACGAGGAAGAGGAGGACGAAGACGACGAGGAAGAGGAGGAGGAAGAGGAGGAGAAGCCGAAGAAGAAGCGGAAGTGAGGGACGGTTCGCCGCGAGGCGGAGACGAGCGCGTCCCCTGGCACGCCGAATGCTCAACCGGGGTGAACCTCCGAAACCACCCCGAAAGCTGCCGCGAAACGCTACACCCGACGCCGAAACCGCCACACCGGGCCGCCCGTGACCGACCTCACCCCAACCACCGACGCCGAGCTGCTCGCCCGCCTGCGGGCGGGGGACTCGGCCGCCGTCGGGGTCATCTTCGAGCGGTACGAGCAGCCGGTGTTTCGGTACCTGGTCGGGGTGCTGAAGGACCGGCACGCGGCCGAAGACGTGCTGCAAGACACATTCGTGCTGGTTCTGCGAAAAGCCGACGCGGCCGCCGGCGAATCCTTCCGCGGGTGGCTGTTCACCGTCGCCCACCAGCAGGCCCTGCTGTTCCGCCGGAAGGGGAAGCGGGTGCCGGCGGTGTCCGGCGACGGGCTGCTCGCCCTGGTCGGGTCCGACGCCGACCCGGCCACCGCCGCCGACGCCTCCGACACCGCCGCCGCCGTGCGGGGGCTGCTCGCCCAACTGCCCGAGCCGCAGCGGGAGGTGATCCGCCTGCGGCTGTTCGACGGGCTGAAGTTCCGCGAGGTGGCCGAACGCCTCGGGTGCCCGTTGAACACCGCCCTCGCCCGCATGCACGACGGCCTGACCCGACTCCGCACCCTCTGGGAGCAGCGGTATGC
>CAYMHO010000266.1:0-9983 GCA_964390195.1 uncultured Fimbriiglobus sp. | reverse complement strand
GTGTTCGGCCAGGAAGTAGAACACCAGCCGCTCGCCGCCGAACAGCCGCTCGGCCCCCACCAGTTGCATGGCGAGCCGGTGCTGCTGCACCAGCTTCACCCCGGCATCCAGCTCCCGCCCTTCGGTGGCGGTCAGGTCGGCCAACTTCTTCCGGTCGTCGGCGGTGACCGCCCGCAGGATGACCCCGCCGGTCGGCTCCGGGATGTGGGCCACCGCCTGCGGGGACGACGGGCAGAGCACCTCGCCGTGTTCGGTGCCGCGGACGGTGCGGACGATCACCGCCGCCCGCCGCGGCACCGACAGTGGCGTGTCAGGGCCGACGAACTCGCCGAGCATCCGCATGGCCCCGTGCCGCACCAGGTACTTGGGGCGGTCGGCGGCGTCCGGAGGTGGGGTGACGGTGGTCATGGGGTTCACACCTGCAATTCTACGACGTCCCCGTCGTGCAACACGTGATCCCGGCCGACCGTCTGCCCCGGCGTCGCCCCGCTCCCCCACACGCGGGCCGATTTCAGCTTCTCCTCGAACTCGGTGTGGACGCACCCGGCGAACTCGGCCACCGTGCTGCCCACCGCACAGGTGAACGGTGCCCCGGTCGTGTCGGCCGGCTTGCCCGGCTGCTTGGTGTGAATCCGCATCACCCCCAGCACGTCGAACACCGCCTGTTTCAACTCGGCCAGCCCGTCACCGCGGTCGGCCGACACGACGAACAGCGGGAACCGGTCGCCGATCCACTCGCGGGCCATCTCCAGGCGGACGTCGGCCGCCTCGTCATCCACTTTGGTCGCCACCAGAATCGTCGGCAGGGAGTACACGGTCGGGTCGTCGTCGGCCGGCTTCGCCTTCACCAGTTCGCGGCGGACCGTCTTCAGCCGGTCGATGACGGTCTGCGTCTCCGCCGGGCCGTCGTCGTTGCCCAAGTCGAGGAACAGCACGGCGGCGTCGGCCGAGCGGGTGACGTCGGTGACGAAGTGCTCGTAGTGGTCGGCGGTGATCGGCGGCAGGTCGATGAGTTGGACTTTCACCCCGGCGGTGTCGGTCATGCCCGGAATCGGCTCGCGGGTGGTGAACGGGTAGGCCGCCACTTCCGGCTTGGCGTTCGTCAGTTTGGCGAGCAACGCCGACTTGCCCGCGTTCGGCGGGCCGAGGAACACCACCGTGCCGGCCCCCTGGCGGGGGATCTTGAACGACCCCGGTGCCGCCTTCTTCGGCCCGGCCTTCTCCGCCTCGATCTGGTCGGTCAGCTCGCTGATCTTCGTCTTGAGCGCCGCCTGCACCTTCTCGCTCGCCTTGTGCTTGGGCAGGAGCACCCACATCTCCCGCAGGGCGGCCAGCTTGTCCGCCGGCGTCTGCGCCTTCTTGTATCGCGCGTCGGCGTCGTGGTAGTGCGGGGGGAGGTTGACCGCCATCGCTGTCCGGCTCCGGGTGAGTGGGCGTATTGTGGCGTGGGAATCGATAGCTGTCTATCGGAGTGAGTCAGAGCGTCACACCAGCACCTCCACCCCGCGCAGCCACTCGCACGCGGCCAGCATCGCCTGCGCCGCCGCGTCGACGCCGTTGCCCCGCAGGTCGAGCCGCTTCAGCCTCCGGAGGTTCGGGCACTTCACCAACTCGGCGATCAGGAAATTCACCGCGACCAGCCGCACTTCCCGCAACGGCGTGGCCGCGAACAGGCCATCGGACAGGCTGATGAAACTTCGGCCGGTGAGCGACATGGCCTCGGCGAACCCGCGGCGGAAGACGACGTCGCGGGCGCCCCACCGTTTGAGGACCTCACCCCCCGGTCCCCTCTCCGCGTCGGAGAGGGGGTGACTGAGTTGCTGCCGGATGAACGCCGCCCGCTCGGGGTCGCTCGCTTCCACCCATTCCGCAAACTTCCACCGCGGCTCGTCGGCGTCCGGGTCGGCGAGGATCGCGTCCATCAACCTCCGTTCTTCAACCCCCATCGGCACCGTCGGCGGGGGAACCGGACCGGGGGTCAGCACCTCGGCGGCGGTCGGGGCGTAGGCCGCCGGGTGGCGGGCCATGCGGGCCAGTTCCTCCGCCGTCGGCCACAGCCGCAGGCGGGCGGGCAACGTCATATCATCTTCCCTCGCGGGCGGCACACGGTACACCCGCCGCGTCGCCCCCGTCAACGGCACACACGCATGTCGCTCTACGACCAGATTCAGGAAGCCGCGGCCGCCGTACGCGAGTTGTGGAACGGGTCGCCGGTGGTGGGGATCGTGCTCGGCACCGGCCTGGGCAAGTTCGCCGACGAGATCACCGACCGCACCGAAATCCCGTACGAGCTGATCCCGCACTTCCCGCGGAGCACGGCGCCGTCGCACAAGGGGCGGCTGGTGTGCGGCACCCTCGGCGGCAAGACGGTGGTGGCGATGGAGGGGCGGTTCCATTTGTACGAGGGGTACACCGCCCAGCAGGTGACGTTCCCGGTGCGGGTGATGAAGGCACTCGGGTGCGGGGTGCTGATCTGCTCGAACGCCTGCGGCGGGCTGAACCCGCAGTACACCCGCGGGGACATCATGCTCATCGAGGACCACATCAACCTGCTCGGGGCGAACCCGCTGATCGGGCCGAACGACGACCGCCTGGGCGAACGTTTCCCGGACATGTGCAACGCCTACGACCGCGACCTGCTGGCCCTGGCCAAGCGGGTGGCCATCGACGAGAAGTTGAGCGTGCAGCAAGGGGTGTACGCGGCGGTGGTCGGGCCGTGCCTGGAGACGAAGGCCGAGTACCGGGCGCTGCGGACGATGGGGGCGGACGTGATCGGCATGTCCACCATCCCCGAGGTGATCGTCGGCGTTCACTCGAAGATGCGGAACCTGGGGCTGAGCGTGATTACCGACATGTGCCTGGCGGACGCGCTCCAGCCGGTGAGCCTGGCGGAGATCCTGCACACGGCAAACGAGGCCGAGCCGAAACTGCGGGCGCTGGTGCGGCGGGTGGTGGCGGAGTTGTGAGCCGGTCCCCCTCTCCCCTAACCCCTCTCCCCCCGGGGAGAGGGGGACCAACCCCATACAGCCTCGCATACCTTTCCACCGTGTCGTCCAGGCGGAACCGCTCGTTCGCCCGCGTCCTCGCATTCGCCCCCAACTTCTCCGCCAGACCCGTTTCACGCAGCAGCCGCACGAGCGCCGCCCCGCACGCCTCCCAGTCGCGGCGAGGGAACAGCAGCCCGTCCACGTCGCGGCGGATCAGGTCGGGGTTGCCGCCCACGTCCGTCACCACGCTCGGCAATCCGGTCGCCATCGCTTCAAGCAACGTGAGTGAGGACGCTTCCGAAACGCTGGTCAGGGCGAACACGTCGCCGGCCCGCAGCAACTCCGGCACGTCCGAGCGGATGCCGAGGAACTTCACCCGGTCGGCGATGCCGAGCGTCTGGGCCTGCGTTTCCAGTTGCTCCCGCAACGGCCCGTCGCCGGCCATCAGCAGATCGACGTCCGCCAAGTGCGGCACGGCGGCGGCGAACCCCTTCAGCAGCGTGGCCTGATCCTTCACCGGGTGATGCCGGGCGACGTGAACCACATGCCGCCGTGACGGGTCGAAGCCGAGCGCCCGTTTCTGTTCGGCCTTGTCCGCCGGCGGGCCGTAGCGGTCCACGTCGATGCCGTTGTCGATGACGCGGATGCGGTGGCCGCGAAAGCCGTCCACGTCTCGGAGCGCTCGCCCGCTGAACCCGACGCACGCCGTCACCTCGTCGGCCAGTCGATCCAACACGAGCCGATTGACGGCCCGCCGGACGGGCGACACGTGATCCGGGAAGTGGCGGCCGTGTTCGGTGAGGATGAGCCGGGGGACGGGACGAGTGAGCGGCTTGGCGAGAGCGGCATAGAAGAACGGGGTGTACTGGTGGGCGTGCAGCACCTCGATGTTGCGGGCGGTCGCCTCCTTCGCCAGCCGCCACGCCACGCGGAAGTCCCACCCCGGCTTGCGGCCGAGGGCGAGCACCTCCACCCCGTCGGCGATCAACTCCTCGCCGATCGGCCCGACCTTGTCCAAACAGAACACGGTCGGGGTGATCCGCCCGCCCAGTCGGCGGATGATCTCCCGCACCAGCACCTCCGCCCCGGCCACCTGCATGACGTGCAGCACGAACCCGACCCGCGCTCCCGGTCATCACTCCGGCCTCGCGGTGGTGAGGGGGACGACCGGTTGCTCGATGACCGTCACCCGCGGGGGCGGCACGGGGGCGGCACGGGGGCGGCGCGGGGGCGCCAGCAGCGGGCCGGGCGGGGGCGGCAGCACCGACCCGTTCGCCCGCACGGCGGCCTCAATCCCGCCGCCCTTGTAGCAGTTCCACAACTGGGCGATGAGCAGGAACAGCACGTACGGCAGCTCGAACGTCTCCAGCGACAGGAACACCGCCCCGATGCCGTACAGCACCAGCGAGCAGGTGATGCCGGCGGCCAGCGCCCGCGCGCGGACCACCTCCGGGTAGGGGGGCCACCGGCGGATCCGCCACCACAGGCGGAAGCCGAAGACCAGCGCCGTCCCGTACAGGGCCACGTACAGCCCCATCCCCACCCACCCGGTGTCGGCGGCCAGTTGCAGGTACTGGCTGTGGATGGTCATCCCCTTCGGGGCGCCGTGCGACTCCATGTGCGGGGCGGAACACCGCAGGCCGACGCCGAAGAACGGCCGCTCGGTGGCGATCTCGGTGGCCGCCTTCCACGCCATCTTCCGCATGTTCGCGCTCTCGTCCACGTCGTGCTGCTTGATGGAGAAGAACCGCTCCTTCAGCTCCGGCCCGGAGGTGGCGAACACGAACCCGGCCCCGACCACGGCGAACCCGGCGAGCAGCCGCTTGTGCCGGCTGAACAGGAACACCAGCGGGAGGGTGAGCAGGGTGGACAGCAGCGCCCCGCGGCTGAAGGTGAGCTGCACCGCGTGGGCGAGCACCGGCACGGCCAGCAGGTACCCCCACCGCCACCACCCGGTGGTACCCTCCCACAGGAAGTAACACAGGGGGATGGCCATCGCCAGCATGAGGGCGGCGCCGTTGTTGTCCAGCCCGCCGAACCCGCGGCTCTGGATCTGGTTCCAGTGCCACACGAAGTACTGGAAGTTGGCCTCGTACGCCACGTACACGTCCACCCCCACCAGCACCGCCAGCAGGACCCACAGCTGGCTCAGCCGGTACACCGTCAGCGACGCCACCAGGAACATGACCGTGGTCTTCAGGTAGATGTCGAACGTGTCCCACGCCCTGTTCTGATTTTCCGCCTGCACGTAGCAAAGGGTCATCCACCCGAAGAACACCAGCATCAGCCAGTGGACGGGACTCCACACCGGCGACCGGGCGCCGACCGTCGGCCCGGCCGTCGGGTAACCGACCAGGCGGAAGCGGTACGCCGCGGCGGTCGCCAGCGCGGCCAGTGCCACGTACAGCGACCACTGGAACTCCCGCGGGAGGGCGTACTCCCACATGTGCTGCGGGCGGAGGACGGCGAACGCGTAGTACGCCAGGATGGCCACGTACGGCCCCCACCCGAGGGCGCCGACCACCGCGCACCCGGTCACGCCGAGCATGAAGATCGCCTGCTTCTCCATCACCCCCGCCCACAAGTTGTAACCGGCCTCTGTGTGAGGGCGGTCCGGACCGGCCTCACACAGAGGCCGGCTGCAGCTGATCGTTCACGCCGCCGCGGTCGCCGGCACACCCACCGTGCGGCCACTCGTACTGATGCCGATCGCCCACCGGGCGGCCACCGCCCCGACCCACCCGCCGGCCATCGCCAGCAGCACGTCCGTCGGGCACACCACTCGGCCCGGCAGCATCGCCTGACCCAACTCCAGCACCGCCGCCACCACCGCGGCCGTCAGCACCCCGGCCAGCGGCACCGCCCACCGCCCGGCCGGCCGAGTGCCGACGCCGTTCGTCCCGCCGAGGCCCCACGCCGCCAGCCCGCCGAGCGGCAGGGCCAGGGCGAACTTCACCAGCAGGTCTTCCGCCGCCCACAGGTACGGCCCCTGGGTGGCGTCCCGCAGCGGCAGCCAGTGCACGCCGGCCAGCCGTTCGCCGGTCAGCCCCGGGTAGAACTGGTACGGGAACCACGCCGCCCCCGCCATCAGTGCCGCCCACGCCTGGGCGAGCAGCACCGCCGCCTCCCCCCGTCGTTTTCGCACCCCGCGGGTGGTCAGGATACGGGCCGTCGCCCACCCGACCGTCACCGCGACCGTCCCGAGCAGCACGTCGGTCGTACTCGGGTGCCGGCTCTGCACCAGCACCTGACACGCCTCCAGCCCCGCCGCCCCCAGCAGGCCCCAGCCGATCACCCGGAACAGCCCGTCCGGTGTACGAAACTTCCCTCCCAACCCGCCCAGCAGCAGCCCGGCCGGCAGGTACAACGCGAACACCTGGCACCACGCCGCCAGCGTCTTCCAATCCTGGTCGGGGTCGGCCGTCGTCTTCTCGAACAGCTCGCCCAGCGGGGTCCAGGCGGTATTGTCCCGCAGCCGGTGGGCGATCTCGTACGGGCTGGCGGTCAAGTCGAGCGGCAGTGTCTGCACGATCAACAGCAGCACGGCGTACCCGCACAGCAGCGGGGCGGTCGTCTTCCGCACCGCGTCGGTGTCGAACGCCCGCCGCGAGCGGTCCGTCAGCCACTGCCCGGTCAGCGCCCAGGTGCCCACCCCGATGGCCCCGCCGAGCGCCTGGGCGAACACGTCCGCCCCGGAGCACACCCGCTCGCGGAAGAACAGTTGGCCGAACTCGACGACGCCCGCGTACAGCCCGCACCCGGCGGCCACCAGCAGCCCAACACCGGCCGTCAGCCAGCGGTTCGGTCGGTCCACCCGGAGGGCTGCGAGCAGGCAGAAACCGAGCGGGATGCCGAGGGCGATGTTGGCGGCGAAATCGGACCGCGACGGCGGGCTGGCCCACTGGTCGAGGGCGGCGCGGAAGTCGGCGGACGCCTCGCCCCACTCCCGCGGCTGGTACTCGAACGGGACGAAACTGCCGTAGGCGATGAACGCCATCACCGCCGCCGCCCCGACCGCGAACCACCACGGCCGCAGCACCCGCAGGGCGGCCGACGGGCGGAGGTGGATGACCACCCGGCGGGGGGGCGGGGGCACCGGCGGGATCACGGGGCGGCCCCCGCTCCGGGGTTCGGCCGCGGGGTGATGGTACCGCCGGCGGCGGTCGCCCCGTGGGAGGTGCCGGCCGGGGTGAGGGGCAGGAACGGGGCGGCCGGGTGCTGGTCGGAGTCCCGCGACACCCCGCCCGCCTGTCGCGCCCGCTTGTCCGCCTCCTGCCGCTCGATCTCCGCCTTCGCCTCCGCCAGCCCGGCCTTCACCACCTCCTCCCGGCTCATCCGCACCACCGGCACCAGCAGCCAGTCGATCAGCTTGAACTCGACCCACACCAGCCCGAGGGCGAGCGGCATCATCGCCCACCCGGCGAAGTCGTGGACGATGAAGTCGAACGCCTGCTTCCACCCGGCCAGCAGCACCAGCCCGCTGACCACGATGCGGAGGATGTTGCAGAACACGGCGATGGGGATGCTGGAGGCGAACACCAGCCAGCGGTCCACCGGGCGGCGGGACGGCGGGCAGAGGAGGGCGATGGCGGCGGTGAGGGCGACGAACGCCAGCAGCATACTCAGCCCGCTACACGGGGCCTGCACGTCCAGTCGCACCGCCCCCACGTCGATGGTCATCGGGCTGTCGGAGCGGGTGGGGAAGCCGAACGCGCGGAACACCACCAGGGCGGACCACGTGGCCACCTTCCGCAGTTGCCAGCTCACCTCGTTCTCGACCGGGCCGGGCAGTGGCAGGGCGAGCAGCAGCATGACCAAAGTCGGCACCGCCCACTTCACCGCCGCCCACCGCCGGTACAGCGTCAGGCCGACGCCCGCGCCCAGCAGTATGGTCGTCCCCCAGAGCAGCTTCGGGGAGGTGTTGCCGGCCTTGAACGCCAGGAAGTACAGCACCGGGGAGAGGCACAACGCGGCGGCGGTCCAGTCGAGTTGCTTGTGGCGGCGGCGGCTCGACGGCGGCGGGGCGGCGAACGTCACCAGCACCCCGGCCAGGCTGGCCACCAGGCACCCGCCCTGCACCCACTCCTTCGCCACGTTCAAGTCGGCTTCGACCAGGTACAGCGGCAGCGGGCCGAGCAGGAGCGGCAGCCCGTACCAGTTCGGCCAGCCCACCTTCTCCGGGAACTGCCCGCGGTTCCGCCACAGCAGGTACCCGGCGAACGGCAGCACCAGGAAGCCGTGCGAGTAGTCGTAGGGCGGCTTCACCCACAACTTGCCGATGGCGACCAGCCCGGACTCGGGCCACCCCAGCCCGGAGTACGCCAGCAGCACCGCCCCGACCACCGCCGCCACGGTCAGTTGCCACGCGCGGTCGGTCCGCAACTGCTCGCGGGGGAGGACGGTCATCAGAGGCTCTCGACGGCGGGGGGCGACCCCGGAACATGCGAGTATAGAGCGAAACCGCCGGGTGCGAATTCCGTCCGGGGAAAAAGTTGCGGCCGAAGTGTCACCCCGCGACCCGCCGACGGGTGGTCTTCATTCACATCACATCACCTCCCCTCCCCTGCAAACAGTGTCCCGTCGTCAAAGGGTCCGGCGGCCGACGGTCCCGGGCCGCCCGATTTCGTCCCATCCGGGTCGGTTCGCTTCGCTACACTCCCCCTGTCACCACCGGCCAGGCAGTGTCACCCCGAGAGCGACCCGTGTTCACCGCCTCACTCGCCGCCCTCCTGCTCACACCCGCCGCCGACCCGGCGGCCGACCTGAAGCCGTTCCAGGGCAAGTGGGTCCTGTCGTCCGCCACGCTCGGCGGGCGGGATCACCTGGACGACTTCAAGGGACTCACCCTCGCCATCGACGGCGACAAGTACACCGTCGTCGTCGGGCCGAACACGGACAAGGGGACGATCACCCTCGACGCGACCAAGTCGCCGAAGCAGATCACGCTCGCCAGCTCCGAGAAGGCCGGCCCGTTCAAGGGCCGCACCATGCCCGGCATCTACGAGCTGAAGGGCGACAAGCTGACCGTCTGCCTGAACTCGGAGAAGGACGACCGCCCGACCAAGTTCGACGCCCCCGAGAAGACGCCGATGATGCTGTTCGAGTTCGGCCGCGAGAAGAAGAAGTGACCGCCGGGTCAGCGGATGAAGTCCGCCTTCCGGATCGTTCGCCCGCCGACCAGCGCCGTCTCGTTCCCGTCGAACGCCACCGAGAAGTCTCGCTCGGCCGACGCGAGGTTCTCGGCCGTTCCGACTCGCCGCGATTCGACCGCCCGCCCCTGGACGTCGTAGACGACGGCGAACATCTCGTACTTCCCGTCCCGAAAACCGGTCGTCTCGTACTGCGAGCCGTGGACTTCCACCGCCCACGACCCGTCCGGGCTGACCACCCGCGTGGGGGTCGGCGGCGGCGGCACCGCCACCAGTGCGACGCCCGTCAGCAGGGCGACACCCGCCGCGAACGCCCAGCGCCGCACCCCCTCCCCTCGTTTGGTCATGGCCCCCTCCGCGGATGGTCCGACGACCGAGTGTAGAACGTCTGTGAGGTACGCGGTGGCGTTTCCGACCTTCCCCTGAACCCCAGACGGCGGGCACAATACCCCAATCCCCCCGCCGAGACCTCCACCGATGGCTCGTGAAAAGGTAATTGGTCCCGCCCCGACGGACAACGACCGCCAGCGCGACGCCGCCCTCCGCCCGAAGTTGCTGACCGAGGTGATCGGCCAGAAGAAGGTGGTCAACCGCCTGCAGATCGCCGTGAACGCGGCCAAGAAGCTGAAGGAGCCGCTCGGCCACATCCTGTTCGACGGCCCGCCGGGGCTGGGCAAAACCACCTTCGCTACGGTGCTGCCGAACGAACTCGGCACCACCGTCCAGCTCACCAGCGGCCCCGCCCTCGCCAAGCCCGCCGACATGCTCCCGTTCCTGACGAACCTGGAGGAAGGGAGCATCCTGTTCATCGACGAGATCCACCGCATGCCGCGGGTGGTGGAGGAGT
>CAYMHO010000265.1:0-10023 GCA_964390195.1 uncultured Fimbriiglobus sp. | reverse complement strand
CCCCACCGTCGAGCGGAACTGCCCGTCGAACAGCGGTTGGTTGGACGGCACCGCCAGCAGGTACGCCTGCCCGTTCGCCTCCAGGAACCGCCGGAACTTGCCGTCGTGCCCGTACACCGTGTCGCCCGTCACCCAGGCCGCCGTCACCCCCAGTCCCCACGCCCGCCGCACCATTCGCTCGGCCAATTGCGGCTTGGTGGCGAACCCCACCGCCTCGGGAACGCCGGCCGCGTCACACCGCCGGCGGTCGTCCGTCCACTCCTTCGGCAGATACAGGGCCCGGTCGATCAGGGCGTGCCCCTTGGCCCCGGCGTACGCCAGGAACACGCCCACCTGGGCGTTCTCGATCCGCCCGGCCGTGCCCGTGTACTGGCGGGCGACGCCGCACGACTTGGCCCCCTTCTTCAGGAACCCCGTCTCGTCCACGATCAGCACGCCGGCCGCCTCGCCCAGGTGTTCCTGAACGTACCGTCCCAGGTCATCGCGGACGGCGTCGGCGTCCCAGTCGGCGCGGGCGAGCAGGTGCTGCACCCCGTCGGGCGTTGCCTCCCCCAGGTGCTCGGCCACCTGCCACCCGTTCTTCCGCTCGGCGTCGCTGAGCAGTGCCCGCACATACCCGATCGCCCGCCGCCGCGGCTCGCTCCGGGCGAAGTGGCGGCCGATCCGCTCGCCCACCGCGTCCACCTCCGCCGCCCACCCTCGCACCTGATCCGCCGTCGGCCGTCCTGACATCGCCCGCCCTCGCCGGAAGTCGTGGCAGGGGCTACTGTAGCAACTACGGCTGTAGGACTAGCGGGCCCGCTCGATCACGCACCCCCGATCGACCCCGGGCGATCGATACCGCTCGTCTTGGTGTCTCACTTGGTCGGCGGGGTCGCGGTCGGGGCGGTACCGTCGGCGTTCGGCCCGCGCAAGTGGTGCCAATTCGACGCCTTGTCGGTTGCAAAGTCGCTGGCCCGCGCCGGCGGCGCGAGCATTCCGGCGAGAGTGATCATCGCGACGAATCGATGGATCACTTCAGCTCCTTCACGCGAATCTTCCGGTACTCCATGACCCCACGGTCGGCCTCCAGACCGATCGGGCCGGTGTCCGGCAGCTTCAACTTCTGTTCCAGTTCCTCGCCGTTGCAGGTGCAGCGGATCGTCGCCCCTTTCACGACCACGACGACCTCGTTCCAGTCCTGCGGCTTGTACCCCTTCAGGGTCTTGTACGGACCCGCCACGAGGTAATCCCGCACCTGGAGCTGCGACGGCTGATTTCGCAAGAACAACCCGCTGTCGGCGTTCTCCCCGGCGCGGAATTCGAGCGTGACTTCCATGTCCCCCGAGAACTTCGCGGCGGTCCAGAGTTGTCGCAGCCCCTTCCCGTCGTTGACCGTGAGGACGCCGTCCTTCGCGGAATACCGCTTGTCGGACGACTCGGTCTTGCCGTCGAACGACTCGAACTTGTCGTCCTTGCCCTTGTACCCCCAGCCGGTCAGGTCTTTGCCGTTGAACAGTTCGACGGCTTCCTGCTCTTTTGGCTTCGGGTCTTGCCCTGTCGCGACCAGCGGGAGGAAGAGTAGCAGTGAGGGGGCGAAGCGGAGCATGAGAAGTTCCTGGTGTGGGAGCAGGGCCCAGGGGCGCTCGTCCTGCGGCCTTCAGGGTGTCACTTCACGGTGGTGAGTTTGTCATCCTTCGGGAACGTCTCCAGCACGAGCCCCTTGAAGTGGAGTTCCTGCGGGACCGTGTTCGAGTGCAGTTGCAGCCCGATCTGTCCCTCCTTGATGCGCTCCGGCTGCGGGTCGCGCCAGTCCACGACGGCGGCCCCGTTGATCGCCACCCGGACTCGGTTGCCCTGCGCCAGGATCTCGATGTCGTTCCAGTCGTGCTGCTTGCCGACCTTCTTCGCCGGGCCGCCGTCCACGCCCAGGCCGTTCCGCCCGAACAGGTCGTACATGCCGTACCCGGACGGGAACATCACGAGGTGCCCGGCGTAGGTGTGTTTCGTCCGGTCCTTCTCGGGATCCTTGCTCACGTCCGGTTTGACGAGACCCCAGAACGCGACGCCGGAGTGCATCTCCGACTCGACCAGTTTGGCCGCGAACGTCAGGCGGAAGTCGGTGTAGCTGTTCTTCGTCAGCAGGTACGTACTGAACTTCAGCGGGGTGGTGTTCTTGGCGACGATCACGCCCTCCTTGACAGACCACAGGTCGGAGTAGCCTTCCCACCCGTCGAGGGACTTGCCGTCGAACAGCTTGATCGTCTCGCTCTTGCCCTCGCGGGGCTTCACGACGGGCGCGTCCTTCTTCGGCGGGTCTTTCTTCTCCTGGGCGGTGAGGGTGCCGGCGGCGAGGACGCCGAGCAGCAGCGCGAGAACTCGCATGGGGTGGGGTTCCAGAATGGGAGAGCGGTTCGACACGGTGCGGATGATACCACACCGTGTCGTCGACGCCAGAAGTGGCAGGCACGTGCCGGCAACTTCTGCAGAATCGGGAGGTGGTTGTTCGGCAGTTGGAGGACGGCCCGGGGGCTGGGACGACTCGCTCCCGGTCGGCCGGCACTGGCGGGCCGCGCCGGTGGCGTTCTCCAGCTCCGTGGTGGATACCCAGACAGTGAGGAAGGCGGCCATCGCGACACGCGCGGACAAGCCGATCTCCGTTACTCGCTCCGGTCCGACACGCCGAGGGTGACTCGCCTCTTGGTGTTGCGCACTTCGGTCAACGACGCTGAGCAAGTGTGTCGGACCGGATCTGGCAGTCAGCCCTTGCGGTGCGTTGGTCAGGTGGCCCGAAATCGATAGACCACGGGGACCGCCCACCACGCCCCCGACCCGCCGCCCCCCATGGGTACCCCCGCCGAGGACGACGACCGGAACCTGACCCGGGCTGGGTATATTCCGCAGTTCCGCCGCGGGCTGGGCAGCTTCGCCGCGTTCGCTGCCGGGTTCTCGTACCTGTCGATCCTCACGGGGATCGTCCAGAACTTCCACCTCGGCTACCGGGAGGCCGGGCCGGCGTTCTTCTGGACGTGGCCGGCGGTGTTCGCCGGGCAGTTCTGCCTCGCCCTGTGCTTCGCCGAGCTTGCCCGCCGACACCCGCTCTGCGGCGGGGTGTACGCCTGGGCCGGGCGGGTCGGGTCGCCGGCCCTCGGGTGGTTCATCGGGTGGGTGTACCTTGCCTCCCTCGTCGTCACCTTGGCCGCGGTGGCGCTGGCGTGGCAGGTCACCCTCCCGGCCGTCTGGCCCGGGTTCCAGGTGCTCGACTCCCCAGCCCAAAACGCCGCTCTCCTCGGGGTCGTCCTGATCGCCCTGAGCACGGCCGTAAACGTCCTCGGCACCCGCTGGCTCGGATTCCTAATGACGGCCGGCGTGGTGGTCGAGCTGGTCGCCGCGGTGGCCCTCGTCGCGCTGCTGGCCGGGCGCGCCGTCCGCGGGCTTGGCGTCGTGTTCGAGGCACGGGGCGGGACGGCGGACGGGTTCGGCACCGCCGGGCCGTTCCTCGCCGCGGCGGTGATGGCGGCCTACGTGATGTACGGGTTCGACACCGCCGGCACCCTGTCCGAGGAGACGGTGAACACCCGCCGGCGGACGCCACGGGCCATCCTCCAGGCGCTGCTCGCCGCGGCCGCGCTCGGCGCGCTGCTGCTGGTCGCCGCCCTGGCGAGCGCTCCGGACCCGGCCGACCCGCTCCTGGCCGATGGGGCCGGCGGCCTGCCGCACCTCATCAAGCAGGTGCTCGGCGAGACGGTCGGGACCGTGTTCGTCGCGGCGGCGGCCCTGGCCGTGTTCATCTGCGCCCTGGCGGTGCAGGCGGCCACGGCCCGCATCCTGTTCGCCATGGCCCGGGACCGGGCGGTGCCGTTCGCCGGGGTGCTGAGCCGGGTCCACCCCGAGCACCGGACGCCGCACGTCGCGGCCGCCGTGGTCGGGGCCCTGGCCGTCGCCCTGCTCGCGTTCAACACGAAGTCCGAGCGCCTGATGACCGCCCTGGTATGCGTCAGCATCGTGTGGACGAACCTCGCCTACCTGCTGACGACCGGGGCGTTACTGGTGCGGCAGCTCCGCGGCGGGCCGGCGGGCGGCGACTCGTACCTCGGCCGGTGGGTCGTGCCGGTGAGCGCCCTGGCGGTGGCGTGGGGGGTGGTGCTGATCGTAAACATCGGCTGGCCGCGGGAGCAGTTCTACGGGCCGGAGTGGTACGAGCGGTACGGGGCCGTACTGTACACGGCGGCCATGCTGGCCGTCGGGGCCTTCGTCTACCGGGGGGTGCGGAGGGTCGCGACATGACCCGGCCGCCCGTGTCACGGGTCCGGACGGGCCTCGGCTGGGCCGTCCACGCCTACACGGCCACCGGGCTGGTGCTCGGGGCGGGCATCGTTGCGCTCCTGGTGCAACCGGAGCGGACGGCGGACACGTACCGGGCGTGCTTCTTGCTCATGCTCGCGGCCGTGGTCGTGGACGCGACGGACGGCACCCTGGCCCGGGCGGTGCGGATCAAGGAAGCGGTCCCCGGGTTCGACGGCCGGCGGCTCGACGACCTCGTCGACTTCCTCCTGTACACCTGCCTGCCGCTGCTGCTGATCGACCGGGCCGGGGTGCTCCCGGACGGGTGGCGGTGGGTACTGGTCGCGGCCCTGGTCGCCAGCGCCTACGGGTTCTGCCAGGCGGACGTGAAGACGGCCGACGGGGCATTCGTCGGGTTCCCGTCGTACTGGAACATCGTCGCCTTCTACCTGTTCGCCCTGCCGGTGAGCGGCGGGTGGGCGGTCGGCCTGGTCCTCGGGCTGGCGGCGCTGACGTTCGTCCCGAGCCGATACCCGTACCCGACGCAGCCGGGGTGGGTGAACCGGGTGCTGCTGGTGCTGAGCGTGCCCTGGGCGGTGCTGCTCGCCGCGGCCCTGGTCTTCGCGTGGACGGAGGAGACGTTCCGCGCGCTGGTCCGGGTGTCGGTCGTGTACCCGGTGCTCTACCTCGGCACGGCATGGGCGGCGTCCCTGCAGCGGGTCGTGTCGGGTAAAGTGCCACGGCCTGCCGTGGGAGATTGACCGGGGAGGGCGGGCCCGAGGTCCCCCGCCGCCACGCCCGGTTCCACCGGATAGGACCTGTCCGGAGCATCGACAAACGGCGAGCGGTTGTCTTCGCCCGCCGGGGCGACAAGTCGGGAACGCGTTGCGCGCTCCGGTCACCTCGACATGCGCCTCCAACGTGATGACGCCTGTGCTCTCCGGTCCGCCCGCCCATATGTGTCATCCCGACCGCCCGATCCGAGTCCTCGGCCCCATCCTCGGGATGCCCCACATCCCCCCATCCCCCACCACAGAGGTGAGGGGGGCGGGGGTGAGAGGCGTGCTCCCGGCCGAGAGGGGACTCCGAGGCGGCGCCCGGCACGGCCCCCGGAACAACTCAGTCGAACAGGCTGGGCGTCCGCGACGGTCGTGGCCGTCAGGAGAGGGTCACCCACCAGGGCCGGCGAGCCGACCTCGCGTCCCTCTGATACGAACCGTTATTTCCCCCGCACGACCCCCTTTCAGTGGTCGGCGGGTTCCGCGACCCGTCGGCGGTTCCTGAGGTGTCAGTGCCACTCCCGAGGTAGCGTGACCCGAGCGGTGGCAGTGGGAGTGGGACGGGGCTCAGTTCGTCACTTCAGGCGGCAACCCGTTTCCCCTTGTAGGCGGCAATGGCGCGTCCTCGACTGAGGCAACCGGTTGCCGCTATCCCAGAATGGGACCAGACCGCGGCCCCGCCGGTGGCGGGCCGCGGAAGCCAGAACGTGGTCGCCCGTGCCGGCCGTAACCGGGCTGGCGCGGTGCTCCTGATCGGGGAAACTTTCAAACTTTCGGCTGGGGTTCGGTGCGGGCGCGACCGGAGAACCGCCACCCCCACACCCCGGCCGTTCTCAGGAAGGTACAACATGGCCACCGTGTTCAAGAAGACGACGACGAAACCGATCCCTGGCGGTGCGAAACTGGAAACGATCAAGGGGCGACCGTCTGCCCAGTGGGCAGGCAAAGGCAAGGCCCGCACCGCCCCACTTTCGGAAGACGGCTCCCGCATCGTCATCGAGTCGGCCCAGTGGTAGGGCACGGTGAACCGGAAGCATGTCCCTCCGTGCGCCGACAAACAAGCCGCCGAGCGCTTGCTGAGGAAGTTGGAACCCGACGCCGAACTCACGGCCCTGGGTCTGGCTGACCCGTTCGCCCGGACCAAACGCACTCCGCTCGCCGACCACATCGACGAGCACGCCACCCACCTGACGGCGAAGGGGGGACAGCGCGGCACACATCCGGGAGAAGGTCGCCCGCATCTCCAACGTTTTCGAGGGGTGCGGGTTCGTCTACCCCGCGGACGTGAACGCCGGCCGGGTGCGCGAGTCGTTGAACTCCAAGCGGGCGGCGGGCGAGCCACCCGTCACCCCGTTCCCCGATCGGGACTCGTTCGCCCCCGCGAAGGGGTACGCGATTCTCGGGGTCAGTGGGCAGGCGATGCGGGCGACCATCTGCCGCCACGGACTCGCGGTCGAGGGGGCCGGTAGGGCCCGCCGTTACCCGTGGGCGACGGTCGAGGAACTGCTCGCCCTCCGGGCCCGCGGGGCCGGGCCGGAGACGATCAACCACTATGTCCGCGCCCTGCGTGGGTTCATGCGGTGGATGGTGAAGGCCCGCCGGGTCGGGGCGAACCCGCTCGACACGCTGACGTTGCAGAACGCGAAGGCAGACGTTCGCCGACACCGACGAGAGTTGACCGAGGCCGAGTTGCGGACGCTTCTGGATGCGACGCGGGCGAGCGGGCACGTCTTCCGCGGGCTGACGGGCGAGGACCGCTTTCACCTGTACCTGACGGCCGCCACCACCGGCTTCCGGGCGAACGCCTTGGCCAACCTGACGCCCGGCGATTTCGCCCTGGAGTGTGAGACGCCGGTTATCACCCTCGCCGCCCGGTTCAACAAGAGCCGCAAGCCGAAGGTGCAGCCGCTCCCGGCCGACGTGGCCGCCGAACTGCGGGCGCGCCTGAGCGGTAAGCCGGCCGGGGAACCGGTGTGGGGCGGGAGGTGGGCGCGGGACAAGCGGGGGGCGGAAATGCTCCGCGGGGATTTGGACGCGCCGTCCAGGAACTGGCCGGGCACAGCCGCCCGGAAGTAACCGCCCGGCACGTCCACAAGCGGCACGACGACCTGGCCGGGGCGGTCGGGAAGCTGCCCGCCCTGGTGCCCACCGCCACCCCGGATGTTGCACACGGTGTTGCACAAGACGTGTGCAACGGGGTGCGTTCGGGTACCCCCGGATGCACCCCGGAGGGTCCGGCCGTCCGGACCTCACACCCATCGAAGCTGCTGGAATCTGTGGGGATTTTCGCCGATTTGCGCCGCGATGCATCAACTTGCACTAGCGAGGGCGACGGGACTCGAACCCGCAACCTCCGGATCGACAGACATATGGTTTCACTCGCCATTTCCTGAAATTCAAGCCGATTCGCCGTCCGAGCTGAATCGTTTGCATACAGTTTGCACGCCCGCAACTCCCCCTTCGGTTCCCCCGGACCTTCTGCAACTGCTCGCCCAACTCGCCTCGCTGTCGGCGGATCAACGGGCGATGGTGTCAAAACTGCTCAACCCGCCGGCCGCACCCACCGAGCCGCCGCCCGGACTCGACGACACCCTCCTCCGCGGGTTCGAGCAGCCGAATGGTGGAGGCTCGTGAATTCGGCCAGGAGTGGAACTGGGGCGTTCGGGAAAAGTGTCGTCTAACGGAGTTCGGTCATGGCCTTGGTGAACGTCAATACACAGCTACTACCGCCGGTCGCGGCGGATGAAAGGTCGTGTGGTCACCGAGCATGTCGGCGGCGGGCGGATCGGCCAACTGGCGGCCGACCTGGACGCGGCCGAGCGGCAACTCCGCTGGCTGGACGGGAGGGAGCCGCGACTGGACCTGGACTTGTTCCTGTTCGGCATCCGGGACTGCCTGGCAGTGGACGAGGCGGTCAGGCACCTGTTTGCCCTGCTGGCGGGCGGTGTGGGGCGTACCGCCACCGCCGCCAGTGGCAGTGGCACCGTGGGGGGAAGAGCATGGCGACGAGAGCGCCGAAGACGGCGGCCGGAGCGCTGGCGGCACTGCCCCCTCCGGCGGTGCCGCCGTTGCTGCCCCCCGGACTTTACCGACATTCCGGATGAGGATCAGGCGGTGCTGCGGGCCGCCGCGGCCGGGGACGCGGCGGCGCTCGAGAGGGCGGGGAAGTACCTGACCGACCGGCGGTGGGGAACCCGGTGTACGCCGCCCGCTGCTGGCTCATCAGCTAGACGTGCAGCACCGACCGGGTGGTGGCGCGGGCATCGCACAACTACGCCGACCAGTTAGCCGAGGACTTGGGCGTCGGGCGGGCGACGCCGCTGGAGAAGTTGGCCATCACGCGGGTGGTGAACAACTGGCTGATGGTAGGAGCACTGGAGGCGCGGGCGTGCGGGTTGGGGGTAGCAAGCCGGGAGCGGGGGCGGGTGGAGCGGTGTCTGTCCCAGACCGAGCGGCGGCTGACGCAGGAGGTACGGGCGATCGCCTTCCTCCGCGGGGTGTCGGCGGAGGTGGTCAACCGCCTGCCGGTCGCCACCACCGCCGTACCGCCACCGGCTCCCCCGTCGCCGAGCGGGTGAGCCGCTAAGCCCACACATCCCCTTGTGAGTTGTCCGAGCGGTCGTGTGCGGGCGGCCGGGGGACACACCGGCCACAACTGAGCAGCGGTCGCAGATCCTTACGCGGGGGCGCAGTTCTGCCCCCAGGGGACAGACGGGGTGCGACAGAGACAATATTCTGTCAACCAAAGGGGCTGCATATCTGCCGTGACCCTGTGCCAGAAATCCTACCGGCGGGCGGGGCCGTCCGGTTACGGCTTGAGCACCACCTTCACGCACCCGTCCTTCTTGTCCCGGAACGTCTTGTACGCCTTCGGGGCGTCGGCCAAGGGCAGGCGGTGGGTGATGAGGAAGGTGGTGTCGATCTCCCCCTTCTGGATGCGGTCGAGGAGCGGCCGCAGGTAGCGGTGGACGTGCGTCTGCCCGCTCTTCATCGTCAGCCCCTTGTTCACGAACGCCCCGCCGGGGAACTTGTCGATGAACCCGACGTACACCCCCGGCACGCTCACCGTGCCCCCCTTGCGGCAGCACATGATGGCCTGCCGCAGGGCGTTCGGCCGGTCGGTGCCCATCCACAGGGCGGCCTTCACCGCGTCGAGGGCGGCCACCACCCCGGCCATCCCGTGCGACTCCGCCCCGACGGCGTCGATGCACCGGTCCGGCCCGCGGCCGGCGGTCATCTCCTGCAGCTGGTCGTAAACGGTCTGCTTCATGAAGTCGATCGTCTCCGCCCGACAGTGCGTCTCGGCCATCCGCAGCCGCTCGGGCACGGTGTCGATGGCGATCACCCGCCCGGCCCCTTGCAGCCACGCGCTCTTCATGGCGAACAGGCCGACCGGCCCGCACCCCCACACGGCCACCGTGTCCCCCGGCTCGATGCCGGCGTTCTCGGCCGCCATCCACCCGGTCGGTAGGATGTCGGACAAGAACAGCACCTGCTCGTCGGAGAGGGCGTCAGGCACCTTGAACGCGCCGAAGTCGGCGTAGGGGACGCGGACGTACTCGGCCTGCCCGCCCGGGAACCCGCCGAGCATGTGCGAGTACCCGAACAGGCCGGACGGCGAGTGCCCCATGGCCGCCTCGGCCAGCTTCCTGCTCCTGGTCGGGTTGGACGTGTCGCAGCACGAGTACAGCGTCTTCTTGCAGAAGTAGCACCCGCCGCACGCCAGGGTGAACGGGACGACCACCCGGTCGCCTTTCTTCAGACTCCCGGCCGCCAGCGAGCCCACCTCCACCACCTCGCCCATGAACTCGTGCCCGAGGATGTCGCCGGACTGCATGGCCGGCATGAACCCGTCGTACAGGTGCAGGTCGGACCCGCAGATGGCGGTCGAGGTGATCTGGATGACGGCGTCGCGGGCGTCCTGAATCTTCGGATCGGGAACGGTGTCGATCCGCACGTCTTCTTTGCCGTGCCAAACGAG
>CAYMHO010000264.1:6747-10067 GCA_964390195.1 uncultured Fimbriiglobus sp. | reverse complement strand
CCCCCTTGCCCCGCTGGATGAGAACGATGAACATGAGGACCAGGCTGAGGGCGATGAGCACTCCGGTCAGGCCCCAGCCCCACGGGCTGATGTCGGCGAACAGCGGCACGGCTTCGCTCCGGCGAATGTTGGAACTGATACTGTAGGCCCGCCGCGCCGGTTCGGGAAGGGCGGATGAAGTGACGGGACGCGGCGGACGCCGTTCGTCGCTCGCGGGAACGAAAACCGGCCGGGGTGGACCCCGGCCGGCTGGCTCGACCGACCGCCGTCAGTCGTCCGAGGTCGGCTCGATCTTCACGTTCTTGCCGGCCGATTCCGGCACGGTGAAGTCTTTCTTCCCGCCGCCGTCGGGCACGGTGTACTGCTCGGTCACCGGGTTGAAGATCTGTTTCCCCTGGCCGTAGAACTTTTCCTTCTTGCCGTTGAACCCGGCGATCGTCACCGTGCACGGGCCGGGGTGGACACCCTTCTCTCCTTGCATCTCGGCCGTGTCGTACTTGCCGTCCTTGATTTGCACCACCCGCTGGGTGCCGCCGCCGGACGGCGGCAGGAACGAGATGTACCCGGCCGGCACCGGCTCGCCCTTGAAGGTGACGGTGCCGGACAGGGCCACCAGCTTCGGGCCGCTCGGCCCGCACCCGGTGGCGGCCAGGGCGACGGCCGCCCCGGCGAGTAGCAGCGTGAGGGTTCGGTTCACCAGTCGCCCCCCAGCACTTCGCCCCCGATCGGGGTGCCGACGTACAGCCAGGTGAGCGCGCTCACGCTGGTGTTCACCCCCCGCACGCTGCCGTCCGCCAGCCCGGCGATCATCACGTTCCCGTGTAGAGCTTGCAGTCGGCGGTAGTCGCACTGCCGCGGGCGGGGGCTGGCCTGGATGCCGCCGGGGTTGGGCACCCCGCCATTCCAGTTCTGGCGGAAGTTCGGGTCGGTCCGCGGGCCGGGGCCGTTGGTCAGGGTGGCGTTCCGGTACGGCGGGTCGAACGCCGGGTTGTCCCACCACGTGTACCCCTCGGGGAACACCAGGTTGTTGGCCGCCGGCGGCAGGGTGGTGGTGGTCGGCGCGCCGTCCACCCACGGGGCGAGGGTGCTGTGCCGCGGGCCGCGGGCCCAGATGCTGTACGTGAACGACCCGGTGCCCAGGTTCGGGGTGACGCCGGCGGTGGGGTAGTCCGGCCCCATGCACCAGGCCATCCGCTCGGCGAACAGCACCGTGTTGCTGGTGCCGTCGGTGATGCCCACCAGGGTGCGGCTGCCGCGGGTGGCGTGCCCGTTCTCCGAGTTGGCCGAGGCCACCTGCCCGTTGATCACGTAGGTGGCCGCCCCGTAGGGCACCCCGCCGACGGACGTACGGGCGGTGTTCTGGGCGACGGTATCGCTGGAGAACTGGCCGTTCGGGTTGGTCGCGTCCATCGGGCAGGCGAACGTCTTGATGGCCACCGTGCGGACGTTCCACGAGTGCCCGTTGGCCGCCCGGAACACGTTCTCCTGCTCGATGTACGGGAGCAGGTAGAAGTGGGCCGAGCCGGACGAGGTGGCGGTCATCATCGCCCACGCCGGCAGGGTGCCGTACGCGCTCTCGTAGTTGTGGCAGGCGAGCGACACCTGCTTCACGTTGTTGCTACAGGTCATGCGGGCGGCCGCCTCGCGGACCTTCTGGACGGCCGGCAGGAGCAGGCCGATGAGGATGGCGATGATGGCGATCACCACCAGCAACTCAATCAGCGTGAACCCACGCCGACCCGATGGGGGGGAGTGTGTGAGACGCATGGGAGAGACCCTGTCCCGAGTGGGGGGAGACCGCCGATGAAAGGAAGAGAGATGGCGGTCTCATGAGTGAACTGTGACAAGTTCGGCGGCGGCGGTCAACGGAATTGTGCGGTGCCGCTCGACAAATGAAAGCCGGCCGGGGATCACCCCGGCCGGTTCGGTCGCGCTCAGCCGGCGGCTCACGCCGCTCGGGTCGCCGGGTCGTTACTCCTTCTCGGCCCCTTTGCCCCGCTTCTTCGGCTTCGTCTCGGCCGGCGGTTCGGCCGCGTCGAGGGCGGCTTCCGGCTCCTCCCCGTCCTGGTCGGCGGGGATGGGCATGCCATTGATCTTGGCCAGGTTGGCGGCCAGGATGTCGGCCGAGATGGCGTCCCGCACGGTCGGGTTGTCCCGCAGGAACTTGGCCACGTTCTCCGCCCCCTGGCCGAGCCGCTGGTCCTTGTAGCTGAAGAACGACCCGCTCTTGGCGACGATCTCGTACTCGTCCACCGCCAGCTTGAGGATGTCCGCCTCGTAGTCGATGCCCTTGTCGTACATGATGAAGAACTCGGCCGTGCGGAACGGCGGGGCGATCTTGTTCTTCACCACCTTCACCTTCACCTCCTTGCCGATCACGTTCCCGTCGTCGTCCTTCAGGGCGTTGGTGGTCGGGCGGACTTCCAGCCGCACGCTGGCGTAGAACTTGAGCGCCAGCCCGCCGGTGGTGGTTTCCGGGTTGCCGTACATTACCCCGATCTTCTGCCGGATCTGGTTGATGAAGATGATGCAGGTGCGGGTCTTGCTCAGGCTCGGGTTGAGCACCCGCAGGGCCTGGCTCATCAGGCGGGCCTGCATGCCCATGCTGGCGTCGCCGATGTCGTTGTTCAGCTCGTTCTTCGGCACCAGGGCGGCCACGCTGTCGATGACGATCAGGTCCACCGCGTTGCTCTTCACCAGCATCTCGGCGATCCGCAGCCCCTCCTCGCCGTAGCTCGGCTGGCTCACCAGCAGGCTGTCCAGGTCCACCCCGATCTTCCGCGCCCAACTGGGGTCGAGGGCGTGTTCGGCGTCGATGAACGCCACCACCCCGCCCGCCTTCTGCACGTTCGCCGCCGCATGCAGGGCGATGGTCGTCTTCCCGCTGCTCTCCGCCCCGTAAATTTCGACGATCCGCCCGCGGGGGATGCCCTTCCCGCCGAGGGCCACGTCCAGCCCGATCGAGCCGGTGCTGATGCCTTCCACCTCTTGCGAGGCCACCGCGTTCAGACTCATGATCGCCCCTTCGCCGAACTCCTTCTGGATCTGTGCGAGGGCGGACTTCAGTTCCCGGCTCTCTTTCGCGGCCATCGGTACATTCCCGTGTGGGTAAAGGGCACGCACCACCGCGGTCGGCAACGGGCCGCCGGGCAGTGGGTAGGGGGAATGTAAACGAGGCACGCCGGCGGAGATAGGTGAGTAGTCGGAAAGTGGCATCGATCTCGGCCGCGGGGCCGGGGGGGGGGGCCGGCGGGCCCGCCCCCCCCCCCCCCCGCCCCCCCCCGCAGCCCCCGGGGGCCGGGGGGGCGCCCCCCCCCCGC
>CAYMHO010000264.1:0-6737 GCA_964390195.1 uncultured Fimbriiglobus sp. | reverse complement strand
GGGGGGGGTTTTTTGGGGGGGGGGGGGGTGGGGCGCGGGGGGGGGGGGGGGGGGGGGGGGCGCGGCCCCCCCCCCCCCCCCCACGGCCCGCGGCGGACAGCTTTCAGCCGTTCGGGGCCGGGTGGCCGAACCGCTGCTGGTACTCCGCCCGCAGGCGGGACATCACCACCGACGAGCCGCCGTCCGCGGCCACCCGCGAGGCGGCGATCTCGAGCACGTTGCGGGCGGCCAGTTCGGTCTCGTCGGCGGCGCCGTACCGCATCCGCTGGAGTTCGAGCATCCGCAACTGGTCGTGATTCATCTGGGCGAACTCGTCCGTGACGGCCGTCAGGGTGAGGTCCCCGTGGACGAGGGCGGTGATCAACTCGTCCTTGTACTCCATGCGGTCGCGGACCTCGCCGATCCGGGCGGTCAGGTGGCGGTCGGTGGTCCGGCACTCGTCCACGGCGGCGTGCAGCGGGCCGGCGTCGCGGAGGTCGGCGTAGGCGGCCGACAACCCGCCGGGATAACAGACGGCGGTCAGCCCGACCGCGACGCCGGCGAGGGCCGGCAAACTGACCCACCGCGGGACGGCGAACAGACGGGCGAACAGGCTCTTCACGGGGCAAACCCTCGGGTGTGGACGCCGGTCCGGGCGGTGGGAAAGCGAGGCCGCGAGGACTCCCGTTCGAGACGGGGCCGCGCGACGGCCGGCCGACCCCGACCCGGTTCGGTGAAACGGGTGGGGGGCGACGGATCCCGACCGACAGGCGTCGGACGACAGAACTCGGGCCGCGGCAGGAGAGCAAGGACCGGCCGACTGCCGTCGGCCCACCCGCAGCACGCTGCGGGGTTGGACACTCCGGGGCGGGAGACCGCGGGAGTGCGTTCAGGGAGGGAGGCCGGTCACAGTGTCTAAGACACGCAACCCCCGTTCCGGTTCCGTGAAACTCGGATGAAGGGTGAAATCGCCTGCAATTTCAGCCAGTTCGCCGAGTGGGGTGAGATGTGAACCGCCGGCGGGTGCCGCCTTTCCGGGCACCGCTTGCTCGCCGGCGGGCCGGTTGAAATGGTCGGCGGAATTTTTCGACGGGGAGAGACCTCAGCCCCCTCGCGGGTCGGCGGACGCCCGGACGGCCGGCACCACCAGCGGGTACTCGTGGCCGAACGCCTGGCGGAACTGGGCGAGCAGCGCCCGCTGGTCGTCGGCCGACAGGTGTCGCTGGGCGAGCACGTCGCGGACCAGGTTGACGGCCGTCCGCTCCTCGTCGCTGCTGCCGGGCATGGCCTCGCGGAAGCGGTCGAGCAAGTCCGGGTCGTCGGACACCGCCCGCAGGTAGAGGTCGGCGGCGACGGTCAGCGGCAGGGTGCCGCGGGCCAACTGATCGCACAGGTCCTGTTTGAACTGGAACCGATCTCGAGCCACCCCGACGGCCGAATGAATCTCCCGGTGCGCCGCCTGACTGTCAGCCAGGTCGGCGGAGTTCTGCCCGTAGTGGACCAGGTCGTCCGCCACGGCGGGCAACCCGCCGGGGTAGCCGACGGCCAGCCCGCTGAGCAGCAGACAGGCGACGAACACCCAACCTCCGATCCGGAGGGTGGTTCGAGACCGACACATGGGAGAGGCTCCACCGCCCGGCAGGTGGGATTGGGCCGGGCGTACCTATCGAACACCGGTCTAGTCGCGGAAGACCGGGACAGGCGGGCGTTTCACCCGCACCAACTCCTATAGTGGACGGCCGGCGGAAAAACCGACACACCCGGCACATTCCTCACCCGCGTGCCGCCACCCATTCGGTAAGTACCGGGCCGGATGGAAATGTTGACACCGGGCCGCAACAATTCGTTCACTTCTCACCGGAGAACCCGAGATGCCGACGGACATCCGCTGGCTGTACCACCGCAAGTCCTGAACGACGTGCCAGAAGGCTCAGGAGTTTCTTGAGCACACCGGTACGGGCGTGGGCGAGACGGTAGTCGCCAATAAGGTGAAACTCGGGGCGGCGGAGGCGCTGGCCCTGGCGCGGAAGGCGAAGCGGGTGGTGGCCGCCCGCGGCAAGCAGGTGCAGACGCTGGAGGTGAAGAAGGGTGGGGCGACCGACGACGAACTGCTGGCCGTACTGCTCGGGCCGACCGGCAACCTGCGGGCGCCCGCCGCGGTGGTCGGCGACACGCTCGTCGTCGGGTTCAGCCCGGAGGCATACCGAGAGGTGCTGGGCCGCTGACTGGCGAGCGGCCCGCGTGAGCGGGCTGTTGGGACGAACAGCGGGCTCACGCCCGCCGCTCGCCTGAAACAAAGTCACTTCCCCGGCGTCGGCGTCGTCGGGGGTGTGGCCTTGACGCCGCCGGTCGGCACGAACGCCCCACCGCCGGTCGGCGTGGCCGCCTTCGGCAGCGCCCGCGTCTCGTCCTTCCACCCCTTCATGCCCGGCTGGTTCAGGTCCACCGGGGTGAAGGTGGTGGCGTCGATCCCCTTCGGGTTCACCTTCGGGTCCTCGAAGTCCCACGCCTCGGTCGTCTGCCCGGCGTCCCGCCGCATCACCACCATCCGCGGGATGTACGCCCGCTCCTTGAACTTGGTCCCGCACAGCACCACCGTCAGCGACTCGAACTCCTCTTTGTCGACCGCGAACACCGGCTTCACTTCCAGGAAGATGAAGTTCTCGTCCTCCTTGCCGGTGGTGATGGTGAACCGCCCGGCCAGCCCCTTCGCCGACGGCCCGGACATCAGGTCCAACAGCAGGTTGTTGCCCGCCCCGCCCGGCCCGAGGGCGGCGGAGGTGCGGACCTTGCGGGCGGCGTCGTACTCGTAGATGGTCTTGCCGGTGCTGATGATCATCTTGTCCGGCGGGTTCGGGTCCTTGTCTTTGGCGGCCGCCTTGCCCATGTCCATGCGGGCCAGGTTGGGAGTCATCAGCCACAACGACACGTCGAACTTGGCCTCCCGCTTGAGCAGCACGTTCGTCTCAGTCATGGTGGCCTTGGCGTAGTAACGCTCCACCTTTTTCATGGCCGCTTCCCACTCGACCAGGTGCCTGGCCGTCTTCTCGTCCGGCGGGGTGGGGGCGGGAGCGGCCTTCACCGGTGGGGAGCCACCGCCACCGGGGAGCTGCCCGCCGGCCGGCACGACACCGCCGCCGGGCGGGGCGGTCGGAGTGGTGGGTGTGGTCGGCGGCGGCATGGTCGGGAACCCTTGCACCGGCTTGAGCGGTTCGACCGGGGCCTGGGCGAGGGCGAGCGGGGCGGCCAACAGGGCGGACGCCACGGCCAAACGGGTGCGACGGGTCATTCGTGGCCCTCCGGACGGTGAACGGTACACTCGGAAACGCGGTATAGCGTGGGCGGCGGACCGGCGGAAGGCCGAGTTGGCATCGCTTTCCCACTTCGCCTGTTGCATTTCCCCCCGCCTCACTACAATCCCCGGATCGTTTTTCCCGACGCTGCGGGTCGTGTCGATCCGCCGGGAGACGTTTTCCAACCACCGCGGACCGTCCGGTCATTGGGCCGGGTGCGCCGCAACACGGATCGGGGCCACCGAGCCTCCACACCCCCACCACATGGCCAACCGCAACCTCCTCCGCCAGTTCGAAACACAGCAAGACGACGACATCCTGAACGACATCTTCGGGGACAATGACTGGCTGCCGCCCGAAGAGGCGGTGGTCGAGGCGAACAAGATCGTCCACGGCAAGGTGCTCGAGATCCGCGGCGACATGGTCGTCATCGACATCGGGTACAAGAGCGAAGGGCTGGTGCCGCTCGACGAGTGGCGGGACGAGGCCGGCATCGCGTCCGCCCCCAAGCCGGGCGAGACGGTCGAGGTGCTGCTCGAGACCCTCGAAGGCGAGGACGGCAGCATCGCGCTGAGCTACCGCAAGGCGAAGCGGCAGAAGGAGTGGGAGGCGGTGCTGGCCAAGCACAAGGAAGGGGACGTGGTCGGCGGGCAGGTGCTGAAGAAGATCAAGGGCGGGCTGCTGGTGAACATCGGGGTGAACGTGTTCCTGCCGGCCTCGCAGGTGGACATCCGCCGCCCGCAGAACATCGACGAGTACATCGGCCAGAACATCGAGTGCCTGATCCTGAAGATCGACACCGAGCGGCGGAACATCGTCGTCAGCCGCCGCAAGCTGATCGAAGTCCGCCGCGAGGGCCAGCGCGCCAAGCTGATGAGCGAGCTGGAAGTCGGCCAGATCCGCAAGGGGATCGTGAAGAACATCGCCGACTTCGGGGCGTTCGTGGACCTGGGCGGGATCGACGGCCTGCTGCACATCACCGACATGGGCTGGAACCGCATCACCAACCCGCACGACGTGGTGAAGCTGAACCAGGAGCTCGAAGTCTACATCCTGAACATCGACCGCGAGAAGAACAAGATCGCGCTGTCGCTGAAGCACAAGACGCCCAGCCCGTGGCAGAACATCGACACCAAGTACCCGATCAGCACGCGGCACCAGGGCGAAGTCGTCAACATCATGCCCTACGGGGCGTTCGTGAAGCTCGAACCGGGCATCGAGGGGTTGGTCCACATCTCCGAGATGAGCTGGGTGAAGCGGATCAGCGACCCGAAAGAGGTGGTGCAGATCGGCGACAAGGTGGAAGTGCAGGTGCTGAACATCAACCACGAGAAGAAGGAAATCTCGCTGGGGATGAAGCAGTGCACCGCCAACCCGTGGGACGAGGTGGCGAAGAAGTACCCGCCGGGCACCCCGGTCAGCGGCGTGGTGCGGAACCTGACCAGCTACGGGGCGTTCATCGAGATCGAGGAAGGCATCGACGGCCTGCTGCACGTGTCGGACATGAGCTGGGTGCGGAAGGTGAGCAACCCGAGCGAAGTCGTCCAGAAAGGGCAGAAGATCACCTGTGTGGTGCTGAACGTCGACCAGGAGCGGAAGCGGGTGGCCCTGGGTCTCAAGCAGATGGGCACCGACCCGTGGGAAGGGGACATCCCCGGCCGCTACCAGCCGGGCCAGAAGGTGATGGGCGTCGTCACCAAGCTGACCAACTTCGGCGTGTTCGTCGAACTGGAGCAGGGCCTCGAAGGGCTGCTGCACATCAGCGAACTGAGCGACGACAAGATCGAGTCGCCGGAGGACGTGGTGAAGGTGGGCGACTCGGTGGCCGTGAAGGTGCTGCGGGTGGATCAGGCCGACCGCAAGATCGGCCTGAGCATGCGGAACGTGGACGACCCGACGGTGCCGGACGTCATCCCGGACATTCCGCAGGAGTTGCTCGACCAAGAGGCGGCCGAGCGGGAGCGGGAGAAGGACGCGAAGGGCGGGAAGGGCCGCAGCGACCTCCGCGGCGGCACCGGCACCGCCGGCCCGCTGTTCCAACTGCCCGGCGACAAGCAGTGACTTCGTAGCCGGCCTCTGTGAGGCCGGTCTGGACCGGCCTCACAGAGGCCGGCTACAGCAGAACAAATTGGCCGGGGCAGCAAAACCTGCCCCGGCCAATTTTTTTGCCCTGCCGGAACTTCCGACACACGGCCACACGAAATCCCGGTTGGCAACTCCGCAACTGACAATTCCGAGTGTAAAGTCGTCGGAAATAATCCCGTCCGCGAATCCGACACATCCGGGCTGAACGCTGCGTCGGCGAACGGAATTTGCACTCCGCGGATGATGTCCTATAAGTTTTCGCTCGCACTCTAAACCCTGTGGGCGACCGCCGTTCTCCCTCGACGTGTCGGTTGTCCGGGTTGTCCTTGCGCTGCTGCCGCGGTTCCGGTGACCGACCGCCGTTCCGCGTGGCAACCTGCCGAAACGTGATTTCGGCGGTCGATAACGATCCTCGGACTTGCGGCGGAACTGCCTACTCGCCCGCCGACGCCGTGCCCGCTCCACGACGTACAGGATGCACCCGAATGTCTCGACTCCGTCGCTTCCGCTCCGACGCCGCCCAGTCGCCGCTGGAAACATACCTGCGCGAAATCAATGAGACGGCGTTGCTCACCGCCGACGAGGAGAAAGACCTCGCCCGGCGGATCGAGGTGGGCGACACCGAGGCCCGCGACCAGATGGTGCGGGCCAACCTGCGGCTGGTGGTGAACATCGCCCGCGGGTACACCGGCAAGGGGTTGGCCCTGCAAGACCTGATCGAAGAGGGCAACCTGGGGCTGCTGCGGGCGGTCGAGGGGTTCGACCCGAACATGAACACGCGGTTCAGCACCTACGCCAGCTACTGGATCAAGCAGAGCATCAAGCGGGCGCTGGTGAACACCGCCAAGACCATTCGCATCCCGGCGTACATGGTGGAACTGCTGGCCAAGTGGCGGCGGGCCACCAACAAGCTGACCGACGAACTCGGCCGCCCGCCGACCGCCGAGGAGATCGCCAAGCTGCTGGGGCTGCCGAAGAAGAAGCTGAGCATCATCAAGAAGGCGATCCGGGTGTACAACAGCACCCCGCAGTCGGACCAGGGCGAGCAGGGGTGGAGCATCGAGGAGATGCTGCCGGACGGGCGGGCCAAGACGCCCGACACGGAGATGGTGGAGACCGACGACCTGAAGCATGTGATGGTGCTGCTGGAGAAGATGGACAGCCGCGAGGCGACGGTGCTGCGGATGCGGTTCGGGCTGAACGACGAGGAGCCGAAGACGCTGAAGGAGATCGGCGAGTGCCTGGGGCTGACGCGGGAGCGGGTGCGGCAGATCGAGAGCGAAGCCCTGGCCAAGCTGAACACCAGCCTGTGCGGCGAGAAGGGGTGAGCTACGAGCCACGACGTGGCGAGCCCCCGGGGTGTGCCGCGGGCAGCGGCGG
>CAYMHO010000263.1:0-10110 GCA_964390195.1 uncultured Fimbriiglobus sp. | reverse complement strand
TGTCGGCGTCGGACATGAACCCGGCGTAGTCGGTCGCCCGCAGGTCGTCGTACCGCTTCTGCAGCCAGCGGGTGGGGTGGGCCGACAGCCAGTGGGCCGTCTTCAGCAGCCGGTCGCCGCTGTACCGGTAGCAGTCGTGCCCGGTGCCGAACTCGCCGAACGAGTCCCACCCGCCGAAGAACAGCGGGGCTTCGGGTTCGGGGTAACTGGCCAGGCGGCCGGCGGTGATGCACCGCTGGATGGCCTCCCACACCGGCGAGACGGTGAGCGTCCGCGCCGGCGTCAGCTTGGCGTACTCGGCCTGCCAGAACGCCGCTCGGTTCTTCGCCTTCAACTTGTCCGCCGCCTCGTCCGTCCGCTCGACCCACACCTCCAACCGCTCCGCCTCGAAGGTGCGGAGGATCGCCCGCGCCGCCACCCGCCCGGTGGCCGGGTCCCGCCACCCGGTGTACTCCCCTTGCTCGCTCTCCTTGAGGGTTCGGTACAACTCCTTCGGCGGGGTGTTCGGGTTCAGCCCCGAACCCCTGCCGACCGTGCCCACCCCGATCAGGCTGCCCGCTTTGGTCACCCCGACGACCAGCCGCACGGCGATGCACCCGTGCAGCCCTTGCCCGTCCACCGACACGTACCACACCTTACCGGTCAGGTCGGGGTGGCCTTCGAACCAGTCCATGGTTTCGGCCCAGATGCGGTTGTGCATCTTCACGTCGGCAATCCGGTGGCCGTACATTTGGGCCTCACCACCCCCGAGCGCCTCCGCCCCGAACTCGCGGCCGGTCTGGATCTCCACCTTCGCCCACGGGTGCAGGGTGCCGTGGAAGGCGGCCCGCACGTAGTCTGCCGTGAGTTGCTTCGGCGGCTTGGCCCCGCGGCCGGCGACCAGCGTGAGTGGTTCCAACTCGCCCAGGTCTCGGGTGCGGACGGGCAGCCGGGCGAACCGGGCGGCGGCTTCCGCCGCCAGGGCGAAACACCGCTGCCGCTCGTCCGGGCCGGCGTCGGGTTCGAGCGGCTCGCCAGCCCGTCCGATCCGCCCGTCGCCGTACCGCACCGCCTTCTGAGACAGCACGTTGAACGGCCATTCGTTCGTCGGGCTGTTCGGCTTCACCCCGAACGGGTTCGACGCCTCGGCCAGCACCCCCAGGCCGTCCGGGTGCGGGGCGGCGGCAGCCTTGGCCGACGGCACTTTCACCTTCACCTTGCCCAATTTGGGCATCGGTGGCGGCGGCTCGGCCGGCAGTAGCGAGCGGTGAACGACGTACAGGTGCTTGCCGAACAGCCCCCGCAGGAACGCGAGCAGTTCCTCCAGCGCCTTCCACGCGGACTCGAACTCCTTGTCGCTCAGCTTCCGGCCAGGCATCTGCCCCGCCAGCTTGTCGTACCGCTTCCGCAACCCCTTCCGGGTGATCTTGCCCAGCGCCTCCGCGTACCCCTCGACGTGACCCGGCTGGCTGACCGCCAGGTAGCGGAGGACGGTCCGCGCGGCGGCGTCGTCCGGTTCTTCCTCGTCGTCCGTCAGTTCGTTCTCATAGACTTGATCCCCGAGAACAGCCTTCCACTCGGAGCCGTCGCCGGCGTCGTACAGGTCGGGCGTGCCCTCCTTGAGCGTGAGCAGCAGCGGGTACCAGCCCGGCCCGAGCGTCACCCGCGGCTTGCCGCTGAACCGCCCGATCTCCGCCCACGTGTCGCAGTCGTTGGTCAGGTAGAACTCGTCCTGGCGGGTGATGGCGCACAGCTCGCAGCCCGGCGTGTCCTTCGGCAGCGGGTCGGCGAACGACTGGTCGAACGGCACGACGGAAGCGTAGGCGAAGGTGCCGTCCTCGTCGGTGTGGCCGAGCAGGAAACGGTCGCCCTGGGGGAGGAGGGTGAGCGGGCCGCGCATCGGCACCTCGAACGTCTCCTTGTCGGCCAGCCCGACCACCTTGGACGTGTGCTCGGTCACCTCGAGGAGCACGCGGGCGAAGTTCACCTGGTCCGATTTGGGCGACTTCCAGGCGACGTACACGGTGTCGCCGAGGGTGCCGACGGCCGGGTCGGCGTCCGTCCGCTCCTCGCACGTGTACTCGTCGTCCACGCCGAACCCTTGCGGGTGAATGAGCTGCGGCGGGGTGAGCAGCAGGCGGTCCTTCGGCCCGCGGCGGGCGAAGAAGGTTAACCCGCCGACGGGGGTGGCGGCGAGGGTGGGCGCGGAGGTGCGTTCGAGCGGGGAGTGGAAGAAGACGGGCACGGGCGGGTGCCTCCGGAGCGGGGGAAGGGAGGGAGGGTACCGACCGTCGCCACGTGCGGCTACGTCAGCAGGAGCCGCCCCGCCCGGGGGGAGGTCAGTTCACGGTTTGCATTGGGCCTTGTGCCGGCGTGGTGGTGGGATAGGAAATCCTCCGGTCGCCCGTGTCCGAACCTCCGGTGGGGGTGAGGGATGGCGACGCACCAATTCACGTCCGACGAACTGCGACAGCTTCACGCCCTGGCCAAGCAGTGGGCCAAGATCGTCTCCCGCCGGGCGTTCGGCGACGACGGCCCCGGACTGGACGTGGACTTCCGCACGTTCGAACAGATCGCCCACGCGGCCGCCCACGGGCTGACCGAGGGCACCCTCCAACTGCTGCTCGAACAGCAGGCGGCCAAACTGCCGCCCGACCAGCCCTGCCCGGCGTGCGGAACACTCTGCCCCACCGAACCCGCCACCCGCACCCTGACGGCCCGCGGGGCGGAGGTCCAACAAGCCGAACCGGTCGCCCACTGCCCCGCCTGCCGGCGGGACTTTTTCCCCCCTGCGGGTGCCCCTCGGCCTGGATGAACATGCCGTCAGTTCGTCCGTCCTCGAGCGGGTGGTGACGGCGGCCGCCCGCTTCTCGTCGTTCGCCGACGCCACCGCCGCCGTGCGGATGTCGGGCGTGGCCCTCAGCGAATCGCAGGTGCGACGGTTGGCCCACCGGGTCGGTCACGAGCTGATTGCCGAGCGGGACCGCCGGGCGGAGGAGCACCGCCACCGCCGACTCACCCCCCGCACCGCGACGACTCCCCAGGCGGCGGTGGTGGAGGTGGACGGCGGGCGGATCCGGACGCGGGCGGCGAACTCGGGTCGTGGGGGCCACGGGGGTCAGAGCAAGGAGGACAAGGTGGCCTGTCTGGCCACCCTGAGCGGGCCGACGTTCGCCACCGATCCGTGCCCCGACCCGCCCGCCTCGTTCGTCTGTCCGCGGCGGGTCCGCCGACTGGTGGCCCAGATGAAGAAGACCGCCGGGGAAGTGGAATCGGCTGAGACTGCAGCACCTCCAGGCGACACCGGCGAGCCCACCCCCGCCTCGCGACCGGCCGAGCGGTGGTCGCCGACGCGGGTGGTGCGGACGTGTGTGGCCAGCCTGGAGTCGAGCCGGCCGTTCGGCCGGTTGGTGGCGACCGAGGCGCACGAGCGGGGGTTCTTCGGGGCGAAACGCCGGGCGTTCGTGGCGGACGGGGCGGCGTACAACTGGGCCATCCACGCCGGCTACTTCCGCGAGTTCGAGCCGATCGTCGATCTGTTGCACGTGCTCTGCTACCTGTACACGTCGGCCCAGGCGGGGAGCGCGGACGAGGCGAGCGGGTGGTCACGTTACGCGGGGTGGGTGCGGGCCGTGTGGCAGGGGCGGGCGGGCGAGGTGCTCACGGCACTGGACGCCGAGCAGGAGCGGGTGGGCCTGCCGCCCGACGGGGCGGCGGACGACCGCACCGATCCACGGCGGGTGGTGTGGGAAGCGAGGAGTTACTTGCGGCACAACCGGGAGCGGATGGACTACCCGCGGTATCGGCGGTTGGGGTTGCCGACGACGAGCAGCCTGGTGGAGTCGCTGGTCGGGGAGTTCAACACGCGGGTGAAGGGGAAACAGAAGCACTGGACCCGACCGGGCGGGGCCGAATCCATCCTGCAACTGCGAGCCGCCCTGCTGAGCGAGGACGGGCGGTTGGAGCGGGACTTCGCCCACCGCCCCGGCTGTGCCTTCCGTAAACGACCTCGCCCCGCATCATCGGAGTCGCAAACCTTGAACTGACCTCCTTCCGCCCGCTGCAGCCCAATCGGTGACAGCTTGGACCGCAGCCGCTCGCGCCACTCGGGCCGGGTGTGCTCGGCGTCGCCCTCGCAACTCGTGTGTGATCGCGTTCGCCATCAGGTGGTAGCCGGTCGACTGGACGAATGGCGAACAGGGCAGCCGAGGTCGGTCGGGGTTCGCCGCCCGGTCTGGCGAACCGCCCGGACGGCGAACCGTGACATGTGAGTCCATTCGGCCGGTCGCAACGGGTACTACGAGACCGACGCGCGGTGAGGTATAGTATCCCCCGTCCGCCCGCCCGGAGGAGGGACGTGCCGCCCGACGACTGCCCGCCCGACGACGCCCTGACCGCCTTCGCCGCCGGCAGCATGGCGACGGCGGACCTGAACCGTTTGGCCGACCACCTCGACGCCTGTCCGGCGTGTCAGGCCCGGCTGGCCGCCCTCGACACCCAGCCGCCGCCGCTCGTCCGGGCCCTCCGCCGGCTCGCCCCCGACCCGGACGAGACACGCACGCGGGTCCACACCGGGTGGCAGTTGCCGGTGGCCGGCACCGGCCTCCAGGAGGAGACCCGACGGCTCCTCCGCCGGCGGCTGCTGGTGACCGGTCTGGTGGGCGGCCCGGTGGCGGTCGGCCTCGCCCTGCTGACGCTGCCGGGGGTGGCCGATGCGGTGACCGCCGCGGCCGGCGGGTGGGGGGCGGCGATCCTGCTCGCCTACGCCGCCGGCGCGTTCGCCCTCGTCGGGATGCTGCTGGGCCGTCCAACGCTGTCCCTGCCCGCCCTCCGGCGGGTGGAGCTGTTCCACGTGGTCGGGCTGACGGCCTACGCCACCCACTTCCGCTGGGCGGCCCTGGCGGGCGGGGCGGCCGAGACGTTCACCGGCGACGCGCACCGCGCGCTGTACGTCGAGCAGGCGGTGCTGCTGAGCAACCTGGCGTGGTACCTGCTGATCGTCGGGTACGGGCTGCTCATCCCGAACACCGTGCGGCGCTGCCTGCTCGTAGTTGGGGGGATGGCTGCGGTCGCCGTTGGCTCGACCGTGGCCTGCGGACTGGTGATGGATCACGTCCGCGACCGCCTGCCGACGGTCACGGCCGTGACGACGGTGGGGGTGTTCCTCACCGGGTCGATGGCCGCGTTCGGGTCGTACAAGATCCGCGAGTTGCAGGAGCGGGTGGCGGCGGCCCGTGATGTGGGGCCGTACCGGCTCGTGCGGAAGATCGGGGCGGGCGGGATGGGCGAGGTGTGGCTGGCCGAGCACCGACTGCTCAAGCGGCCGTGCGCGGTGAAGTTCGTCCGCCCGGACCGCACCACCAACCCGGAGGCGGTGTGGCGGTTCGAGCGGGAGGCCCAGGCCACCGCCAAGCTGTCCCACCCGAACTCGGTCGAGGTGTTCGACTACGGGCGGACGGCCGAGGGCACGTTCTACCTCGTCATGGAGCACCTGAACGGGGTGAGCCTGGCGGAACTGATCCTGAAGCACGGCCCGCTGCCGCCGGCCCGGGCCGTCCACTTCCTCCGCCAGTTGTGCGGGGCGCTGCGGGAGGCGCACGGGGTCGGGCTGGTCCACCGCGACGTCAAGCCCGGGAACGTGATGGCGTGCTCGGTGGGCGGGGTGGCGGACGTGGTCAAGTTGCTCGATTTCGGCCTCGTCTCGGCCCGCGGGGCGGAGGAGCGAGAGCTCACGCAGGCCGGCATGATCATGGGCACCCCGGAGTACATGTCGCCCGAACAGGCGTCGGGCGTCCCGCTCGACCACCGCAGCGACCTGTACAGCCTCGGGGCGGTGGCCTACTTCCTGCTCGCCGGCCGCGCGCCATTCCGGTCCACCTCCGCACTCGAGATCCTCATCGCCCACCGCCAGCGGCCGCCGGAGCCGCTCGCCACGGCGGCCGCTGGCGTTCCAGCCGACCTGGATGCGGTGGTGATGAAATGTCTGGCAAAGCGGACCGCCGACCGCTACGCCGACGCCTCGGTGCTTGATGCCGCGCTGGCCGCCTGCGGGTGTGCGGGCGGGTGGGACGCCCGCCGGGCGGGCGAGTGGTGGCGAACCCACGGGGGCGAGTCGTGTCCGACCTGACCTCTCTCACGCTGTTGGCCCGCGTCCGCGGGCGGGACGACGACGGCTGGCGGAAGCTGGTGGCCGTCTACCGCCCGCTGGTCGTTCACTGGTGCCGCCGTGGGGGGGCGGGGGAGGACACGGACGACGTCGCCCAAGAGGTGTTCCTGGCGGTGGCCGACGGCCTGGACGGGTTCCGGCGGGAGCGGCCGGGCGCGTTCCGCAGTTGGGTCCGCGGGGTGACCCGGCACAAGCTGCTCGACCACTACCGCCGGCGGGGGCGGCACCCGGCCGCAGCCGCCGGGGGGACGACGGCGCTGGAGGCCGCCCACGCCCTGCCCGACCCCGAACCGGGCACGGCCGAGGACGCGGACGAGACGACCGGGTTGTACCGCCGGGCGCTCGAACTGATCCGCGGCGAGTTCGAGGAGCGGACGTGGCTGGCGTTTTGGCAGGCGGCGGTGGAGGGGCGAGACACGGCGGCGGTGGCGGCCGGACTGGGCATGTCTCCCACGGCAGTGCGGATCGCCAAGTCGCGGGTGCTCGCCCGCCTGCGGGCGGAGGCCGAAGACCTCATCGCCTGAGCGCGGCCGGCGACGGGAGCGGGGCGAGGTGCGGCTCGTCGGCCGGGTTCACCCCCATCGCCGTGCCGAGCATCCGGCGGCGGACGTATCCCACCCTGCCGCTCGCCCGCATCGCCACATCCCGCGCCCACCGGCCGACGCCCGACCGCACCGCCGCGAGTTGGCCCGTCTGTCGGGCGGTCGATTGCACTCGCGTCACGAACCGCCGCCGGATGGCCTCGTGCCGCTCGGCCACGTTCATCAGACTGACCTCCCCACCGGCCTTCTCGGCCAGCAGGCGCATGAGCACCAGCGCGTCGGTCATGGCCGAGTTCGCCCCCTGGCCGAGGTTCGGGGTCATGGCGTGGGCGGCGTCGCCGAGGACGAACACCGGCGGGCGGTGCCACCGCGGCATCCGCACCTCGTGCAGTTCGGAGTAATTCACCCGCGACCAGTCACCCACGCCCCGCAGCAGGGCGGTCACCTCCGGCCCGAAGTCGCTCCACCCCCCGATCCAGTCGTTCAACCCGCCGGCCAGCACGTTCTGCCACCGGCCCATCGGGGCGGTGCAGAAGAAGTAGGTGCGGTCGCCGGGCAAGGGGCAGATGCCGAACCGCCGTCCGTCGGTCGCCCACAGCTCGCGGACGTCGGATTCCGGGGTCGGCACGTCGGCCACCGCCCGCACGTACGCTTCTCCCACGGGGGTTTTCACCGCGGGCAGGCCGAGCGACTCGCGGACGGCCGAGTGCAGGCCGTCGGCCGCCACCACCACATCCACCTCGGCCTCGCCCCCATCGGCGAACCGCATCGCCGCCCCGCCCGGCGTCACGGTCACGCCGACCAGTCGGCGGCCGAACGCCACAGGTACGCCGGTCCGTTCGACTTCGGACAGCAGGTGCTCTTGCAGTTGGTAGCGGAGGACGACGGCCGTGTGGTTGTGCGGGACGGCGATCTCGCCCAGATCACTGCGACTCAGCCGTCGGCCGGCGGCGGTGAGCAGGTGGATGTAACGGGTGAGTCGCATCTGCGGGGCGAAGGTGTCGAGCGATCCGAGGGCGTCAAGTACCCGCAGGCCGTTGCTGTGGAGCATGATCCCGCCGCCCACCCGGCGGAAGTCAGAGGCCTGCTCGTACACCCGCACGTCCAGCCCGAGTAATCGCCCGGCGAGGGCCGCGGTCAACCCTGCCGGCCCCGCCCCGACCACCGCCACACGCAGCCCGTTCATGGTCACACCCCGGAGGAGAACAGTTCGGACAGCAGACACATCGTCCGGCGTGTTTCACGACCCCGCTGGCGCGAATTTGGCCGTCCGTGGAACGGCGGCACCGCCCCTCCAGAACCCGGCCACCACATCCCCTCGCCCTCTCGAGGGCGAGCACGAACAGGCGGGGAAGGTCGTGAAACACCCCAGGCGATTCCGAGGGTGCGGGCCAAACGAACGGCCCCGCACCGAACCCACCCTCCCTCCGGAGTATCGCAGTGAAAAAGTTCATCTGTGCCCTGTTCAACCGCCCCGCGACCGCAGTCCGCCCGCCGGCCACCCGCGCCCGCCTCGGTCTGGAACCTCTCGACCGCCGGGACGTGCCCGCGGTGATCGCCGACTGGTGGTGGACCGACCGGGTACTGACCATCACGGGCGACGGGGCGGACAACGCCGTCAAACTGTCCACCTCCGACGACGGTTACATCCGCGTGGACGGGGCGGTCGGGGACACCCGACTGCCGTGGAACAGCGTGAACGCGGTCGTGTTCCTGGGCCAGGGCGGGAACGACCGATTCGAGAACGCCATGGAGATGATGATCCCGACGACCGTCGACGGGGGTGACGGCGACGACGTGCTCGAATCCGGGTACGGGAACGACGCCTTGAAGGGGGGCCGTGGGGACGACACGTACGTGTTCAACACGATGGACACGCGGGGCAGCGACACGATCGTCGAGGTGGCAAACAACGGCTCGGACACGCTCAAGTTCTCCGGCGGGTGGGCGCTGTCGATCAACCTGAACGCCCCGACCCTCTCGAACAGCTCCGACGGTAACGTGGCCGGGACAGTGCGGTTGCAACTGCAGTCGGGCCAGATCGAGAACGTGTACGGTGGCAGCGGCCACGACACCATCGTCGGCAACGGGGCGAACAACCTGCTCGCCGGCGGTGGCGGGCGGGACGACATCTTCGGGATGGGCGGGGACGACGACCTGTACGGCGAGAGGGGGAACGACATCCTGCACGGCGGGGACGGGAACGACACCCTCTGGGGGCAGGAGGGGAACGACTGGCTGAACGGCGATTGGGGGAACGACGTCCTGCACGGGGGGACGGGGAACGACACCCTCGGTGCGACCGTGAGCAACGGCGTGCGGATCACCGAGGTCGACACGTCGACTAACAAGCAGTACCGGTGGGACGTGCGGGTGCTGGACGATCCCGGGAACGACTGGATGTGTGGGGATGACGGGGAGGACGTAATCCGCGGCGGCACCGGGGTGGACACGCTGTACGGCGGGGCCGGGAACGACACCCTGGGCGCGGTCGAGATGCTGTTCCGCCGGGTCAAACGCCGCGTCTTCTCGTTCTTCGACGTGCAGTGGGAGACGACGGACACGTACATCCCCTTCGGCGACGACACCCGCGGCGCGCTGTACCAGTAGGCGAGTCGGCAGGCGGCACCCGACCCGCCGCCGATCACCTGGCGCGTCCCGCTTCACACGCAAAACCCGCCCGAGGGATCAACGCTCCCACGCCAGGATCCGAACCTTCAACCCTCCGGTGAACGCCTCATCCTCGACACACACCGGGTGGCCGGGTTGGGTCACCCCGAAAGCGGTGGTCGCGGCCATGACCCGCCACTCGGTGAGCCTGACGGCTTGCTTGCTCCGGTCACCTCGACCGAGGTCGAAAACCTCAACTGAGCAATCTGCTCCGGGCCGCCCGACCGGATGCATCATGTCGACCGCCCGAACCGAGTCCTTGGCCTCGTCCTGGGGATGCCCCTCATCCCCCCATCCCCCTCCACTGATGCGAAGTGGAGGGGGGGCGACAGGGGTAGTCCCGGCCGATCGGGAACTGTGAGGCGACGCCCGGCACGACCCCCGGAGCACCTCAGTCGAACAGGCTGGGCGTCCGCGACGGTCGTGGCCAATCGGAAAGCCGGTCACCCACCAGTCCTGGCGAGCCGACCTCGCCCCCTTCTGATGTGAGCTGGACTGTATCGCAGACGGCCCGCCGGCGTGTTCCTCGACCCGACGACGGTCCCTGGCATGTCGGTTCCAAGCCCGCGATGACGTGACCCGAGCCGCGGCAGTGGGGTACGAAGGGGTGGGGCTCAACTCGTGGGGTTCAAGCGGCAACCCGTTTCCCCCTGTAGGCGGCAACCGGACCGCCTCCACTGAGGCAACCGGTTGCCGCTATCCCAGAATGGGACCAGACCGCCGAACCCGCTGACGCGGGTCGGCGAAGGCCAG
>CAYMHO010000262.1:0-10115 GCA_964390195.1 uncultured Fimbriiglobus sp. | reverse complement strand
CTACCGCGACTGGCTGGCCCAGCGACGGGCGCTCACCGCCCCCGGCAAGCTGAGCCTGACCAACATCCAGACACACCTGCCCGAGTGGTACCAGCAGGCCGTGTTCGGCAAGGCCAACTGCGACAAGTTCGACAAGCCGGTCGGCCCGCACCCGGAGCAAATCCGCCTGCTGACCTACATCGCCGTCGCGTCCGGCTACCGCGGGCTGACGTACTGGTCGGACCAGTTCCTCTCCGACGCCACCCACGGCCAGCCACGGCTGCTCGAGATCGCCCTGTTGAACGTCGAACTGGAGCTGCTGGAGCCGCTGCTCATGTCCGCGTCCGAGGGGGCCACCTGGCGGCCGACGACCGACCCGAACGTGCTGGCGGCGGTCATCCCGTCCGGGAAGGACACGGTGGTGCTGCCCATCTGGGTGGGGGCCGGCAGCCAGTTCGTGCCCGACCAGATGACCAACCCGTCGCTCGGCATCACCGTCCCCCGCATCCCGGAGGGGGCGACGGCGTGGCGGGTGTCGGCGGCCGGGGTGGAGGAGTTGAAGGACATCAAGCGGACGGGCGAGGGCACCCGCATCGACCTGCCCGAGTTCGACACCACCGCCGCCGTGGTGTTCACTACCGACGTGTCGAGCAAGGGCCGCATCTACCGCTGGCAGGAGAACACGCGGAAGAAGTTCGCCGCCACCGCCGCCTACTGGGCGCGGCAGCAGGCGTGGGCGCAGTACATGAAGACGCGGGAGGTGCACCAACTGATCTGCGCCGCCGGCGGGCCGGACATCCCGGACGCCCTCGGCCTGTTCAAACAGGCGCAGACGCAGATCGAGGAGGCGAGCAAGCTGACCGACAACGACCAGCCGGAGTTGGCCTATGCCGCCGCCCGGCGGGCCCTCCGCCCGCTGCGGATCATCGCCCGCGAGCACTGGAAGCAGGCGGTGGCGACGCTGGACGCGCCGAGCAGCAGCCCGTTCGCCGTCAGCTTCTACTCGCTGCCCCAGCACTGGGAGCTGGCCCGGCTCGTCCGCACCAGCCGGCCGGCCGGCAACGCCCTGCCGCACGGCGGGTTCGAGCTGAGCGACCCGGCCGACAAGAAGGGGGCGGCCGTCTCGTCGCTGCCGGGGTGGAAGGTGCGGTCGGCCAGCCTGGACGGGCTGCTCCCGGACGCCTCGATCGCGAACACCGACACCCCCGGCGTCCAGGACCCGCCGGTCGCGGCCGACGAGTTCGACCCCGCCCGCAACGCCCCCGGCCGGCCGGTGCCGACGGCCGCCACCCGCGCCGCCGTCGCCCCGCGGCCGACCCTCGGCTCGCACTGCCTGGCGCTTTCCCTGACCGGCAAGCCGGGGGCCGAACCGGCGGAGGCGCTCGAGCGGTCGTTCGTGGCGGCGGACAGCCCGCCGGTCGAACTGCCGCCGGGCACGTGGGCGCGGGTCAGCTTCTGGGTGAAGGGCGGGGTGGGGGTGTCGGCCGACGGGCTGCTGGCGTTCGACTCGGCCGGCGGGGAGCCGCTGGGCGTGCGGGTGACCCTGGCCCCGACGTGGAAGCGGTACGCCCTGTACCGGCGGGTGCCGGAGTCGGGCAGGTTGTCGGTCACGTTCGCCGTCACCGGGCCGGGGTCGGCGTTCGTGGACGACGTGGCCGTCGAGCCGCTGGTGCCGGGCGGCGGGCCTGCGGTGCCGGCCAAACCGATCACCGCCTTGTACCAACTGGACCGCACCTCGCTGCCCAAGCCGCGGCCGCGGGCGGAAGACACCCGCACCCTGCCGTACCCGCGGGAGGCCGACCCGGCCAAGCCCGGCACCCCGCTGCCCGCCCCGCGGCCGACCCCGCCGGACGCCTCCCTCCCGTTACCCACCATCCCGCGAGCCGGGCGGTAGGCCTACACCCCGGCCGACTCGCCGGACGATTTTCCCAGGTCCGGTTCGCCCGTCGGCGTCACTGTCACCTTCTTCACCCGCACCGTCGGGATGACGAACAGGATGACGCACACGCCGACGGCTGCCAGCCCGATGGCGCTCCCCTTCGCCCACCACGACACGTCCAGGAAGATGCCCATCCCGGTCATGAACAGGGTGACGCAAGTGACGGCGGTCGCCTTCACCCACGGGCGGATGCCGCGGTGCGCCTCCCAGTCGCGGATGATGTGGCCGAAGTAGGGCGAGCGGCGGAGCAGGCGGGTGAACCGCTCCGAACTGCGGGCGAAGAAGAAGCTGGCCGCCAGCACCCACGGCGTGCACGGCAGCACCGGCACCACCGCCCCGACGCCGGCCAGCCCGAGGCAAAGCAACCCGAGCGACAGGTACAGCCACCGCCGAAGGCCATGAGCTTTCGCTGGGAGCGCGGGCGTCCCGCCCGCTTCTGGTTCCGGTGCGGGCGGGACGCCCGCGCTCCCAGCATCACTCACGCCCCCACCCCCGCCCCGCACTCGAGCAGCGTCCAGTCGCCGTCCGGGGTGGCCGTCACCAGGCCGGACGCCGCAGGCAGCAGCACCGTCGTTCCCGCCGACACCGGGATGTCACCGATCCGCCCGCGGCCTTTCACGCACACCGCCGCCGTGCAGCGGCCCGGTTCGCCCACCGCCCCCGGCCGGTTCGTCCGCGTGCGGTGCAGGGTGAAGTGCGGGCAGTCCACCAGCCGCTCGCGGAAGCCGTCCGACCGCGGCAGCACCGGGTCGCACTCCCCGCGGTCGAAGTTCGCGCACGCCAGCCCCTTCTCGACGTGCAGCTCGCGGGGCTGCTTCGTCTTCGGGTCGACGCGGTCCCAGTCGTACAGGCGGTAGGTGATGTCGGACGTCTGCTGCACCTCGAACAGCAGCACGTTCGCCCCGATGGCGTGGACGGTGCCGGCTTCGAGGAACAGGCAGTCCCCCGGCTCGGGCGGGAAGCGGTGGAGCAACTCGGGTACCCGCCCCAGTTCCATGGCGGTCACGAACATCTCCGCCGTCACCCCCGGCCGGAACCCGGCGTACAGCCGGCTGGTGTTGGCGTCCGCGTCGATCACCACCCACGCCTCGGTCTTCCCCCGCTTGCCGCCGCCTTCCAGCAGCAGGGCCTGCCGGTCGGTCGGGTGAACCTGCACCGACAACTCCGTGCGGGCGTCGATGAACTTGAGTAGCAGGGGGAAGCGGCCGTCGGCCGGCGGGTGGTCGCCGAACATTCCCGCCGGGTCGGCCGTGATCACCTCCCGGAGCGTCCGACCGGCGAGCGGGCCGTTGGCCACCACGGACTCGTTCCCCGGCACGTCCGACAGCACCCACGCCTCGCCGGTCGGGTCGGCCGACGCCGGCTCGCCGAACATCGCCCGCAGCCGGTCCCCGCCCCACAACATGGACTTGAACTGCGGGCGGAAGGTGAGTGGGTAGAGGGGCATGATGAGTCACCGCGGGGGAGAGCAAGGGGATTGTAGCCGCGAGCCGCAGGCGAGCGCGTCAAACCTCCGACGCGCTCGCCTGCGGCTACTTCAGCACCGTCCGCACTTCCGGCATCAGCCGCCGGGTGAACGCCTCCGCTCCGGGTTGCGTCAGGTGGAAGCCGTCGGGCAGGTGCGAGCCGTCCGCCCAGGAGCGGGCGTCGATGACGGTCACGCCGAACTCGCGAACGACGTCGTTCAAGAACTCTTCGCCCAGCCGCTCGGACTCGCTCGTCTGCAACGTGCGGAAGCGGGCGGTCTCGGGCATGCGGATGAGGACCACCCGCAGGCCACGCTCGCGGCACTCCTTCAACACCGTGCGGTAGGCGGCCGCGTGCTGCGGGTGGACGCAATACCCCTCGTACATCGGGCGGTAGAACGCCTCGACCGCCGGCCACCCCGCTTCGACCTGCTCCGGCGTCGCGGAGATTCGCCCCGGCCACCAACCCCAGCCGTCCACGTTCCGCCAGATGGGATCGGTGCGAGAAGTGTGCGGCAGCAACTCCGGGCAGACGCGACTGACGACGGTGTGTCGGTGGGCGACGAGCGGGACGACCGAATCGCCGGAGCGGCCGGCCCACGCTTCGTCTGGTGTGTCGAAGAACTCCCGCACCGTCGGCTCGTCGGCCGGCCGCAACCGCTTGGCGTCGAGGCGGTGCTGCTCGTGGTAGGTGCCGTCGCCCCGCAGGAACGGCGGCCAGTATTCGAGCACCACGCCGGCGGGTTGGATCCCGTCGGCCCAGAGTCGCCGCAGCGTGAGCACCTGCGACACCGGCCCGCCGCCGGCCTGCGACATGTTGAACACGAGCGGCCCGTCGGCCGGTTCGCACACGCCGGGGCGGATGCCCTGGCCGGTGCGGGAACTGCCGACGACCAGCACCGGCGGGCGGGTCGGGTGTTCTGCGAGGCGATTGCGGAGCGAGTTCAGCCGCAGGCCGTACTCGGGGTCGCGGAGGTGCGGCGGCCCGTGATCCAGGGCGACGGAGAAGGCGAGGTTGAGTGCCACCACGAGTAGCACGAATGCCGCGAATGTGGCGAGCGGCCCGCGTAAGCGGGCTGGTGGGTTTCGGGAACCGGCCCGCTGACGCGGGCCGCTCGCCAGGTTCGGGATCATCGCCCCATCTCCCGCAGCACAACCGACAACTTCTCGGTGAACAGCTTCGCCCCGGCCGGCATGGCGTGATGGCCGTCGGCCAGTTCGTCGTCGGGCAGCCAGCCGCGGGCGTCGATCAGCGGCACGCCGAACTCCGAGGCCAGCGACTGCGCGAGCAGTGACACCGCGGTGTCACCGGCTTCGCCGTACCACGAGCGGAAGGTGGGCGACTCGGGGGTGAACAGCAGGAGCGGCTGAATCCCGTGGGCCTGGAGTCGCGTGAGCATGTCTCGCACGGCCGCCACCGCCGGCCCGCCGGGGCGGTAGTCGGCGAACGCCCGGGCGTAGGTGGCGTGGGCGTCGGCCAGAAACCGCGGGCGGTCTTCGGCCTTCACCGGGATGCCGGGGACGTGCCCGCGGTCGTCCATGCGGCCGGCCGTGTTCAGGCCGAACGGACTCGGCAGCAGCTTCGGGTGGGCGGCGTTCAACAGCGCGAAGCGGTAGGTGTGGGCCGACGAGAGTTGCCCCCCGGTGCGGAACTGCGGCGGTGTTTCGATGTCCCACCCGTAGCTCCGCAGGATGTCTGGTTCGTCCGACCGCAGGCGGTAGGCGTGCAACCACGGCGCTTCGAACGGCGGGTTGTGGTCGGCCAGCATCGCCGGGTGAAGTTCCACCAGGACCGTCTCGCACCTCAACCCGGCATCCAGCAACCGCCGCAGATACAGGGCGTCGGTGACGGGGCCGCACCCGGCGGCGGCGAAGTTGAAGGCGGTGCGGCGGTCGTCGCTCAACTGCGTGGCGTCGAGGCACAATTGCGTTCGGCTGCTACCGATGGCGATCAGCCGATGCCGTTCAGAAGTGCCGGCGAAGAACTCGGGGTGACGCTTCAGCGTGTCGAACTTCTCGGCGTAAATCGGATCCCGCAGCGGGGTGGAGCCGGATTGAACCGCGGAGTGAACGCCGAACTGGACGGCCACGAACACCACGACGCCGGCGAGGATGGCGGTACGACCACGGGGGCGCGGTCTGCTGTAGCCGGCCTCTGTGAGGCCGGTCGGACCGGCCTCACAGAGGCCGGCTACAGGAACGAGCGTCACCCTCACGGCGTGTCCCCCGCAGGAAGCCGCTTCGCCAGCTCGTCGGTGAACCGCTCCGCCCCGCCGGTGAACGGGTGGTGCCCGTCATAGAAGGCGTCATCGGGCAGCCACCCGCGGGCGTCGATCAGCCGAACGCCTAGCGATTTCAGCGTTCCGTCGATCCGCTCGTCCAGCCCGGCCGGGTACATCGCGCGGAACGTCGTCGCCTCCGGCATGAGCACTAGCACCACGGGAATGCCACGCTCGCGGCAGATCGTCACGATCCGCTTCACCGCGTCGAGTGGCCGCCCCTGCGGGTTCAGCCCGGCGAGCGTGTCGGCGTACTCGGCCCGCGCCTTCGCCACCTGTTCGCCCCGTTCCTCCTCCGTCACGCTCGTCCGCGGGGGAGTCGCCCAGCCGTGCGGGTCCGTCTTCCGGCCCCAGTCGTACCGGTGGTTCCACGGCAGCCAACTCGGGGCCAGCCGCCCGACCACCTGACACCGCAGGCTGTACCACGGGGCGTACACGCTCTCCCGCCACTTCGGCCGCACGGCGTCCGGGCGGAAGCCGAACCCCTCCACCGTCGCCACCTCGTCGCCGGTCAGCCGCTCGCCGCTCAGGAACGTCTGCTCGATCGGCCCGCCGTCGCCGTCCGCCAGCATCGGCGGTAACACTTCGAGCAGCAACACCTTCGGCGTGATGCCGCGATCGAGCAGCCGGTTCAAATACACCAGGTGAGTGATGGGGCCGGTGGCGGGGGTGCCGAAGTTGAACGCGGCTGAACCCGTTGCCTGCTCGAACCGTTCGGCGTGGAAACCCAGTAGTGTGCGGGAACTGCCGAGCATGACCGCCGGGCGGTCGCATTTCAGCCGCTCCAGTTTGGCGAACTTGTCGGCGAAGGCCGGGTCGCGCAACCGTGCGTCGGTGTCGGCGGCGGTGCCGAACCCGAGCTGCACGGCGGCGAACAGCCCGACGGCGACCAGCACGGCGACAGCAGCCCGACGACGCATGTGAGCCTCGTAGGTGCCGCCTGCCGGGCGGCACCCGCCTCAGAAGGTGAAATAGATGAACCCCTTGCCGTCGGGCGGGGCGAGGAGCATGGCGGCGGTCAGGCAGAGGGCGTACCCGATGCCGGCGAGCGTGGGGTGCAGTCGCGTCCACACCCACTGGAACGCCCCCGTTTTCCAAAGCACCATCCCGCCGAACACGACGCCCACCGTCACCAGCAGGCTGGTGTTGCTCAGCGGCAGCGGCGAGCCGGAGTGGTGGACGAACATCCGCTTCAGCACCGCCACGCTGCCGGCGAAGTCCGGGCGGAAGAACACCCACGCGAAAGTCACGCAGCCGAAGGTGACCGCCACCCGCGCCGCCGTGCCCGGCCACGAGGTCAGCACTTTGGTCAGCGTCGGCTTGGTCTCCGCCCACCCGCGGAACTGCCGGTGCACGATCAGGAACAGGCCGTGCAGCGCTCCCCAGATCACATAACTCCACGCCGCCCCGTGCCACAGCCCGCCGAGCGCCATCGTCACCAGCAGGTTGCGGTTCGTCGCCCACCCACTTCCCCGACTCCCGCCCATCGGGATGTACAGGTAGTCCCGCAGCCAACTGCTCAGGCTGACGTGCCACCGCCGCCAGAAGTCGGACACGTTCACGGACAGGTACGGCTGGTGGAAGTTGAGCGTCAGTCGGTAGCCGAGCAGGTGGGCCAGCCCGACGGCCATGTCGGAGTAGCCGCTGAAGTCGGCGTAGATCCGCACCGAGTACGCCAGTACGGCGAACCACACCGCCGCCGACCCGTACTTCTCGGGTTCTTGCAACACCGGGTCACAGAACAGCGCCAGCCGGTCGGCGATGGCCATCTTCTTGAACACGCCGAGCAGGAAGAACTGCACCCCGGTCTGCACCCGCAGCCAGTTCCACCGCTTCGGCCGGTGCGCCTGCCGCAGGAAGTCGCCCGCCCGCACGATCGGCCCGGCCACCAGGTGGGGGAAGAACAGGATGAACAGCAGGAAGTGCGGCAAACTCCGCTCGGCCCTGACCTTTCGGGTGTACACGTCAACCGCGTAGCTGATCGCCTCGAACGTGTAAAACGAAATGCCGAAAGGCACGATCATCTTGAGGGTGCCGAAGGCGGCCGGCTGGCCGAGCTTGAGCAGCGCCTCGTTCATCGAGTCGAGGAAGAAGTTCTTGTACTTGAAGTAACACAGGATGCCGAGGTTCATGCCGACGCTGGCGAGCAGCAGCCCGAGCCGCAGCCTCTTGCGGTCGGTGCCGTCCATCAGCCGGGCGAGGGTGTAGTCGGCGACGGTGGTGGCGAGCACCAGGAACGCCAGCTCGAAGCTCCAGGCGGCGTAGAAGTGGAAGCTGGCGACCACCAGCCAGCACACCCGCAGCAGGGTCCGCTTGCGGGGGATGAGCCAGTAGACGGCCGCCACCACGGCGAAGAACAGCAGGAACGCCTGGGTGTGGAAGAACGGTTCCGGCAGCAGGTCGTGCAGCGCCCGGAAGTACGGCCAGTCGGTGGGCGGGTCGGCGGCGAACATCGCGGGCATCCAATGCCGGACGGCGGTGGTCCGTCACCGCGGGGCGGGATGGTACTCCGGGCGGGAAGGGCCGGTCAAGGGCGAGCGGCCGGCGCCCGTCCGCCCCGGAGGTGGTAGATTGACTCTGCACAGATTGTGCGGGTCGGCCGTTCGTCCGAATTCACCAGCGAGGTGTTGATGTGGAATTCGTCAGCCGATTGTTCGACACTTCCGATTTCCCGCGGCGGTGGGAGTGTGGAGGGTGGTCGGCCGGGCACGGCTGGTTGCACATCCTGTCCGACTTGGGCGTGTGGTCGGCGTATTTCGCCATCCCACTGGTGCTCGGCTACTTCCTCCGCCGCCGCCCCGATCTGCCGTTCCGCCGGGTGGTGTGGCTGTTCGTCGCCTTCATCCTGCTGTGCGGCAGCACCCACCTGATGGAGGCGGTCATCTTCTGGTGGCCGGGGTACCGGGTGGCCGGCGTGATGAAGCTGGTCACCGCCGTCATCTCGTGGGTGACGGTGTTCGCGCTGGTGCGGGTGGCGCCGACGTTCGTGAGCATGCGGCTGCCGGAAGAGCTGCACCGGGAGATCGACGCCCGCAAGCAGGCGGAGGCCGAACTGCGGCAGGCGAACGCCGAACTGGAACGGCGGGTGGAGGAGCGGACGGCCGAGTTGCGGGCCGCTCTCGACCTGCTGCGGGCGGAGCGGCAGTTGCTCGGCACCACCCTGGAGAGCATCGGGGACGGGGTGATCGTGACCGACCGGGAGGAGCGGGTGACGTTCCTCAACCGGGTGGCCGAGGGGATGACCGGGTGGCAGGCGGACGCCGTCGGGCAACCGCTGGAGCGGGTGTTCGACCTGCGGGACGAGGCCACCCGCCAACCGGCCGAGAACCCGGCCCGGCGGGCCTTGCGGGAGGGCGGGGTGGTCGGGCTGGCGAACGGGGTGGCCCTGCGGGATAAGGGCGGGCAGGAGCGGGTGGTGGACGACAGCGCCGCCCCCATCCGCGGGGCCGACGGGGTGGTGCACGGGGCGGTGCTGGTGTTCCGCGACGTGACGGAGAAGGTGCGGGCGGAGGTGGCCCTGCGGCGGAGTCAGGCGGCGTTCCGCGCGTTCATGGACAACACCCCGGCGGTGGCGTTCGTCAAGGACGCGGCCGGGCGGTACGTGTACGCCAACCGCCGGTGGGAGGAGCAGTTCGACCCGCCCCGCCGCGACTGGGAGGGGCGGACGGACGCCGACTTCTGGCCGCCCGAAACGGCCGCCCTCTTCCGCCGGAGTGACCGGGCGGTCCTCGACCACGGGCGGCCGACCGAGACCGAGGAATCGGCCACGCTCGGCGGGCGGACCCGGCATTTCATCACCCTCAAGTTTCCGGTCGAGGACTCGGCCGGCCGGCCGGCGGTCGGCGGTCAGGTGCTGGACGTGACCGACCGGAGGAAGCTGGAGGAGCAGTTCCGCCAGGCGCAGAAGATGGAGGCCGTCGGGCGGCTGGCCGGCGGCATCGCCCACGACTTCAACAACCTGCTCACCGTCATCTCCGGGTACGCCGACCTGCTGCTGGTGCGAATGCCGCCGGCCGACCCGCGGCGGGAGGAGGTGGTCGAGATCCGGTCCGCCGGCGAGCGGGCGGCCGCCCTCACCCGCCAACTGCTGGCGTTCAGCCGCAAGCAGGTGATCGAGCCGGTGGTGCTCGACCTGAACGGGGTGGTCGCCCACGCCGAGCGGATGCTCGGCCGGCTGATCGGCGAGGACGTGGTGCTGACCACCGCCCTCGACCCGCGGCTGCCGGCGGTGACCGCCGACCCCGGGCAGGTCGAACAGGTGCTCATGAACCTGGTGGTGAACGCCCGCGACGCCATGCCGGCCGGCGGGCGGCTGGCGGTGGAGACGCGGGCCGTCACCCTGGAGCCGGATCAGGTGGGCGGCGACCCGGACGTGCGGGCGGGGGAGTACGCCCAGTTGAGCGTGACCGACACCGGGCACGGCATGACGGACGAGGTGAAGGCGCACATCTT
>CAYMHO010000261.1:0-10154 GCA_964390195.1 uncultured Fimbriiglobus sp. | reverse complement strand
CTTCAGCTTGGTGCCGGCCCGGTGCCAGTCCTCCCCGTACTCCCCGCCGCCCCGCAGGTTGGCCACCGCCAGCACCCCGCCCATCTCCATCCACTGCAACCGGCTGACGCTGAAGCTGGGGGTGAGCGAGATGTTGAACCCGCCGTACCCGTACAGCAGGGTGGGGTTGGTGCCGTCCAGCTTGATCCCCTTCTTGTGGCAGATGAACATCGGCACCTCGGTGCCGTCTTTGCTCTTGTACTTCACCTGCTTCACCTCGTACTCGTCCGGGGTGAACTTCACCTTCGGCTGACGGAACAGGGTGCTCTTACCGGTGAGCAGGTCGTACCGGTAGATCTCGCCCGCCCGGTTGAAGCTGGTGAACGTGTAGAACGTCTCGGTGTCGGTCGTCTTCCCGCCGAACCCGCCGGCCGAGCCGATGCCGGGCAGTTCCACGTCGCGGACGGGCTTGCCGTCGGTGGCGTAGCACTTCACCACCGTCTTCACGTCCTGGAGGTAGTTGCACACGAACTGCCCGCCGACGTAGCTCACCCCGCCCAGTTTGTCCTTCGCCTCGGGGACGATCGTCGTCCAGTTCTTCTTCTCCGGCTTGCGGGTGTCGATGGCGATCACCTTCCCCTTCGGGGCGGCGTCATCGGTGTCGAAGTAGAAGATGGGGCCGTCGTTGCCGATGAAGTCGTACTTCCGCTCGTGCTTGTCGATCAGGTCCACCGGGGCGGCGAGCGGCTCGAGCAGGTCGCGGTACGTCACGCGGGTGTTGTCGCCGGTGGTGCCGTCGCCGATGGTGATGACCAGGTACCGCCCGTCTTCGGTCACGCCCCCGCCGATCGTCCACTTCGGGTTGTCCGGCCGCCGGTACACCAGCACGTCGTCACCCTGCGGGGTGCCGACGCGGTGGTAGTACAGCGTCTGGTTCTCGTTCGTCGCCTGGAACTTGGCGTCGCCGGTCGGCTCGGGGAAGCGGCTGTAGAAGAACCCCTTGCCGTCCGGCGTCCAGCTCGCGCTGCTGAACTTCACCCACTTCAACTCGTCCGCGAGCGGCTTGCCGGTGGCGATGTCGATCACCCCCCACGTCTGCCAGTCGGACCCGCTCTCGCTCTTCCCGTAGGCCAGGTACTTGGCGTCGTCGCTGGCCGACAGCCCGCTCAGCGCGACGGTGCCGTCCTTGCTCCACTTGTTCGGGTCGAGCAGCTCCCGCGGCTCGCCGTCGAGCGAGTCCTGCACGTACCACACGAACTGGTTCTGCAACCCGCTGTTCCGGCTGTAGAAGTACTTGCCCCCCTTCTTGCTCGGGGCGGTGAACTTCTCGAAGTCGTACAGCTCGGTGATCCGCTTCTTGATGGCGTCGCGTTCGGGGATGGCGGCCAGGTAGGCGTCGGTGATCTTGTTCTGCTCGGCCACCCAGTCGGCCACGTCCTTCGATTTGCGGACGTCGTCTTCCAGCCAGCGGTACGGGTCTTCCACCTTGGTGCCGTGGTAGGTGTCGACCACGTCCACCTTCTTGGTCGTCGGGTACTTCAACGGCTTCTCCTGGGCGAACGCGGCGAGCGGGGCCAGCAGGGCGGCGACGGCCGCGACCCATCGACGGCGGGACATGCGGGGACTCCGGCGGGGAAAAGGACCGGCAGCGTGCCGGACAGGTGTTGTAGGCCGAAACCGTCCGGAAATGACGAGCCGACACCTTCACGAAATTTTCGCGCGGTCTGACGTTAATTGCTGTTGACTCCCGGCGCCCCCCCCCCAGCTACATAACGTCACAAGTGTCCGATTCACACCCGCCCGAACGACCTCAGGAACCACTGTGATGCGCAACTTGCTCTGGACGGCAACAGCGGTGCTGGTCATGCTGTCAATCGGCCACAAGGCCCAAGCCCAAGTCATGATTGGCGCTCCGACCGTGACCCCAAAGACCGAGGCGAACCCGCCGCCCCTCCCCGCGACACCGCCTCCCGCCGGGAAAGCCAACGTCTACGCCGAAGGAACGTACACAATCCCCGGAACGGCCAAACTCAGCAAGATCGAAGCGAAGTGGTACAAGCAGGACGGACAGAATCTCATCTTCGTCGGTTCGAACACCGCCCTACTCCCGAACAATCCCCCGGCGACGGGGAATTACAAGACGCAGCTCACGCCGGTGGATCTGAAAGACAACAACCAGAATTTCTTGAAGTACACCGTGATCGTAATCGTGTATGTGGAGGCCAACCCGGCCACCGACCCTCCGGTTCAATCAGGACCTTCCGGCATCGCAACGGACTACAAACCGTAGACGCAGTTAACACCAGTTCGCCTGTATCGAACGAGGAACTCGAATGACACGGTGGTCAACGCGCGGCGGGTTCACGCTGGTCGAGTTGCTGGTGGTGATCGCCATCATCGCCATCCTCATCGGCCTGCTCCTCCCCGCCGTGCAGAAAGTCCGCGAGGCCGCGTTGCGGATGCAGAGCGCGAATCAGCTCCGGCAGGTCACGCTGGGTATGCACAACTATTTGGCGGCGAATGACGGTGTCCTCCCCGGAACCGGAGACCCGCTCGAATCCTACGGTCCGAAACTGTCCCCGTTCCCGCGGCTCCTCGATTACGTCGAAGGCCCTTCCGTCGCCGACACCCTTCGCCTCCGGCAACAGAATCCGAACTCGACTTGGCGGTGGTACAAGCGGTTCATGAGTCCGGCGGATCCGACTGTGCGGCTGCTCAGCGAGACCGCCCACGTCGGGCACTCGCCGAGCAGTTACTCCGCCAACATGCACGTGTTCGCCGGACACCCCACCCTGTCCGGATCGATCCCCGACGGTACTTCCAACACTCTCTGTTTCGCCGAGCGGTATCTGCTACTACCCGCGGGCGATTCTCCGAGCGCCTACACGGTCTACGATTCCGGGACCGGCACTTGGCAGCCAGCGTTCATGGGTCTGCTTGGCGGTTCGCGGCGGGCCACGTTCGCCGATCCGGGTTGGAAGGACGTGGTGCCCGTCACCACGGGAAACCCGCCTGTCACTCGCCCGTCCGTTCCCGGTGTGACGTTCGACGTTCTGCCTGACCCGCGAACCGCAAAACAGGACCGTCTGCACGCCCTCCACCGGGCCGGGTTGGTTGTCTCCTTGATGGACGGCAGCGTCCGGACACTCCGCCCGTCGATTGCAGAAACCACATTCTGGGCGATGGTCACGCGGGACGGTGGCGAAGTGCTCGGCGACTGGTAGACTGAAATGGCGTGCGGTCTCAACGGCCCCTGGCAGTAGGCTGTCCCACCAATCCGGGGGCGGCCAAGCCCAGGGGCCAACTCGTTTCACCCCAGCACCCGCACCAGCGGGCCGGCCGCCTCCAGTCGCTCCCTCCCCTCGGTCCACCAGTCGGGTTCGCCGAGCGGCCAGAGCAGGCCGAACGGGTCGCCGTCCAGCTTGGCCACGTCGGTGTCGAGCAGTGCCCGCGACACCAGCCCCGTCGCGTCCGCCGCCCGCACCCCCTGCACCGCTGATGCCGCCGCCCGTTGCGGGTGCGAACTGCGGCACACGTCGGCCGCGAACGCCGCCGCCGCGAACGCCAGTTCCGCGTCCTCCGCCGCCTTCGACGGCCCCATCAGCCGCACCACCCCGGCCGCGGCGGTGGCGGTGGCACGGGCGATGTCGGCGGCCAGATCCAGGGTGAACCGCGACACCGGCGAGCCGGTCAAGAAGTGTTCCACCGTCCGCAGCACGGCGGTGATTGCGTTCAGCCACTCCAGCGCTTCCGGACCGTACACGTCGGCGGCTGACGCGATGACCGGGGCGACCCGCTCGGCCGCCCGCAGCGACACCGTCGCCACCCGCTTGCGGTCGGCCGCCGCGAACCGCCGCTCCAACTCGCCCCAGGTGATCCCGCTCACGGTGTCATCCCCCGCGGTCACTTCCGACGCATCAGCCGGTCGGTGTTGTTCCGCAGGTCTTTCCAATCGACCTTCGTCGCGGGGTCAAGAGCGTTCAGGTACTTCTCCACGTTCGTGTACCCGTCGCCGGTCGCGTCCTTCGCCGCGTCGGTGGCGTCGTTCGGGTTCAGCCCGTGCTCCCTCTCCCACCCGTCGGGCATCCCGTCGCCGTCGGTGTCGGTCACGCGGTCGCCGGCGTACTTCGGGTATCCGCCCACCTGCTTCACGTCGGTGATGACGCCCTGTTTGGTGCCGTCCGCGGCGGTGCCCTTGCGAACCGCCTCGACGATGCGGGCGTCCACCGCGTCCCGCTTCGGTAGAGTCGCCCCGACGTGTTCGAGCACGGATTCGTAGGCTTCGGCCGCCGGTTGAAGCTCCGGCAACTTCGGCATCGGGAACGGCTTCTCGGCCTTCACCCGCGGGAGGATGACTTTCGGGTCGTCGTCGCCGTCGATCTGCACCCCACCGGCCCAGTTGTCTTTGCTCACCGCGTCGTTCCCCGCCACCACGTTGCCAGCCACATAGGCTTTGCCCCACTCGCGGGGGCCGGTCTTGTCGCCGGGCGCCCGCCGCCCGTCCGGCTTCAACACGCGGTGGCCGATGGCACTCTCCGGGGTCGCCGGACCGGGTTTGTAGTAGTTGTTGATGACCTGATACTGACTGGTCTGGTCGCCGCCGTCCACCGTGCGGTGCCGCCAGTTGTAGATGACGTTGTTCACGAAATTGAAATCGCCGTTCATGCCGATGCTCGGGTTGCGGCCGGCGTTGTTCGCCCACAAATTGTGGTGAAACGCGCTGTTGTGCCCGCCGATGGTGCTGCCGAGCGAGTGGTTGTACGTGTCCATCGCCTCCGACGAGATGCACCACTGAATCGTGATGTTGACGGTCGGCAGCTTCAACTCCTTGTTAGATCCGTCGGGCTGATACATGTGGCGATACATGGAGATGTTTTCATCCAGCCCCCAGCTCGCCGAGCAGTGGTCAATGATGATGTTGCCGACCGGGTTGCCGCCGAGCGAGTCATCCCGGTTGGCCACGTCCGTTTCCCCACGGCGGAACCGCAGGTGGCGGATCACCACGTCGTGCGTGTCAACGCTCACCGTCGCCCCGCGGACGCAAATGCCGTCGCCCGGTGCGGTCTGCCCGGCGATCGTGATGTACGGTGCCCGGATGCGGATGCGGTTCTTCAGATGAACGGTTCCGGCGACGTTGAACACGACGATCCGCGGGCCGACGGCGTTGCACGCCTCTCGCAGAGTGCCCGGCCCGGAGTCTTCCAGACTGGTGACGGCGTACACCGTGCCGCCCCGCCCACCGAAGCTGTACATGCCGCCGCCCCACGCACCGGGGAACGCCGGGATGTCCGCTTGTGGCAGATCGCCCGGCTTCGCCGCACCGGGGATGAACGGCTTGCCCTTCTTCGCCCACGCGGCCAGTTCAGGTTGGGCCTTGTCCCACGCCTCGTTCTCCGGTTTCTCGTAGGCCGCCCGACGGTCGTCCTCCGCCTTCTGCACCGCGGGTGGCACCGTCGGATACTGGGCGACGGCGGCGGATGCGAACAGGAGGAGGGTGGTGATGGTTCGCATGGGTGACACCTGTAGGTCGTGGTCGAACACCGGCCGGAGGCCGGGTGAGGCCCGACGGCCAATTACTTCTGAGCGATCTGGTTTGACGTCGGGCCTCACTCCCGCTTCGCGGTCGCTCGACCACGACCTACTTCTTCTTCGCCGCCCACTCCTTCTCGGCCGCCTTCAGGTCGTAGCCCCGCTTGCTCAGGTAGTTGGCGATCTTCCCCTTCGCGATGCGGAACTTCTCGTGCTTCTCGTCCGCCCCTCCCGCGACCAACGCCTCTTCCCGGCCCGCCAGCAGGAAGTCGCGGATCGTCTGCTTCTCCTCGTCGGTCAGCTTGGGCAACATCTCGCAGTACACGCGGTAGGTGTTCGTTCGCACGCCGTAGGTCATGGCGTCCTTCACCGCGTCGCACTGCTCGGCCGTCAGCAGTGCGGCCAGGTCGTCGGTGAACGTTTTGTGAACCTTCCCCACCGCCATCGCCGCCCGCTCACGAGCTGCTGACACCTCGGTGTCACTGGCTGCCGCCTTAACCGCCTCGTCGCGGTCGAAGTGGGCGTCGTTCACCCCGGTGTAATGCGCCTCCACCACCTTCACCGCCGCGTCCGCCTTCGTCCCCTCCACCTTTGCACCCGCCACCGCCGCAGTCGCCCGCTTGCGGATCGTCTCGCGGTACTTAGGATCCGCACTCGGCCGCGTCGTCGGGCTGGCCAGTTCGTTCAGGTAGTGTTCGAGGTGCGTGTACCCGTCGCGGCGGAACTGCTTCCCATCCTCGGCATTCTTCGGGTCCAGCCCGTGAGTCGTCTCCCACTCGTCGGGCAGGCCGTCGTGGTCCGAATCCGTCGGGGCGTCGCCGCCCTTGTACTCCGGCCACCCGCCGGCGTCCTTCGGGCTGTCGATGATGCCGGGCAACTTCCCCTTGCTGCCGCTGAACGTGTGCCCCCGCTTCTCCACGTCGGCGATCACCCGCTTGTCCACCGCGTCCTGCTTCGGCTTCGTCGCCCCCACGTCGGCGATCACGCTGGCGTAAGCGTCCTTCGCCGTGTGCGTCTTCACGAACGACTCGTACAGCGGCTTCTCCTGCCGCACCATCTTCAACCCCTCGGCCGGCCCGACGAACGCCTTCCAGTTGTCGGCGTCGAACTCCGGCTTGCCGTCGATCACGTTGCCGGCCATGAACGCCCGCATCCCGCGGTCCCAGTCGGCTGGGTCGGGCTTGAGCAGCGTGTACGTCTTGGTCGCCGGACCGGGCAGGTAGAAGTTGTTGACGAAGTTGAGTTCCCGCACCCCGCCGTCGGTGGTGCGGTCGCGCCAGTTGTAGACCACGTTGTTCCGCAGATCGAGTTGACCAGCGAGCCGCGTTCCGCTGCGGTCCAGCCCGCCAGCCAAGCTCCAGTTGCGGCCCGCGCAGTGGGCCAACAAGTTGTGGTGGAAACTGCCGACGCCGCCGGAGATGCTGCCGGCGAACGAGTGCCCCTTGCCCGGCTGGTACTTCTTGTGGTCGGCGATGTTCAGCGCCTCGGCGATCAGGCACCGCTGCAGCGTCAGGTTCCGCCCCTCCCGCGAGCTGAACCCCTCGTCGATGCTCCACGAGATGGAGCAGTGGTCGAACATCATGTGATCGCACCCGCGTGCCCCGCACCCGTCGTTGGTGGTGCCGGTCTCGTCGCCCACGCGAACGCGCACGTGCCGGAAGATGACGTCGTGCGTGTCCGAGCAGCCGAAGGTGTAGTTCTTCACGCAGATGCCGTCGCCGGGGGCCGTCTGACCGGCGACCGTGAGGTACGGGTTCCGGACCACCAACTTCGACTTCAGCTCGATCAACCCGCCGACGCGGAACACCACCACCCGCGGGCCGCTCGCTTCGACCGCTTCTCGCAGACTGCCCGGCCCGCTGTCGTTCAGGTTCGTCACCTCCATCACCTTCCCGCCCCGCCCGCCGATGGCGAATCGCCCGTAGCCTTCGGCTTCTGGGAACGCCAGATGCCGCACACGGAACCGCCACACTTCGCCGGTGACGACGCCTTCCGGGTTCACCTCGTCCACCCGCCAGAAGTACGCCGCGTGGTGCGTCAGGCTCTTCGGGGTGAAAGTCGGCTCCTTCGTTTCACCCAGCAATTCCAGCCTGCTCGCATCGGCGCCCAGGTAGATACGGTGGCTCGTCGCACCCACTCCCGCACGCCACTTGAGCACCGGGTTCTCGGGGGCGTGTTCGTCATCCGTCACCGGCGACGGCTTACCGGCACGCTTCACGGGGTCTGCCCGATCCAGTTCGAACCCGTTCAGTGTCACCCCACTGTTACCGGCGATCGTGACGACGACGTCCTTGCCGGCCTCGGCGGTGAAGGTGACGAAGCAACTCGCCACATCCTGATCGTCGGTCGCCCGCACCGTCGGCGTGACGGTCGCCTTCGACGTGCCGACGCTCACCGTGATCGCCGCCGGCTTTACGTCCGTCAGCAGGTTGTGGAAGGTGGCGAGCGAGTGCTTCCCGGCCGGCAACCCGGAGAACACCAACTCAAGGCCGGGAGCGGTCACGCCGTCCGACGCCATCCGCGCCGGGTGGTCGAACCCCGCCTTCCACCACCCGGCCGCGAGCGCGGCGTCCTTGCCCACCGCCCTCACTGACACCCCGATGTCACCGAACTTGGCGGACGCGGTCGCGGCCGGTTTCTCCGCGATTCGCCAGTGTTGCCAGCCGGGGGCGAGCACATCCCCGCGGCCGTTGTCCGGGGAGATGTCCACCCGCGGGCCGGCCAGGGCGACGACGGGCAGAAGGAGCATGACGAGGGATCGCATCGGTTATTTCCCCTGGACTTTTAGCCGAACCGCCAAGTACTGCGTGCCCGGCAGCTTGACCGCCGCGTCGGCCGCCATGCGGTAGTCGCCCTTCGGCTTCAGGGTGAACGTGCCGTCCACCTTCGTCGTCGTCATGTTCCAGGTGTCGAGCACATCGGCCGTCACGGTCATCGGCAATTCCTTCTTGCCCGGCACTTCCACCGCCCACTCGGTCGGCTTCTCCTTGCCGAAGTACACCAGGTAGTACTCGCCCTTCTTGCCGGCCGTTTTCTCGTCCTGCCACTTGTCGATGGGCTCCATGCCCTCCTTCGGGCCGTCCTCGATCACCTTCCGCAAGAAGGCGATCCGCTCCGGACTCTTCCCCCGCAGCACTCCCCCCTTCGACCACCAAATCTTGTGCTCCGGCTCCATGTACGTCTCGCCGTGGCCGACGTAGGTGCCGGCGATCGTGCCCTGCCAGAAGCGGTGCACCATCTCCTCGGGCGTCAGGTTCCCCCACCGCTGCACAAGATCCCCCTCGTACTTCACCTCGTCGAACACGATGGGCTTCTTGTACACGTCGCGGTACAGCACCGCCCGGCCGAAGTCGGCCACCGCCGACCCGTTCTGAATGCTCGCGTGGGTGATCCGCGGGTCGGTCTGGTTGAACAACTCGGTGCCGTTGTGGATGGACAGCAGGTGTCGGTGCGGGTCGGCCTCGTGAACGATCTTCAGGTACCGCTCCCAGTCCGCCAGCTTCTTCTCCTTCATGAAGTCGAACTCGTTGGCCAGGCTCCACCACACGTTGCGGTAGGCGGCCAGCCGGGCGACGACATACTTCAGGTAGCGGTCGTCGGCGTCGGCCGACATGCGGTCGAACCCCCAGTGGCCTTCGTCGTAGGGGTGAAACAGGATCACGTCGGCCTCGATGCCGAGCTGTTGCAAGTCGAGGATGCGGTCTTCGACGTGACGGAAGAAGTCGGGGTTGAAGCGGGTGAAGTCCCAGTCTTTGGGCGGCTTGCCGGCGAACGGGTACCGCGGCGGCTCCAGGCGGTTGTAGTTGTACCACTTGGGCAGCACGCACATCCGCACCTTGTTGAACGGCGCCTTCTTCAGCGACGCGAGCGTCTGCCCCTCGATCTTGTCGCCCAGGTGAACCCACCCGTAGCAGGTGGTGCCGACCGAGACGTGCGGGGTGCCGTCGGCGTACTCGAAGTGGAACGTGTTCCGCACCCGCACCGGCCCGCGGTTGCCTGCGGACGGCTTCACCGCGGTGAACGTGCCACTCTTGCCGTCCAGCTCCTTGCGGTTGCTCCTGGTGGCGTACTTCCACTCTCCGAGTTCCGGCGGCATGAACCGCACCTTGTAGACGCCGTCGCCGTCGTAGAAGCCGGTGGCGGTGATCGACTGTTTGCCGCTGGTGAACGTGGCGGCCAGTTCCACCTCGGTGAACGGGTTGCCGTCCGCCGGCCCCTTCAGGGTGACTTCGAATAGTCCCCACCGCTCCACGTCGGCGGCGAACGCCGGGGTGGTGAGGGCAAGGAGGGCGACGAAGACGCGGGAGAGGGTGGGCATCATCGGAAACGGTATCCGGTCGAGTGCTTCGCCCCGGAGGGGCGGCAGATGTTAGCCAGGGGTGGAGTCGGGAGCGGAGCGACCGACGGAACCCCTGGAACGCGAACCCCACAACTTCCAGCCCCGGAGGGGCGGCAGAACAGACCGTCTGTCGCCCCTCCGGGGCTTGTTCCATTTTGGCTCCCGTTCTAGGGGTTTCGCTCGCTCCGCTCGCTTCACCCCTGGCTAACGTCTGACGCCGCTCCGCGGCGGGCGGCTGGTTTCGCCCCGTGCTGGCTGGCCCCTCGCTCGCCAACTTATTGCAATCGTGCCGTAAGTCGTTGTGGCT
>CAYMHO010000260.1:0-10185 GCA_964390195.1 uncultured Fimbriiglobus sp. | reverse complement strand
GGGTTCCAGCCGCCGGCCCCGGGCGGCGGCCCCGGCGGCCCGATCGGCCCCGGCGGGCCGGGCGGCAACGCCCCGGTCAAGCCGAAGAAGACGCTCACCAGCAACCCGTACTTCCTGACCATCCCGCAGGAGCTGAAACGGGCGCTCAACACCCTGGAAGACGAGGACAAAGACCTGCCGGTGGCGGTGTACGTCACCAAAGTGGATCAGGCCCAGGTGAACAGGTTCGACCTGCAGTCGGTGCTGTCGCTGGCCCGGCCGGAGGTGGCCGCGGCCGCCCTCCTGCTGAACGACTTCCGCGTGCTCGGGGTGGCCGTCACCCGCCTGACCGAGAAGCGGGGCACCTTCGCCATGTACGCCGAGTACAAGAACTCGGACGCGGCCAAGAGTTCGGTCGAAGAGAAAGTGATCCCGATGCTCCCGCTGCTGCTCGCCTCCCGCCTGCCGGCCCGGTTGCAGCCGGTGGCGGTGAACAACCTGGACGACCCGAACGCCAACCCGAACGGCCCCGGCGGGCCCGGCTACCCCGGCGGCGAGGGCGGCCCCGGCTACCCCGGTCCGGGTGGGCCTGGCGGTGTCCCCGGCGGCCCCGGCCCCGGTTCGCCGTACCCCGGCCCCGGCGGTCCTGGCGGCGGCCCTGGCCCCGGCCCCGGCTCGCCGTACCCCGGCCCGGGTGGGCCGGGCAAGGGCGGCGGCGGCAAAGATCCGGAGGCCGACAACCCGCGGAAAGGCAAGTCCGGCTCGGACGACGAGAACGCGCAAGGCCCTCCGCCCCCGCCCCCGCCGCCCCCGGCCCCCGGCGGCCCTGGTGGCGGCCCCGGCTATCCCGGTCCCGGCGGTCCCGGCTACCCCGGTCCGGGTGGCCCCGGCTACCCCGGCGGCCCCGGCACCCCTGGCGGCACGCCGAACCAGTCGGGCAACCGCATCGACGTCTCCCGCGACGGGGCGATCGTCACCCTGAGCGGCGAGTTCACCTGGACCGAAGACGTGTTCAGCAAGGACGTCGAGCCGGTGTTCGCCCGCCAGGGCATGCTCGCCCGCGGCAAGATGGGCATCTACTCCGGCGAGGGCGGGGTGTTCGCCCTGGCTTCCAGGGCGGTCGACGGCAAGCCGACCGGCGGGCTGATCAACGAGGCGCTGAACAAGGCCCAGCAACTGCCGCAGGGGGCGCTCGCCCGCGACGCCAAGTCGGACGACCGCAAACTGCCCGGCTCCAGCCAGGGCCTGCCGTACCAGCCCGAGCACCGGGTCAGCTTCCTGGCCGAGTTGACCAAGTACATGGACAACAAGCCGATGATCCGCCGCATGGACCCGCACCAGGCGTGGTACCAGGGGGGCAACCTGAGTGTGGCCGAGGCGTGGGTGCCCGAGTTCCTGGTGCCCGACTACCCGCAGGCGGCGTGGCGGGCGACCAGCGACCTGATCCCGGACGGGCGGACGGTCGGGGCGACCAACTACGTCGGGGTGGCCGGCGTCGGCCTGGACGCCGCCCGCCTGAACCCGAAGAACCCGGACGACGCCAAGAAGGTGGGCATGACCGGGTACGACTTCGGCTCGAAGGCGGAGGACGTGACCGACGGGCTGGGCAACACCATGTACATGATCCAGGTGCCGCCCACCTACCAGCGGCCGTGGATGGCCGGCGGCGGGGCCACCCTCATGGGGGTGAACGACAAGGGGAACGACCCGGCCCGCCCGTTCCTGGTGAAGAAGCAGGACGGCTCCCGCGGCACCATGGTGCTGATGGGCGACGGCAGCGTGCGGTACGTGAAGGAGGGCATCGACCCGGCCGTCTTCCGGGCGATGGCCACCCGCGCCGGCGGGGAGAAGGTGGCCGACTTCGACAAGACGGTGCCGCCGGCCGCCAACGTGCCGGGCGAACTGAAGGCGACCAAGTGACGTGACGGTGTGAGCCCGGAAACACGCCGACGGGCACCCCAACCGGGTGCCCGTCGGTCGTTTGTCGGCGGGGTGGTGACAATCCCTCTCTCGCCGACGCCCGCCTTGCCGATACAGTGACCGGCATCCCACCCTCCACCCCGCCACGCCCATGCCGATCACCTTCAACTGCTCGTGTGGCGAAAAGCTGGAAGTGGACGACGACATGGCCGGCCGTCAGGTCCGCTGCCCGTACTGCGAAGGGATCGCGGACGTGCCGGCCGCGGCGGCCAAGCCGACGCCCAAGCGGGCCAAGCTGGCCGAGCCGGAAGACACCGACGACGACCACGGGGCGTACTCCGGGTCGCTCAACCCGCTCGACCGCAGCAACCGCCGCTCCTCCCGCCGCAAGGACGAGGACGAGGAGGACGACCGCCCCTCTCGCCGGCGGAAGGACGAGGACGACGACGAGGGCGATCGCCCGTCTCGCCGCCGGGCCTACGACGACGAGGACGATGAGGACGACCGCCGCGGCCGTCGCCGCCGGCGGGCCGAGCCGCCGCCGTACAAGCTGATGAACAAGCAGGTGATCGGCGGGGCGGTGTGTATCCTCATCGGGGTGGTGGTGAGCGGCCTGCTCATGTACTTCCTCGACCGCGTCGGCTGCTGGTTCGTCATCCTCATCGTCGCCGGGTTCATCTCGCTCATCCGCGGGCTGATCACCGGCCGGGACAACTGATCCCTTCGGAAGCGCCCCATGCCGATTGAGTTCGCGTGCCCGTGCGGGAAGGCGTTCAAGGTGGCCGACGCCTACGCCGGCAAGCGGTCGAAGTGTACCGCCTGCGGTCTGCCGGTGGTGGTGCCGTCGCCCACGCCGGGGGAACTGCCGGCCGAACCGACCCGCCCGACGGCCCCGCCGCCGACCGCCGAGGAGTCGGCCGAGGACGCCGCCCTGCGGGCGCTGCTCGACGACGAACCGGCGAAGCCGGCCGCCGGCGGGTGGAACACCCGCGCCCCGGCCGGCCAGCGGGAGGCGGAGTCACCGCCCCCGCCCCCGCGAGCGACCGCCCCCGCGGCCGACGCCGGCTCGCACGCCGCCCGCGCCCTGGCCTCCGCCGCCACCCAGTCGAAAGCGAGCAAGCCGAGCAAGCCGAAGGCGAAACGGACGTCCGGGTCGAGCTACGACCAGCCGGCCCACCGCGGGTGGTCGCCGAACTGGCTGAAGGTGGGCGGCGGGGCGCTCGGCGTGCTCATCGGCGGCGGGCTGCTGCTCGGCGGGCTGGCGGTCGGCCGCCTCTTCATCTGGTCGCCGATCATCATTCTGGTCGGCATCTTCGGCATCATCAACGGCCTGCTCAGCCGATCCGGGGATGCGTAGCCGCCCATGCCGAACACCCCGCCGCCGCCGATCGTCGTTTGGGCCGAGGACACGCCGCCCGACCGCCCGCCGCCGCGGACGGACCCGCCGCGGCACGTCCAACAGCGGGCGAGTGAGTTGTTCGACCGGGTGGCCGGCGGCACCCGCACCCGCCGCCCGAACCGCACCCGCCCGGTGTGGTGGGGTTACGCGCTCGGGATGGGGCTGATGCTCGCCGGCGGGGCGGTGGCGTGGTTCCAACTGGATTTGGGGCTGATGCACGTGCCGACGGCGGTGCTGGCGGTCGGCGGGCTGGTGCTGGTGGTGAAGTCGCTGATGGGATACCGATAGCGTGGTCCGCCCGCCCCCCCCGCGGGAACCCAACCCCCGCGCGGGGCGGGCGGGCCCCAACAACCACCCCCCCACCGCCCCCGCCCGCCCCCCGGGGTTGACCCTAAGCGTGCGGTTCGCAGCCAGCGTGCGGCCGCCGGTCAACTCGGCCAGCTTCGCCAACAGGAACGGTGTCAGCTTCGCCCCGCTGATGCCGGCCGCGTCCGCCGCCTCGTTCGCCGTCTGCATCGCGTCGGCCAGCTCATCCGCGGGAATCGCATCCACCTCGGACAGCGGGTTCGCCAGGATCGCCCCACCGCCGCCTAGTTCGACGTGCGCCGCGAACACCTTCGCCGCGTCGGCGGGCGTGTCCACCCGCACCGTCACCGGCAATGATCCGCCGCGAGAATAGAACTCCGGGAACACGTCCGTGCGGAAGCCGATGACCGGCACGCCGAAGGTTTCGAGGATTTCCAGCGTGCGAGGCAGGTCGAGGATGCTCTTCGCCCCGGCGGACACCACCAGCACCGGCGTGCGGGCCAGTTCGGTCAGGTCGGCGGAGATGTCCCACTCAGGCGCGGGCGGGCGGTGCGCGCCGCCGATTCCGCCGGTGGCGAACACCCGCACCCCGACCGCGTGCGCTAGGGCCATCGTCGCGCTCACCGTCGTCGCCGCAGTCTTGCCCAGACCGACGGCGGCCCCGAGGTCGCGGCGGCTCGCCTTCAACACGCCGTCGGTCGCGGCCAACTCGGCCAGTTGCTCGTCGGTCAGCCCGACCGTCGGCACGCCCTTCCACACGGCAACGGTTGCAGGCACCGACCCCACCGCCCGCACGGCCGCCTCCGACTCGCGGGCCACTTGCAGGTTGACCGGCCGCGGCAACCCGTGGGCGATGAGGGTGGACTCGAGCGCGACCACCGGCCGGCGGTCGGCGAGGGCGGCGGACACTTCGGGGGAGACGTGGATGCGTGACATGAAGACATGATAAGCCAGCGCCGCCGACGGGCGTCTACTCGCCGTCCGATCGTCGGCGGTCATAATGTCCGAGATGTCTGCCGCTGACGGCCAACCCGAATCGCCCGACCCCGCCGAGGTGCTGCGGTGGGTGGGGGCGGCCGCGCCCGGGCTGTGGTTCCTGACGGACGTGCCGGCCGACCGGCGGGAGGCGGTGCGGGCGGTGGTGTGGGACCTGTGCCGCGACAGGCACCTGGAGGTGGGCGACTGGGTGGCCGGCCGCGGGCAGGGGTTCCGCCTCACCCGCCCGCTCACCCCGCCCCCGCCGCCCGACTACGACCCGGACGCCGTCCGCCGCCCGCTGCTCTCTCCGCGGCCGACGCTCGTCACCCCACTGTTGCTGGTGGTTCACGTCCTGTGGTTCGTGGCCGGCGGGGCGGTGGCCGCCCGGACGCACGCCCTGTCCGACTACCTGAAGGGCACCAACCACCCGCTCATCGACCCCATCCTGATTCGCACCGGGGCGGTGGCGGCGCCGTCGCTGCTGAGTGGCGAGTGGTGGCGGCTGCTCACCTGCGGGTTCGTCCACGTGGGCGGGTTCCACCTGTTCGCCAACGTGGTCATCCTGGCCCTGCTCGGCAGTCTGGCCGAGGCGGTGTGGGGGCGGTGGCGGTTCCTGCTCATCTACCTGGCGGCCGGGGTGGCGGGGGCGGTGACGGCGATGGCCGTCAGCCCGCTCGTCGGGGCCGACCGGATCGACGTGTACGGCACCGCGTCCGGCGGGCTGTGGGGGGTGACGGCGGCGGTGCTGGCGTGGATGGCCCGCAACCTGAAGGACGCCCCGCCGGCGGCGGCCGCCGACCTGGTGCGGCGGGTGGTGGTGGTGGGGGTGATGAACCTGGTGGTCAGCTTCGGGCAGGGGGTGAGCCTGGGCGGGCAGGTGGGCGGGGCGGCGGCCGGGCTGGCGGTGGCGGTGTGCCTGGCCCGGCTGGGCAAGGGGAAGGTGCGGGGTCGGCTGGCCCTGGCCGGGCTGGTGGTGGCGGTGGTCGCGTTCGCCGGCCTGCTGGTGGGGGCGGTGCTCCTCAGCCACGACTGGCAGACGGTCCGCCAGCGGGTGAGCGGGTCTGCGACTTCCCCTCCCGCCTCCCGAGACGCCGAGCCGAGCGGCCCCTAAGATGGGGTGTTCGTCACTCACCCCCACCCCAGGTAGCGCGGCCCCATGGACGCTGGCATCGTCGGCCTTCCGAACGTCGGCAAGAGTACGCTCTTCAACGCCCTCACCCTGAGCAAGTCGGCCCAGGCGGCCAACTACCCGTTCTGCACCATCGAGGCGAACACCGGGATGGTGGTCATCCCCGACGACCGGCTGGAGCGGATCACCAGGTACATCCCGCCGAAGAAAGTCATCCCCGCCGTCATGAAGCTGGTGGACATCGCCGGGCTGGTGAAGGGGGCGAGCAAGGGCGAGGGCAAGGGGAACGACTTCCTCGACGACATCCGCAACGTGGACGCCATCCTGCACGTGGTGCGGTGCTTCGAGGACCCGAACGTCATCCACGTGGACGGCCGCGTCAACCCGCTCGAAGACATCGACATCATCGAGCTGGAGCTGATGCTGTCCGACCAGCAGACGCTGGAGAAGGCGATGAAGAAGGCGGAGCGGGCGGCGAAGATCGGCGACAAGGATGCGGCGGTGCGGGCGGCGGCGATGCAGAAGTGCGTCGAACACCTGGCGAAGGACGAGCCGCTGCGGAAGCTGAAGCTGACCGACGACGAGCACAAGGCGATCCGCAGCCTGGGGCTGATGACGGCCAAGCCGATCTTGTACATCGCCAACGTGGGCGAGGACGACCTGGACGGCAAGGGGCCGATGGTGCAGCAGGTGCGGGACTTCGCCGCGAAGATCGGGGCCGGCGTGGTGCCGGTGTGCGCCAAGTTGGAGAGCGAACTGGTGGACCTGGAGGGGGCGGAGCGGGCGGAGATGCTGGAGAGCATGGGGATCAAGGAGCCGGGCCTGGCGACGGTGGCCCGCGAGGCGTACCGCACGCTCGGGTTGCAGAGCTACTTCACGGCAGGCGAGAAGGAAGTGCGGGCGTGGACGTACCCGGCCGGGGCGAAGGCCCCCCAGGCGGCCGGGGTGATCCACACCGACTTCGAGAAGGGGTTCATCCGCGCCGAGATTTACAGCCTGGAAGACCTGGAGCAGTACAAGAGCGAGAAGGAGATCCGCGCCGCCGGCAAGATGCGGACCGAGGGCAAGGAGTACGTCATGCGGGACGGCGACATCTGCCACTTCCTGGTGAACAAGTGACCGCCCTTGTTGGAGTTCACGCTTCCGCGTGACACGGGATCCCGAATCACGCGGAAGCGTGAACTCCAACACTGGGGGCCGGCGGCACCGGCGCGATCGTCTTCGCCTTGAACTCGCCGGGGGCGAGTTTCGACAACTGGTCGTGGACCCGCTGCCGCAGCTCGCAGGCGAACGCTACCAGTTCCATCACCTCGTCGTCCGTCGCGTTGCCGTCGGGGTACAGCAGCTTCATCATCCCCGACCCCACCCGCTCGATGGCCGTCTGATCCCGGCGGGTCAGGCCGGGTTGCATTGCCACCCCCCGTACGCGGTCGGCGAAGCTGTCCTCCCGCATCCGCGCCAGCACCTCGCCGAAGTAGTCGATCACGAACCCGACGCCCGTCGCTACGCTCGCCGGGCTGATCTTCGGCACCTCCCAGCCGGGGATGTACCCGTGGACGCGGTCGAAGAACGCCGAGTCGATAATCTCTTCCGGCAGCGGTTCGAGCAGGTGCGTGTACTTCGGGTGCGGCTTGTCGTCCTGCACGTCCAGGTTGCCGGCGAACACCAGGCTGGCGTCGGCGGCGAAGTGCAGGTTCCCCCGGCTGAACTGCCCGCTCTCCATGAAGTCCTTCAGTGTGCTGATCGTCTCGTCCTCGTCGCCGAAGGTGGTGTGCGCGATCTCGTCGAACACCACCACCTTTCGCGTGCCGAGGATGCCGACCTGCTTGGTGGACAGGTTGACGAACAGGTTCGCGGGTGTGGTTTTGCCCCCGCTCACGGTGAACACCCGCGGCGACAGGTTCCGCAGCAGGAACGTCTTGCCGGTCTGCCGCGGCCCGAGTTCGATCAGGTTGACGTTGCGTTCGACCAGCGGCACCATGCGGGCGAACAGCAGTAGCCGCGTGCGGCGGTCGGGGAACGCGCCGGCGGAGTACCCGGCCGATTGCAGGAGGAGTGCCATCCACTCGTCGGTGGTGAACTGCGAGCGGCAGGCCCGGTAGGCGGCGACGTCCGGCGGGCCGACCTGGAACGGGGTGAAGCTGACGACCTGGTTCGGGGCGTCCTCGTTGCCCTCCGGGGTGTACTGGATCTTCACCGTGCCCCACAGCCCGCCGAGCAGCAGTCCGGGGTTCTGCTCGGTGATCGCCGCCGGCACCCGCACCTTGTTGTCGCCGAGCGCCGGCACCCGCGCCCACCGCTGCCCGCCCTTCAAATCGACGCGAGCTTCGACGTTGTCGATCAGCGTGACTTCGCCCTTCGCCAGCAGCTTCTCCTTCAGCAACTCGCGGTGTTCCAGGTCGGGCAACAGTTCCTTGATTTTGCCCTGGATGTTGGCCAGGTCGGTCTTCCAGGTGTCGGGTTTGACGAACTTGGCGAGCAGGTACTCGGACACGTACCGCGGCAGGCGGCTGAGCGAGGCGGTGGCGGCGAGCGACTTGATGACCACCTTGTCGCCGAGTGCGGCGTGGGCCTTCTTGTCCAGGTCGGTGAGCGGGTGTTCGTCGAACAGGGCCACGGGATTCCTCGTTCTGGCGAGCGGCCCGCGTGAGCGGGCTGTTAGAGTTGGGAACAGCGGGCTAACGCCCGCCGCTCGCCGATGTCACTTCGGTTCCGGCCGCTTCCACTCGGGGTCGTACGCCAGCGAGAAGATGTGTTGCAGTTCCTCCGCCCGGCCGCCCGGCTTGCTCAACAGCGTTTCGATGGCCTTGCGGATGTTCGCCATCCGCGGGTCGGACGGCAGCCCGCCGCCGCGGTCGATGCGATCCAGGATGGCGGCGACATCCAGCAGTTTGCACCGGGCTTCGAGGAAATAGGCATCCAGGGCGGTCTTGGCGGGCAGCGGGGTCATGGCGGAACCTTCCACGGCGGATGCTGGGATTGTACCAGCCGACGGGCCGCACACCCCACCTTCCCCGCCGCACTGTACTGCCGTACCATGCCGGCACTATGCTCCGCGAACTGTCCGTATCCAACCTCGCCCTGATCGAAGACGTACGGGTGGAGCTGCACCCCGGCTTCTGCGCCTGGACCGGCGAGACCGGGGCGGGCAAGTCGCTGCTGCTCGGGGCCATCGGGTTGCTGCTCGGCGAACGCGGGTCGGCCGAACTCATCCGGGCCGGACAAGAAGAATTGCGGGTGACCGGGAGGTTCGACCTGACCCGCCCGGAGCAGAAGCAGGCAGCGAAGGAGATGCTGCAAACGGAAATCGAAGAGGACGAGTTGATCCTCACCCGCCGCCTTGCCCGTTCCGGCCGCAGTTCCGCCCTGGTGAATGAGACCCCGGTGTCGATCACCACCCTCCGGCGACTGGGCGAGATGCTGGTGGACGTGCATGGCCAGCGGGAGAGTTATTCCCTCCTCCAGCCGGCGTACCAGTTGGAATTGCTCGACGCCTTCGGCAAGCTGACCGACCAGCGACAGGCCTATGTCACCGCCGCCGAGGGGGTGCGGGAGCTGCGGCGGAAGCACAAGGAACTCACCGACCATCGCACGACGCGGCAGCGGGAGTTGCAACTGGTGCGGTTCGAGCGGGAGGAACTGGACGGGGCGAAGTTGCTTCCCGGCGAGCAGACGAAGCTGCAACAGGAGCGGGAGCGGCTGCTCAACGCCCAGGAGTTGGCCGGGTTCAACGCCGGTGTGGCGGCGAAGCTGAGCGAAGACGAGGGGAACGTGGTCGAGGTGCTGACGAAGTTGATTCGGCAGGCGCACCAGTGGGGCCGGCTCGACAAACGCATCGAAGAGGTGGCGAAGCGACTCGACACACTCAAGCCCGAGGTGGTGGACCTGGCCGAGACGTGCCGGGATTTGAGCGAGTCGTTCGAGGCTGACCCGCAACGGCTGGACGAGATCGAACGGCGGTTGCAACACCTGAAGAAACTGGAGTCGAAGTACACGAAGCGGATCGACGACCTGATCGCCTACCACGCCACGCTCGCGGCAAAGGAGAAGGAGCTACAGCAGCAGGAGGACGACCTGAGCGGGATTGACGGGCGGTTGAAGGTCGCCTTCGCCGAACTGAAAGAAACCGCCGCGGTGCTGAGCAAGGGGCGGGCGAAGGTGGCGAAGAAGCTGGCGGCCGAGGCTCAGAAGCACCTCGCCGACCTTGGCATGCCGAAGGCGAAACTCGACGCTGAACTGACGCCCCTCCCGCTGACCGACACCGACGACGTGCCGGTGGCCGGGGCCGATCACCTGGAGTTGATGCTGACGGCCAACCCCGGCGAACCGGCCCGCCCGTTGCGAAAGGTGGCGAGCGGGGGCGAGATGAGCCGCACCATGCTGGCCCTGAAGACGGTGCTGGCGGCGCACGACCCGGTTCGCACGCTGGTGGTGTTCGACGAGATCGACGCGAACGTCGGCGGGCGGCTAGGCG
>CAYMHO010000259.1:0-10189 GCA_964390195.1 uncultured Fimbriiglobus sp. | reverse complement strand
GAGTCCTTGGTCAGCCCGTGCCACGTCGGGGCGGTGAAGTCGTAGTTCTCGAAGAACGCCTGGATGCCCTTCTTGATGCCCGCCCCGATCGTCTCCCGGTTGACGATGCTGTACGCCAGCTTCAGTTGCGGGATGTACTTCTCCATGCGGTCCATGAACAGCGGCGAGCCGATCAGGTCGAAGGCCTGCCCGATCATCCACGGGATGACCACCCGCATCAGGCTGACTTGCGTGATCTGCTTCGTCACGGCCGCCCCGACCGGCTGGGTCGGGTTCTCGATGACCGACACCCCGACCTCGCTCGTCCGCACCCCGAACCGGTCCATCGGGTTGATGGGGGCGATCTTGAACTCCCCGCCGACGAACGAGCAGCGGTCCATGCGGTCGCTGAACTCGGGGTTGAACACCACCACCGCCGACCGCTTCCCCCGCCGCACCAGCTGCTCCGCCTCTTCCCTGCTGCCCACCCGCTCGATTTTGATGTCGCCGGTGTTCTTCAGGTCGGCCAGCACCACGTCCGACCACTTGCCCGTCGGCGGGTAGTTTCTTCGCACCGGCAGCACGGCCGTCGCCCCGCCGGCGACCGCCCCGGCCGGCCCCTTCTTCGGCGGCGGGTCCCACTGGCTGGGGTACGGGCGGCGGGGGATGGCGCGGCTGACGCCCCCCAGCACGGCGGCGGACGGCTCATCAGTCAGCGGCGGGACGGGGTCGAAGGAGGTGCTCAGCCCGCGGTCCAGATCGACGACGGTGAGTTGCAACTGGTCGTCCGGCTTGCGGCCGAACGCCTCGCCCAGCGCCAGTCCGAGCACCAGGATGAGCACCAGCGGCATGACCAGCAGGATGACCGCCGACCGCGGGTCTCGCAGCAGCAGGCGGAGGTCTTTCGCCGCGATGGTGAGGAACGGCATGACGAACCCCGGACGGAACCGAACGGGGCTTTTGTACGCTGAAATGGTTGACGGCGACACGGAGGGGTGCGCTCCCCTCCGTGTCGCCGTCAACCAAGTCTGCCCTACTTGTGTTCGACCGGCTTCATGGGCGTCTGTTGCCCCTCCAGCCGGGCCAGCTTCTCCCGCACCTCGGTCAGGGCCTTCTGCAAGTCCTTCTCCACCACCGTCACGTCCCTCCGCAGCCCTTCGGTGGCGGTGCCGGCGTCCTTCTTGGCGGCGTCCATCTCCAGCCGGTACTTGCTCAGCCGCTCCTTCATGGCGTCGATCTCGCGGCGGTTGTCGTCCGCCCGCGTGCGGTAGGCGGCCGCGTCCTCTTTCAGCCGCGAGTTCTCCATCCGCAGCTCGGCGATACTGCTGGTCAGGGTGTTGTACAGGGTGAACCCGCCGAGGGCGGCGACGCTGATGACCGCCCCGCCGAACAGCCGCCAGAAGATGTGGACCTTCTCGTCGTCGCTCTTCCGCGCCGCCGGGGGAGCCGCCCCGGTCGAGGTGGTGACCGACGACAGGACCTGCATCTCCTGGGTGTCGGACGACTCGTACCCGTCTCGCTTGCTCATGGCGTCCCTGCCTGCATCGTGGACCGTGTGCCTTTCACACGCGGTCGGGGGCTGATCTTGCGCTGGGGTCGGAGGCATACCCGCGGATGGCAGGCCGCACAAGCGGAACAGTCGGCGGGGGCGGGGGAAATGGGGGTCAGTCACCCGCCTTTGCGGCCCATGCCGGCGAAGTCGTCGGCGAGCAGGCGGTCGATCAGTTCCGTCACCCCGGCCCCGCGGGCGCCGGCCGTCACCACGTCGGCCGTCTCCTTCAGCGACGGCAGGGCGTTCCCCACCGCCACACTCAGCCCGCACATCCGCAAGAAGGCGTGGTCGTTCTCCGCGTCCCCCACGCCCACCACCCGCTCGGCCGGGATGCCCAACTCCGCCAGCGCCGGGGCGAGGCCGGTGGCCTTGTTGACGCCCGACGGCAGGGCCATCACCGACCCCTTGTTGAAGATGACGTGCCACTCGACGCCCAGGTCGCGGATGGCGGCCAGCACCGCGTGCTCGTGCGGCACCACCGTAGCCAGAATCGACCGGCCGACGCTCAGCGGGATGCCGGCGGCTTTCAGGCGGTCCACCAGTTGTTCCGGCGGGGCTGGGGCGATCTGGCGGCTCTCCTTCGTCGCCGGGTGGTAGAGGAGGGCGCCGTTCTCCAGCACCGCCCGGTCGAACAGGTCCATGTGGTCGAAGGTGGCGAACAGGTCTTCCAACTCGCGGCCGCTGACGAGGACGAGTTTGCGGCCGGAGTCGCGGGCGCGGCGGAGGGCGGCCAAGGTGTCGGCGTCCACGATGCCGTCGTGGGCGATGGTGCCGTCGTAGTCGGTGGCGAGGGCGAGGTAGTGCATGATTGAAGTTCCCCTCTCCCCTGGCGGGAGAGGGGGACAATGATTACCGCACCACCCGCCAGGCGGCGGACGGCGGGGTGTCGTGCGGGATCACCTGCTCTTCCCACAGGCGGAAGCCGCCGGCGAAGGCGTCCTCGTTCCCCCCGCGGCGGACGTGGTCCGGCAGCGGGTCGACCCGCTCGGCGTTCCCCCCGCCGAGCACAATGTAGTCGGCCTCGAACGCCGCTTGCAGCACCCGGATGACCCGCCGGACCGAGTGCTGCCACTCGTCCTCCCCGTGCAACTGCAACCCGTTCGCCCCCACCCGCTCGGCCATCGTCTCCTCCCGCGAGAACGGCAGGCTGCCCAACTCCAGCGGCACCACCACCTGATCCGTCACGAGCGCCGACCCCAGCCCGGTGCCCAGCCCGAGGAACAGCATCCGCCCGCCGTCGTAGGCGCCGAGCGCCTGCATGGCGGCGTCGTTCACCACCCGCACCCGCTTGCCGAAGGCGGCGTCGTAGTCGAACCCGACCCACCCGTTCCCCAGGTTGCCGGGTTCGGCCTCGGGGCCGTCCGGGCCGATGAGGGCGGGGACGCCCAGGGTGATGCGGCCGAACTTCCAGTCGGCCGTCCGTTCGCCCACCCGCCGCACCAGCTCGGTCGGGGTGAGGTCCGGGCCGGAGTCGAACTTCCGCCGTTCCGATTCGCCGGTGGCGAGCATCTTCACGGACGTCCCGCCCACGTCAATGACCAGCACCTTCACGATAGCCCCTCGGTCGGACGGCCGGTGAAATGCGAACCGCGTGCCGAACGGCGGGGCGGTGGCACGCCGTTCGCTTCACCTGCCTTACTCCGTGCACCTCCGAGGAGCGTCACCATGACCCGCTGTACTTTATCCCTGGCAGTCGCCATCGTGGTCACTTCCGTCGCCACCGCCCAGGCCCCTGCCGATCCCGAGCCGGTCATCAAGATCGACTCGCCCCGCCTGCGGGCCGCCCTGTACGAACTGCGGTTGGCCCGCCAGTCGCTGTCCGAGTCGAAGGACATCTGGCCGCTCGGGTACCGGGATCGGGCGCTGGAATCCACGCACGACGCCATTGACACGGTGCAGATCCTGCTGGCCGTGAAGGAGAAGGACCTGATCGGGGTGGAGCGGACGGCCGACTACTACAAGAAGTACGCCGACCACCCGCGGCTGCGGGCCGCCCTGGACGACCTGCGGGCCGCCCGCGACGAGCTGAAGGCGGGGGCGGTGAAGGCGGACAAGGACAAGGAACCGGCCGACAAGGAGAAGGGGAAGAAGATGGACCCGCTGCGGGAGCAGGCGGTGGACCACATCGAGATGGCCATCGGCGACATCCTGCGGCTCATCCGCTACCAGCCGAAGAAGTGAGGTAGGTGCCGCCCAAAGTAGTAGGCACACTCCGTGTGCCGTCCTCGGAACGGCACACGGAGTGTGCCTACTACTTTGTCGGGGCGGCGACTTTCGTGAACTACACTTCGGCACCCCGTCGTGGTGCCACATGCTCCGCCCGTTCTTCGACGTCGCCATGCTCGCCCCCGGCCGGCAGCTCACCTTCCGCAAGGTGGCCGTCGGTCACTCCCTGTTCGTGCTGGCACTGTCGTGGGTGACGCTGAGCGTCGGCGTGGCCGGCGGGGCGGTCAGCTTCGGGTACGTGCTGGTGGCGATGGCGTTGGTCGAAGGGGCGGCGCTCGTCGGCTGGCGGCTCACCCAAATCCCGAAAAGTCAGGCCCTCGAATTCCTGCTGGTGTCGCCGGTGCAGCCGCGGCGGGTGTTCCTCGCCGAGGCGCTCGTCGGCGTGTCCCGCTTCTCGCTGATCTGGCTGTCGGGCGTGCCGGTGTTCGTGCTGCTGGTGGCGTGCGGCTTGATCGAACCGGCCGACGTGGGGCCGCTGGTGGTGATGCCGTTCGTGTGGGGGGCGGCCGCGAGCATGTTGCTCACCGCATGGGTGTACGAGACGCCGAAGGTCCGGCGGATCGGCGAGGTGATCGCCGGGTTCGGCATCCTGGTGTACCTGGTGGTGGGCGTACTGGCGGCGGAGAAGTTGATCGAGTGGCTGAACGGCCTGCCGCCGGAGTGGGCGAAGTTCCTCGGCGGGGCGGTGCGGTTCGGGTACGAGTGGAACCCGTTCGGGGTGGTGCAGTACTGGTTCAGCAACGACGCCGTCGGGTGGATCGCCACCGAGCGGCTGACGTGGGTGACGGCCGCGGGGGCGGTGCTGGGACTGCTGGCGGGTATCCGAGCGTCGTTCCGGCTGAAGGGGCATTACCACGACCGGCACTACAAACCGCTCACGAGCGAGCGGGCCGCACAGACGGAGAAGATCGGCGACCGACCGCTGAGCTGGTGGGCCGTCCGCCGGGTGATGGAGTACAGCGGGCGGGTGAACGTGTACCTGGCGGGCGGGTTCGCCCTGGTGTACGCGGCGTACATGGTGGCCGGCGATGCGTGGCCGACATGGCTGGGCAAACTCGTCTTCCAGTTGGTGGAGCAGTGGGGCGGGGCGGCGGCCATCAGCACCGGCCTGTGCGTGCTGGCGACGGTGCCGGCGGTGTTCCAGTACGGCCTGTGGGACAGCACCACGCAGAACCGCTGCAAGCGACTCGAACTGCTGCTGCTGACGGAACTGAACGGCCAGGACTACTGGCATGCCTCGCTGTCGGCGGCATGGAAACGCGGGTGGGCGTACTTCACCATCGCCGCGGTGTTGTGGGTGGCAATGGCCGTCAGCGGGCGAACGGACTGGTGGGGTGTGCTGGCGGCGGCGGTCGGGTCGGCGGCGGTGTGGGCGTTCGGGTTCGCGTTCGGCTTCCGCAGCTTCAGCACCGGCAGCCAGACGAACGGGCTGGCGAGTTTGTTCACGCTCGGCCTGCCGATGGCGTTGTTCGGGGTGGTGAAGTTCGGCCTGGGCGAGTTCGCCGGCCTGATCCCGGCCGGGCTGACCTACGCCCCGCTCGCCCTCGGGGTGAACTGGAGCTGGTGGGTCGGGCTGGTGGTGCTGACGGGTGGAACGGTGTGGCTGACCCGCACCGGCCTGCGGAGGTGCGAGACCGAGTTGCGGAAGTGGTACGACGCCAACCAGGGGAAGAAGAGCGCGGAGTAGGGTGGTCCTGTTTTGGCGACCCCGCCCCGGACTTGCGGGTCGGTCACGGGTTGGCACCGACGGCGGCGAGGAAGTCGGCCGGGGTGAGGACTGGGATCCCCTGAAACGGGTGCAAGGCGAGCAGATCGGCGTCCCCGCTCACCAGGTAGTCCGCCGCCCCGTTCACCGCCACCTCGAGGAACATGTCGTCGTTCGGGTCGCGGCAGGCGACGACCGGGGTGAGGATGTCCACCTCGCGTCCGCTGTTCACCAGCAGGGTCAGGAAATCGAGTCGGTCCTTCTCGGTGCAGTAGCGGTCGAACCGAGGTTTCCGGAGGATTCGATCGGCCTCCGCGATGGTGGCCGCCGAGTGCATCAGTCGCCAGTGGTCGAGGACGAAGTCGATCACCCGGCCGGGGACCGATCCGGGCAGGATGGCGGCGCTCAGGATGACGCTGGTGTCAACGACGACGTTCATCCCGATCCTCCCGAAGGATGTCGTTCAACACCTCCTCGGTCATCCCGTTCTCCGCCGCGTACCGCCCCATGTCGGCCGTCACCTCTTTCAGGGTGCGAGTTGGCGGGTTGGTCAACATGCGCAGCCGCAACGAGAGCATGAGGTCGTAGGCCTCCCGCTCTTTGGCCGTCGCTTCCCGATACCTCTTGGCCGTGTCCGCATCCACGCTGATGGTGATGGTGTCGGTCATGGTCGTGCCCTCCGGTGCCCCCCCATCATACCCGTTCCCTTGTCAGGAAGCACCGGCACGCGCACACTACCCGGATGGACGACACCGCCCACAGCTTCCTCAAGACCCTCCTCGCGACGCCCAGCCCGAGCGGGTACGAGCAGCCCATCCAGGCCGTCGTGCGGGAGTATGCCGGCGGATTCGCCGATGCCCTCCGCGGCGACTCGCACGGCAACCTGTTCGCCACCCGCTTCCCGCCGGGTTCTCCCGAGTCTGCTCCGCGGGTGATGCTCGCCGGCCACTGCGACCAGATCGGCCTGATGGTGCAGCACATCGACGCCGAAGGGTTCCTGTACGTCCAGCCGATCGGCGGGTGGGACGTGCAAATCCTGCTCGGCCAGCACCTGAGCGTGTGGGGGAAGGACGGCCCCATCCGCGGGGTGGTCAGCCGCAAGGCGATCCACCTGCTGAAGCCGGAGGAGCGGACGAAGGTGCCGGAGTTCACCGACATCTGGGTGGACATCGGGGCGAAGAATAAGGAGGAGGCCGAGCAGGTGGTGCGGAGCGGCGACCCGGTGACGCTGGAACTCGGGTATCGCCCGCTGCTGAACGGGCTGGCGGCGTCTCCGGCGATGGACGACAAGGTGGGCGTGTTCGTGGTGATGGAGGCCCTGCGGCACCTGAAGGGGCGGGAACTGCGGGCGGCGGTGACGAGCGTCAGCACGGTGGCGGAGGAGGTGGGGCTACGCGGGGCGACGACGGCGACGTACAGCGTCAACCCGCACGTCGGCATCGCCGTGGACGTGTGCCACGCGACCGACACGCCCGGCGGGGACAAGAAACTGCTGGGTGACGTGAAGTGCGGCGGCGGGCCGGTGGTGTTCCGCGGGCCGAACATGAACCCGAAGGTAGTGCAGTTGCTCGAAGCCACCGCCGCGGCGCACCAGATTCCGATTCAGGTGCGGGGGGTGTCGAAGGCGACCGGCACCGACGCGAACGTCATGCAGATCAGCCGCGCGGGGGTGGCGACCGGGCTGATCGGCATCCCGAACCGCTACATGCACAGCCCGGTCGAGGTGATCCATCTCGATGATTTGACGAACGCGGCGAAGTTGCTGGCGGAGTTCTGCGCAACGATCGGACCGGACACCGACTGGACGCCGTGAACACAAACAACAGGTTTCACCGCGGAGAGCACAGAGGACGCAGAGAAAGACGGAATGCAGAAGAGCTAACCACAGAGGCACAGGGACACAGAGAAGACAAAAGAGAGTGTGGAGAAAAATCTCTGCTTGCCTTCCTCTGTGTCCCTGTGCCTCTGTGGTTCGCTCGGTTCTTCTCTCCGCCTCCTCTGCGCTCTCCGCGGTGAAATCTGTCCTCTCAAACTACACCACTTTAAAAGTGCCGACCGTCCCCGCCCCACTGCTGGCAACGAGCAACTTGTCGTCCGGACTCCACGCCACGCCGGTGATGTCGGTGTTCTCGAACGTCGCCCCGCCGATGAGTGGGGTGCGGTTGGCCGGCTGCCACAGGATGAGCCGCCCCTGGTCGTCGCCACTGGCCAGCAGGAACCCCCGCCGCTGCCACGCCACCGCGCTCACCGTGCTGTGCCCGCTCAGCATGGCCGGTTGCGTCCCCTCCGGCCCTTTGCCACCACAATCCCACACGCACACCGCGTCGCCCCCGCCGGTCGCCAGGAACCGGCTGCTGAAGTCCCAGCTCAGTTCCCGCACCTTCGACGGGAACCCGCTCATGTGCAACTCTTTGCCGCTATCGGCGTACCAGAAGTGGACGCTCGAATCCTGGTTGCCGTGGGCCAGCATCACCCCGTTCGGCGACCACGCCAGCCGCAGCGCCGACCCCTTCCACTCGTACTTCCGCACCGCGTCGGGTTGGGTGGGATCGTACACACTGATGGCACCGTAAGCCGCCACCGCGAGCAGGTTGGTGCCCGGTCGCCAGGCCAGGTCCGCCACCGTCCCGCCGTGGTTCGCGTACTCCCGCAGTTGCTCGCCGGTGGTCGGGTTCCACAGCCGCACCTTCTTGCCGGCGGTGGTGGCCAGGGTGCCGCCGTCCGCACTCCACGCCAGCCGCTCCACCCACGCCGCCCCGCCGTCCAGGGTACACCGCACCGCCCCCGTGGTGGTGTCCCAGATGCGGGCCTTGCCGTCCTGCCCGGCGGTGGCGAGGGCGCCGTCGTCCGAAGGGTGGTACGCGATCGCAGTGGTGCCGAACCCGTGACCGCTCAGGGTGTGCAGTTCTTTGCCGGTGGAAGCGTCGAACAGCACGACCGGCCCGGTGACGGCGGCGACGGCCAGTTGCTTGCCGGCCGGCGACCAGCCCAGGTCAATCGCGTGGTCCGGCACCCCGCCCCGCCACACCGGGGCGAGCCGGTTGGTCGGCTTCTTGCTTTGCTTGCCGAGCATGGTGAACCCGCCAAAGGCTGAAACCCGGCCCGCCGGGCGTCGTGCCCCTGCGAACCGGGTCAGTATATGGCGAACGGCTTGCGGCCGGTGGTCGGGTAGTCGGCCGCTTTCGCGGCTCACCGGAAGAATGCGGGGGCGGGGCGAACTTGCGCCCGTTCGTCTTCGCGGCGAGCGGGAGCGAGCCGGGGGGGCCCGGGAGCGCCCGCTCGCCGCCAAGAACGTGTCACATCATCTTCTACCGCGTCAGTTAGGACTTCAGGATGACGAAGCTGCCGTGGAGCCAGTATCCAACGTTCGCGATCGACCCAATGTATTTGGCCTGTCCGTCCACGTTGCCGTAGTAACAGGCCGACTCGTACCCGATGTACTTGAACTTGGCTCCCACCTTCGGTTTGTCTTCCTTCGCGCCGTCGTAGTGGAACACCACCTCGTCTTTCAATTCGGAGCCGTTCACGGATTTGATCCGCAACAGCGTGTGCCCCAGGTCCGCTTTCCGCTTCGGGAACGAGTCGTCCGCGACTTCGCCCTCGACGGTCACGATGGTGCCGAGCGGGTGGCCGAGGTCGCCGAGGATGCCCCGCTTCCGCACCTCGTCGATGGGGATGGGCTTTTCCTTCTTCTCCTCCTTCGGCGGGTCGGCGGCGATGTTCGGGCGGAGGGTCATGCCGATGACGACCCCGACAGCGAGCAGCACGACCGTGATTCCGATGCGACGGGACATGGGAGTACTCCTGGGGTGGCGGGATTGTACCACGGTGTATTCGCTGCAACGCCGCAAGCGGCGTCAGTTTCACGCCGCTTGCGGCGTTGCGTCCTCGTCCCGCCCCGTTTACTTCACCTTGACGGGCGGGTATCTTGCGGTCACGCTCATCCGAGGGCCGTCGCCATGTCGGAACCCGCGGACCCGACCGACCCGCCCCCGCGTGCCGAACGCACCTTCGATACCGAAGGCGATTCCGCCTTCGACCCGTCCGCCGAGACGGCCCGGTGGGACGAGGTGAAACGGCGGCAGCAGCGGACGGTCCTGCTGGTGGTGTTGCTCGTCTGCCTGCTCCCGGTTGCCGGGTGCGGGTTCCTGTTCGCCACCTGTGTCCTGTTCCAACTCCGCTGAGCGGCACGATGTCCACCCGCGATTACACCTTCCTCGGCACCACCCACAGCCTGTGCCCGCAATGCCGCCGGCGGGTGGACGCGAAGATCGTGGTGAAGGACGCCCGCGTGTACTTCCGCAAGAAGTGCCCGGAGCACGGCACGTTCGACGACTTCGTCTGCTCGGACGTGGAGTTCTGGGACCGCAACGAGTTCGCCCGCCCCGCCCGCCAGCCGAAGAAGTACGCCACCGACGCCGACAAGGGTTGCCCGTTCGACTGCGGCATCTGCCCCGAACACGAGCAGCACACCTGCGTCGCGCTGGTGGAGATCACCACCGGGTGCAACCTGAAGTGCCCGCTCTGCTTCGCCGAGAGCGGACCCGGCGGCACGCACGTCAGTTTCGACACGTTCACGGGCATGGTCGATCGGCTGGTGGAGTTGGAGGGCGTGGCCGACGTGCTGCAAATCTCCGGCGGCGAGCCGACCCTGCACCCGGACCTGCCCCGCATGGTGCGGTACGCCCACGAGCAGCCGATCCAGGCGGTGATGATCAACACCAACG
>CAYMHO010000258.1:0-10231 GCA_964390195.1 uncultured Fimbriiglobus sp. | reverse complement strand
TCACGCTGATCGAGCTGCTGGTGGTGATCGCCATCATCGCCATCCTGATCGGCCTCCTCCTGCCGGCCGTGCAGAAGGTCCGCGAAGCGGCCGCCCGCATGAAGTGCGCGAACAACCTGAAGCAGATCGGCCTCGCCCTGCACAACCACGAGTCGGCCCTCGGGCACTACCCGACGGTCGCCGAACTGCCGGTCGGTAGCACCTCCCAGCCGTGGTCGGCACACGCCCGTTTGTTGCCGTACCTGGAACAGGCCAACGTCCACAACCTGATCAACTGGAACACCATCCCGAACGACTTCCGCGTCGCCCCGAACGTGTCCGAGATGCGGATCCCCATCTACATGTGCCCGAGCGAGATCAACGACCGCTCCCGCCCGACCCCGAGCATCACCTACTACCCGGTGAACTACTGCTTCAACCAGGGCACCTGGTTCGTGTTCGACCCGGTGTCGCGGCGGTACGGGGACGGGGCGTTCGCCCCCACGTTCAAGGCGAGGGCGACCGACATGAGTGACGGCCTGAGCAACACCCTGGCCGCCGCCGAGACGAAGGTGTACCAGCCGAACGTGTGGGACACCCAACTGCCAGCCGCCTTGAACGCCCCGGTGCCCACCGCCCCCGGCGACCTGGCCGCGCTCCTGGGCAGCGGCACCTACGACGAGAACGGGCACACCGAGTGGGTGGAAGGCGACGTTCACGAGACGGGGTTCACCACCACCTTCACCCCGAACACGCAAGTGCTGCTCACCATCACCGGCCAGCCGCAGCCGCGGGACGTCGACTTCACCTCCCTGCGGGACGGAGAATCGATCACCCTGCCGACGTACGCCGCCATCACCGCCCGCAGCTTCCACACCGGCCTGGTAAACGTGCTGCTCATGGACGGGTCGGTGCGGAACGTGCGGAACAGCGTGCAGTTACCGGTGTGGCGGGCGCTCGGCACCCGGGCCGGCGGGGAAGTCGTGCCGGGGGACTACTGATGCGCCGGCTGGTTCCCCTGGTCGTACTGATGCTCGTCGGGTGCGGGGGGAAGTCGTTCATCCCGCCGCCCCCGCCGTCCGACGCCGACCGCGAGGTGTCGGCGACATTCCTCAAGCTGATCCGCGAGGGGAAGGCAGACGCCGCCTGGACTGGCACTTCCGCCGAGTTCAAGTCGTTCATGGGGAAGGCCGAGTTCGCCAAATTCGTGAAGGACCACCCGCAGCTCAAACAGCCCGCCGAAGCGGGTGAAGTCACCACCACCAACGACGCCATCCCTCTCGCACGGTGCAAGTTCCGCACCACCGGGGCGAAGCCGGCGACCGTGACGGTGACCCTCGGCCGCGAAGGGGACGCGTGGAAGGTGGCGGGAATTCAAGTCGAATGAAAGGGCGGGTCCGCTCACGGACGGGGGGAATTGACCTCCCGTCATGAGCTGCGTCTGGCGGACTGACCTGTCAGTCCGCCAGACGCGGCACGAACCGCGGAGCGGTTCGGGCTGTTCGTGGGTTGCCCCGCGCTCGCCCGCGGCGTAACGCCGCAGTTGGTGCTACCTGCCGCCGCGAGCGGACCCGTGTTCGACACCCCCCGCCGCCGGGGTACTGACCTCCCGTCATGAGCCTTGCCGGCCGCCACTGACCTGTCAGTGAGGCTGGCAAGGCAGGAGTGCGTAGCACTCCTGAGTGTGCGTCCGGGGATCCGGACTCACCCGCGGCGTAACGCCGCAGTCAACGCTACCTCCCGTGCGGCGGGGGTGGAGGTAGTGTAGCCGACGCCATCCGGTCGTGCGGCTATAATCCCCACACCTCCCGTCCGGATGTCCGCTTCGTGCCGTCCCGCGACCCCTGCCCGTCCGCCGAAGACCTGGCCGCGTTCTACGACGGCACGCTGCCCACCGACGCGCACCTGCGGACCGCCGCCCACCTCCGCCGTTGCGTCAGCTGCCAGGCGACGACCGCCGCCGCCGGCCGCACCTCGCCGACCGCCCGCACCTTCCCCGAGCCGGCCGACCCGATGGAGTCTGCCGTCCTGGGTGTGCAAGCCCCGCCCGACCGCGCGGTGCAGGAGACGATCGGCCCGTACCGCGTTCGCCGGCTGATCGGGCGGGGGGGCATGGGGGCGGTGTACGAGGCCGAACACGAGCGGCTGGGCAAGGCGGTGGCGCTGAAGGTACTGCCGCGGTTGGCGGCGGTCGATCCGGAGTACATCGCCCGGTTCGAGCGGGAGGTGAAGGCGGCCGGCCGGCTGGACCACCCGAACGTGGTTCGGGCGACTGACGCCGGCGACGACCGCGGGGTGCCGTACCTGGCGATGGAACTGGTGGACGGCATCGACCTGACCAAGCTGCTCCGCACACACGGCGGGCTGCCGGTGACGGACGCGGCCGAGATCGTGCGGCAGGCGGCCGACGCCCTCGCCCACGCCCACGAGAAGGGGATCGTCCACCGCGACGTGAAGCCGAGCAACCTGATGGTGACCGGCGGCGGGGTGGTGAAGTTGCTCGACCTGGGGCTGGCGGTGTTCGTGTCAGTGGTCGGGCGGGCGGACGAACGGATCACCGGGCCGACGGTGCTCGGCACCCAGGACTACATGGCCCCCGAGCAGTGGGTGCAGCCGGCCGACGTGACCGACCGGGCGGACGTGTACGGGCTGGGGTGCGTGCTGTTCCAGGCGCTCGCCGGGCGGACGCCGTTCGCCGGCAGCGAGTTCCCAGGGATGGCAGACCGCAAGCACGCCCACCTGTTCACGCCGCCGCCCGACCTCCGCACCATCCGGCCGGACTGCCCGCCACACTTGTGTGACCTGATCGACGCCATGCTGGCCAAGCGGCCGGACATGCGGCCGTCCGCCGCCGACGTGTCGCGGGCGCTCGCCGAGTTCGTCACCGGGCCGAACCGCCTGCCGAAGTTGGTCGAACTGGCCCGCGTGGGCACCGGCTTCCGCGACGGCGACCCGACCGCCCTCGCCCCGCCGCCGAACGACGCCGATGCCACCCGCCTGCGGGGGGACCTCCCCGAACCGCCGTCCAGCCCGCCCGCCGACGTAATCGTCCCCCCGGCCTCCCCGGTGGTGCCCCCGCCGGCCACGTCGCAGGTGCTGTTCATCGTGGTACTGGCGGTGCTCGGAGCCATGCTCCTCGGCGGGCTCGTCGTGATCGCCGCGGGAGGACTCGGGCGATGACCGCACGCGAACTGCTGGCCGAAGGTCGCCTCGCCGACGCCGTGGTCGTGCAGCGGAAGTCCGTCGAACGTGACCCGTCGCCGCAGGCCCGGCTGTTCCTGTTCGAACTTCTCGTCCTCGCGGACCACATCGACGACAGCCACGCCCAGTTGGCCGCGATCGCGTCCGACCAGCCGACGTGGCCGGCCGCCCGTGATCGGTTCGGACACTTGATGCGGGCGATCCGTCGGCGGAACCGCCTCCGCCGCCGGCCCGAATTTCTGACCGCCCCGCCCGCCCACGTCACACGTCGGTGGAACGCCGCTCGGGCCGTGGAAGCCGGCGACCCGGACCGCGGGGTGCGATGGATCGACCGGGCGGACGCCGCCACCCCCGAGGTGAGGGGGTTCGTGGACGGCCGCGAGTTCGTCGGCCTGCGGGACGGCGACGAGCGGTTCGCCAGCGTGTGGGAGGTGTTCGTCGGCTCGCGGTACGTGTGGGTACCGTTCGAGCACACACGGGGGGTCGTCCTGTCGCCCGCCGCGGGGGTGATCGACATCGCCTATCGCCCGGCGGAATTGCGGCTGACCGACGGGCGGACGCTATCGGTCGTACTGCCGCTCGTGTACCCACTGTCGGCGGAGGGCGGGGACGAGTTCGCGCTCGGCGAGGCGGTGGACTGGACGACGGAAGACCAGGGGCCGGTGTGCGCGTTCGGGGCGAAGGTGTTCTTCGTCGGGGAGGAGGAACTACCGCTGAATGACCTGCGGATGATCGAGATTCGGGGGTAGGTGGTCTGCTCGCTCCGCGAGCGGGAGTGAAGTCCGCTCGCGGAGCGAGCAGACCACGTCATCAATCCAAGAATGGCAGCGGGGCGTCGAACGCGGCCGACTCGTACCGGGCGAGTTGCCGCTTGTAGTGCCAACTCCGGCGGTCGGCGGTCGTCAACCCGGTCATCACCTCGGTCGCCTTCGCCCGGTCGCCGTTGCGGAAGTGGGCCTCGGCCAGCGCCTCCCGATAGCCCTTGTGGTCCGGGTCGTCGGCCGCCGCCTCGGCCGCGTACTTCAGGGCCGTCTCCTTTTCCCGCCGGCAGCCGACCGCCAGCCACGCCGCCTGATACTTCAGCCAGACGCTTTTCGGGTTCGATCTGATCGCGTCGGCGTACCGCCCCCAGGCGTCGGCGAAGAGTTTGTCGGCCGCCTTCGTCTCGCCCTTCTGGTCGAGCAGCGTGACCAGCCCGTGCAGTGTCTCGACGTGGGTGGACACCATGGCCAGCGCCTCGTCGGCGGCGGCCAGCCCGTCCTTCACCTTCCCCTCGCCCACCAACCGGCGGGCGTCCATCCCCCGCACCAGGCACGGCACGTTGGCGTAGGCGAACCCCTCGACGTACACGATGTTGTTCGTCTTCAGCACGAAGTGCATGCTCTTCCGCTGGGCGGCGGCGGCGGCGGCGAAGTCCTTCAGCACCACCCCCGCCCGCCCCACCTGGTTCCACACGTTGCCGGACGTGTTCGCGTCCACGCCCCACGCACACTCGCCGATGCGTGTCATTTCGGTGCGGATGGCGTCCTTGTCCCCGCGGTTCACCAGTTCCTCCAGGAACCGCCCGCGGAGTTGCGGGTTGCCGAGCGGCACCGCGTGGGCCAGGGCCATCCGCCGCCGCCCCTCCTTCTCGTTCCCCCTCGCCACCAGCGCCTTCCCGCTCAGGTACAGCAGCACGGCGTTGTTCGGGTGCAGCCGCCAGCCCTGCTCAAGCCGCTTGGCCGCGTCCTGGTGCCGGCCCAACTCGCCCAACCAGTCGCCCAGATCGACCCACACGCGGAACGTCTCGTCCAGTCCGAACACCCACGCCCGCGACGAGTCCGTCCGCTTGTGTTCGCCGCGGTCGGCGAACGTTTCTAGCACGCCGACGGCGCGCTTCCTGTCACCGATCGCACGGTAGGCGGCGGCGAGCGCGAGCGCCTGCCTCACCGGCTCGGACGACACCGGCGTGTAGTGGTCGGCGTGTTCGCTCATGGCGGCATACTCGTCGGCCGTCTTCACCCACCTGGCCACCGCGTCGGCGGTCAACTTGCCGACGAGCAAGTCCCTCACGGTCCGCATGTGGTCGGCCGGGTTTCCCTTCGGGTCGGCGAACCGTACCACCCGCCACCAGAAGCGGGCGGCGTCGGCGTCGGCATCGAACAACACTTCCAGCGGGTCGTACACGGTGGTGGTGCTACCCCCGCCGGACTCATCCCAGCGGGCGCACATCTTGCCGAGGAAGCCGGCCGCGATGTCCGGGAAGCCGCTCCGCAGCGCGGTGCGGACGAGTTCCGTTTGCACCCCGCGGTCGGAGCGGTCGGCCACGTCCTCCAGGTCAGTGAGCAGTTGGACGGCGGCGTCCCGTTCGCCTAACTGGGCTAGCAGCCGCGCCCGTTTCAGCTTGTGGACGGTCTGCAGGGCGCGACGGGTGCGGGCCTCGTCGCCGTCGCCCACCGCCCCGTGGTCGTCGGCCAACCCGGCCTTGATCAGGTCGAGCGCGGCGGCGTACTCCAGGCGGGCGGTGTGGATGTCGGCGGCGACATGAGGCGCGGACTCGGCCGCCTTCAGCCGGTTCAGCCCGTCGGCCGTCCGCCCGTTCACGAACAGCCCGATGGCCGCCGCCTCCATGCTGAACCCGCGGGAGTAACTGGTGTCGGCAGTCAGCAGCTCCTTCAGAATCGCGTCGGCCTCGTCCGGTTTCCCGGCCAGCCGCAGGCGGAACGCCTTCAACCCCTCGGCCGAATTCGGATTGCGGACCGGCCGGCCGACCAACTCGTCCCACGCCCCGAGTTCGACCAGCAGTGTGTCGTACCGGTCGTTCAGCGACGGGTCGGTCTCCGCGAGACCTCTCATCAACCGCATTGCCTTGTCAGTGTCGCCGGCGGCGCGGAGGGCGTACACCAGTCCGACACCCACCTCCGGTTCATCCGGCACCTGCTTCCGCCGCTCGGTCAACTTCACCACCGCGGCGGAAGTCTGCCCGCGGGCAGACATGAACAGAACGTAGTCCCGGATGTGCGACTCGGACGGGCCGAGCAGGTTGAGCGAAAGTAAGGTCTCGGCGTCGGTCGCCTTCCCGTCCACCAGCAACACCGGTACCCGCCGGGCGACAGCCTCGCCGAACCTTGCGAACAGGTGGCGGCGTGCGGTGCCTGGCGCGGTGTCGGGTGAGTCGGGCACGTCTTTCGAGAGCAGTACCCTCAGGGTGTGATGACTGGTGGCACCGCCCTCGGTCAGTTTCACCAGCACCGCCTCGCGGTCGGCGGCGTTGCCCTCGCGGAACTTCTGGATCTGGGCGAGTGTCTCTCTCGGCGTGTCCGGCAGGATACCCCACTCGAACTTGGCCAGGATGCCGTCGGCCCGCTCGGCCGCCTCGGGGGTGCCGTCGGTGACGGCTCTTTCCAACGCGGGTCGGGCGGTCTCGCCGAGCTTCCACAGCTCGCGGGTGGCGGCCTCGCGGGTGGTGAAGCTGGGGTCGGACAACTCGCGGACGAGGTCGTCAACGGACTTCGCCCGCGTCGGCGGGTCGGCGGCCGGGCCGTGGGAGAGGAACAGCAACGCGGCAGCGACGGCCGACGACAAGGAACGAGCGAGGCGCACGGGCGGCCTCCGGTGTCGGGTTGAGAGGTGGTTCAACCCTAGCACGAAACCGGCCCGCAGGTAAACCCCGACCGCCGACAAGTGGACAAAGGTTTAAAACCGATCCCTCCCGTCCGCCTCACCACGGCCACAGTCTGCGTACCCGTTCCGCCAGCGTGACGGTCGAACGTGGCGGCACCACCGGCCGGAAGGCGGCCAACTTCACCCCGCTCAGGGCGGCCTTCATCTGTCCGGCGTTCTGGTACCGCTCGCCCACGTCCTTCGCCAGCGCCTTCACCACCACCTGATCGAGCTTCGCATCCCCCTTCCCCTTCTCACTCGGGAGGGCGAACCGGCCGAGCGGCAACTCTCCGGTCAGCAGTTCGTACAGCACCACCCCGAGGGCGTAGATGTCCGCGCGGTGGTCCACCTCGTTCGGCCGCTCCCATTGCTCCGGGGCCATGTAGTGCGGGGTGCCCATCGCCTGCTGGGTGCGAGTCAATGTCACGTTCTTCGGGTCGGCCAGCTTCGCCAGCCCGAAGTCGGCGATCTTCACCCGCCCGGTCTGGTCGAACAGGATGTTCTCCGGTTTGATGTCGCGGTGGACGACCCCGGCGCGGTGGGCGAAGTCGAGGGCGTCGCACACCTGCGGGAAGACCGCCAGCGCTTCCGGGGCGGTGAGCAGGCGGTTGGCCATCGCCTCGCGGAGCGTCACCCCGTCCACGTACTCCATTAGCAGGAACGGCAGCCCGCCCGCCTCCCCGCTCTCGTGAATGGTGACGATGCTCGGGTGGTCCAACTTGGCCATCGCACGGGCTTCGCGGGCGAACCGCTCGGCGAACACCGGGTCTTCGTCACCCCGCGGGGACTGCACGATCTTCAGGGCGACGATCCGGTCGAGTGTCGGCTGTCGGACCTTGTACACCGCCCCCATGCCGCCAGCGCCGATCAACTCGAGCACCTCCAGGTGGGGGAAGAACTCGTTCACCTCGGCGGGGGTGGGGGGGTCGATCGGGCCGCCCCCACGCAGGCGGGTGGAGGTGGGCGAGGGCATCGCCCCGCGGATCAGGCACCGCGGGCACAGGCCGTGCGGCGAGTCGGCCGGGATCGGGTTCAGGCAGGTGGGGCAGTCGCCGCGAACCGACGTCGGGTCCGGGGTGAGCAGCAGCGGGGCGACTGTGAGGTCGTGAGCTGCTTCCGGCGTCGAGCGCGACTCGGCTTTCAGCCGGGTCCACCGCCACCAGACCATGCCGATGATGAACGCGCTGCCAACTAGTTTCGCCAAATCCTGCTTTTCCGTGACGACGGCCACCGCCACGGCTACTCCCACGCCCCCCAGGAAGATGAGCGCGCCGGACTTGGAGAACACGAAGCGCCAGAACGACACCGGCGGTTGCCCTGTCTGCCGCCGGGAGGTGGAAACTGGTAACGCCACGAACAGGAGCAACCCGCCACCGATGAGTGCGAACAGAGCTAACACCCCCGTCGAGTCAGACGGGTGCCCGCCGCGGGCCGCGAACAACACCCCCAACAGCCCGAGGCTGGTTAACACCACGGCGATGAGTGACAGCGGCTTCCGCCACCGGGCGAGTTTGTCGGCTTGCCGGGGTCGGTCGGCGAGCATCGGGCGGCCGGCGTGCGGCTCCCGCTCGCGGCGACCCCACCAACTTGGGAACGCCCAGTGGCAGAGCAGTACGGCAGCGACGGCAGCGATCGCGAGCGCCATCAGGAGGGGCGCGGCGGTGACGAACGGAGGCACATCGCCCTCCGACGCGAGGACCGCCGTGCCCAGAAGCCCGCCCGTACAGATCACGAGCGGGACGCCGACCGCGAGGATCCGCTTCAGCGTCCGGGACACTTCGAACAGGTCCGCGCGCCCGCCGGCCAGTCGCATGGTGAGCAGTATGACGACGATCACCGTCCCCAATACGCCCAGGACGACCATGCCGACCACCAGCGGGGCGAGGACGAACGACGTTTCCCCGTCGAACCGTTCCGGCGGCAAGACCAACACACTTTTCCTGCTGCCGAACAGCACCCCACCCACGACGAGCACCACCGCGATGCCGGGGACTATGAGCCACCACACCCCACCGGGATTCGACCACTGGCTGAGTGTCCGCCGCCGGGGGCGGCTGGCTCGTTTTCGCAGGAGGACAACCAGCAGGATGACCGCACTCACGCCAAGCAACAGCAACGGGAGGAAGCAGACGGCGGCCCATCCGATGGTGGGAGTGGCGTTGGCGTTCATGGCTCACCCGTGGGGCGGAAGGCGGTTCTCACCCCTGTGTGAAGTGTGCCACGGGAAAGGTTACAGGAAAAGTTGTCAGCCCAGGGCGGCGAACAGGTCGCGGATCTCGTCGTCCACGTCGGCCGGGGTGTCCACCGTCTCCGTGATGACCGCCCGCAGTTTCTCGCGGTACCGCTGCCGCAGGCGGTGGACGGCCACCTTTACCGCCCCCTCGGTCAGCCCGAGCAACTGTCCCAGTTCTCGGTACGGGGTAGTGTCGCCGGCCAGCAGACCCTTCAGCGCGTCGAACAGCTTTCCCTTCCCCGCCTCCGCGTACTCCGCCCGCAGTTCCTTCAGCGTCTGGTCGAGGAGTGCCATCGCCCAACGGCGCTCGAACTCGGCCTCCGGTGTCACCCGCACCGCCGGCTCTCGGGTGAACCGCTCCTCCCCTTCCCCGAAGTTGATGGGCAGCAGGACGACTCCCCCGCCCCGCTTCTGCGCCGTGTCGTGGTCGTGCTGGTTGGCCAGGAAGTGCTGACAGGCGGTCAGCAGAAAGGTGCGGAACTTGCCGCGGGCGGGGTCGGCTGCGGCCAGGTCGTTCTTCTCCAGCAGGCGGGCGAAGAACGACTGGGTCAGGTCTTCGGCCTTGTGCGGGTCGGGGGTACGGCGGCGGACGTGGGCGTAGACGGGATACCAGTACAGCCGGCACAGGTCGGCGAGTGCTTGCGAGCGGTCCGGCCCGGCGGTAGAGCCGGCGGCCGCGATCAGACTCCACCGGGTGGTGCGGAACATGAGGATAGGATACCCCACAACGAGCCGCGACCGCGAGGGAGCGGGTGAATGAACACCCCGCTCCCTCGCGGTCGCGGCTCGTCGGCGAGGTCGCTCCACACGCCGTGATCATGTCCGTGCCGGGCATTCCGGAGGGGCTCATCGGCAGCCCGTGTTCCTGGTGCGGCCCCATCACGTTCAGCACGAACGCGGCCGGCGACTCGATCATCTCGATCAGGGCGGCGTCCAGGTCGGCCTTGTTCGTCACCGTGCGGGCGGGGATGCCGAACCCGGCGGCCACCCCGGCGAAGTCGGGGTACGGGGCCTTGCCCTCGCCCGCCCCCAGGTAGGTGTGCCCGCGGTTGCTGCCGAAGAAACGGTCCTCCCACTGCACCACCATGCCCAGGTGCTGGTTGTTCAGCAGGAGCACCTTCGCCGGGATGTTCTCGGTGTGGCAGCAGGCCAACTCCTGGATGTTCATCAGGAAGC
>CAYMHO010000257.1:0-10326 GCA_964390195.1 uncultured Fimbriiglobus sp. | reverse complement strand
CACCACCAGCAACTCGATGAGCGTGAAGGCGGACCGCGGACGCGAGCGGGTCATGTGCGAATCCGTAGGAGCAGAAACGGCAGGGCTTGCGGAGTGCAACAGCCGTGCCGACTGGTCGGGAGGGCAACACCCCCGCCGCTCCTGAGTTGAAATCGACCCCGGCGGCAGCCTGTTGGCCAAACTGTAGCCGCCGCCGGGCAAACGGTGCCCACGGCCGGCGGTCAGTCCGCCCCCTCGCCCGGACGGCACAATCAACTCGGATACTGCCGCGATGCGGACGGGTGGAACACTGGCGTGCGGTGGGAGGGGGCCGCCCGCGGACACCTCCTACCGCAACGTCACAAACTCTGAACCTCTGAGGGCGGCTACCGGATTTTGGTCATTGAGTGCGACAGCGCCAGGATGCGGTCTCGGACGTGGGCCTTGTACAGGCCCTTGCACTCGTCGGTGAGCACAGAGGCGTCAATCATGGCCTCGACTCCGCTGCCCTTCCCGATGAACGATTCCAGGATGCGCCTCGACCGCTTCTCGACCAAGCCCAGGCGTTTCGCCAGTTCGGCGAAATCGTCGTAAGCGAAGAAGGTGTTCGCCTGGAAGCTCTCCGTCTCGAACTCGTCCTTGAACAGTTCCAGGGCCGTCCGCGTCTCGTCGGGCAGGTGCAGTCGCGTGTTCAGAAGGTCGTACGCGGGGGTCAGGTGGTACTGCCCCGTCGCGTCGTCCCGGATGAGCGAGAAGTTCTTGGCGTGCGCGTCGCCGTTGTTCACCAGGTAGTTGAACACCACCAGGGTGAAGAAACGCTCCAGGTCCACCCGGTACGTGGCCACGTGTTGGCGGATCAGGTCGCCGATCGCCTCGTAGGAGAAGTCGTACTTGAAGTTCGCCCCGTGCGACTCGGGGGACCGCCCGGCGATCTGGGCGAAGTCCTCCTGGAGCGACTTCGTCCCGTCGGCCTGCACGTCGAACCGGCGGACGAGGTACGCGGGCTCGCCGTCCTGGAAGGTGACGAGGGCGTTGTCGGCCACGGAGATGTCGAACACCTGCCGGGCGATCTGCATCGTCAGGTGTTCGTTGACCGGGGCCATCTCCAGCCGCAGGAACGTGCCGTGGGGGCGCGGCTTGAGGATGTACCGCCCGCCCGAGTTGACCATCCGGAGTTGGCCGTCCACCAGCGCGAGCGAGATCTTGGTCTGGATGCCGGAGATGGACAGGCGGTCGGCGGTGACGGCGAGTTTCTCCCGGTCGTACGCCGGCCGGGTGAACGGCAGCACCGCGGGGACGCGCATTCGCCCCGGCCCGAACAGGGCCTTGTGGCACTTCGTGCAGAACGTGTCGTGGTCGGGCTTGAGGCAGCCGGGGCAGCGGGTCATGAGCCTTCGCCCTCCCGGACGGTCACGCCGCCGATGGTCTCGACCGCGCACGTCCGCACCAGCCGGGTGAAGTGGTCGCCCTCGTCGATCTTCAGCACGCGGCACTGGAGGGCCTTGTCGTCCCCCTCGGCCAGCAACCCGAAGAAGAAGGGGAAGAGGACGGGCGACTCGAACGGGGCGGCCCGCTTGGGGAGGGTCAGGCTGATCGCCGGACAAGTCGGGTCGTTGAGGTAGTCGGGGTCGTACTCGAAGTGGTAGCTCCCCGCCGGCTCTCTGGTCAGCGTGCCGGCGAACACGCCCCGGCAGAACACGCTAGCTCGGGGCATGGGCCGACCTCTCGACCACGCGGAACTCCAGCCCCAGCACGTCCAGGATTTTGGCGAGCTGGTTCACCGTCGGGTTGGCCTCGCCGCGTTCCAGGTCGGTCAGGCCGCGGAGGGTCACCCCCGCCAGTTCGGCCAGGTCGCGCTGACGGAGTCGGAGTAACTTGCGTCGCTGGCGAAGTTTCTCGCCGATCTCTTGCTTGGTCATGCTCGCCTCCGCACGGAAAGCGCAGCACATTGCGCTTTCCGCGGCCAACCCCAATGGCGATCCCAAGAATCTACCAGAAAGCGCAGCACAATACGCTTTTCTGGAATTTACTCGCAATGGGGAGCTACAGCAAGTCAGAAATGCATTATGATGCGCTTTTTGCCCAGACGGACAACAGGGATCGCTCCAACCGAGCCGACCGAATGGAATGAACCAGCGGGACAGCATCCCGGTGCCGTCCAAAAAGACACACATGGCAGCATGACCGCCGGTCACTTCCGTTCGGGCAGGTTGGGCACCAGTTTCGGATCGTACTTGGCCCCTTTCGCCACCTGGATCATGGTGATCCGCATCTTGGTCGGGAAGAACTTCTCGTGGTCGGCCCGCTTGTGCGCGTGCCCGCTCCCGCCGCTGTCGTCCTTCATCACCAGGTGCATCTCCTTAATCCCCTCCTCCCACACGATCAGGTCGTTCTGCCAGAACGCGGTCATCCTCACGTCCTTCTCGTACACCCCCTTCTCCTTGTACACGTCAGTGCCGGTGCACCCGTACCCGGCCTTCAACCCCTTGTTCGGGATGTAGCACAGCGTCCAGGTGGTCGGCGCGCCGCCGGCCGGCTTCTCCAGCACCTTGGCCCGGATGTGCACGGTGCCGTTGCGGAAGTCGACCGGGCTCGTCCAGTCCTTGGGGCGGTCGGCGTTGAGCATCTTGCCGGTCACGTAGTAGTGCGACTTGCTCGGCTTCGAGGTGTCCGCGTCCTCCTTGGTGAACGTGAAGGTGGCGTCGAACAGCACGAACTGCTGCGCCACCTTCGCGGCCCGTTTGGCGACGAAGGCCAGGGCCGCCTCGGTGGTGGCATCGCCGTCGCCGATCTTGGTGAACAACTCCTGGTGGGTCCGGTCCTTCACCTCCAGCACCTCGGCGTCGCCGCCGGCCTTCTTGAGCGCGTCGCGGAACTCGTTGGACAGCTCGTGCCGCTCGGGCGTGTCGCCGTCGCCGTACACGATCAGGAACGGCGGGGGGCCGCCCGTCAGGTGGCTGAACGGGGAGGCCGCGGCCATCGCCGCCTCGTCCCCGAACACGTCCTTGCGGATCGGCAGGATGCGGTACCCGCCGCTGATCGCCACCACCCCGGCCACGTCCGCCAGGCCCAACTTCTCCGCCTTCAGGTAGGACGCGTCGGTCGCCAGCAGGGCGGCCAGGTGCGCCCCGGCCGAGTGCCCGCCCACGAACACGTTCGCAGGGTCGCCGCCGTGTTTGGCCGCGTTCGCCTTCACCCACGCGAACGCCTTCGCGACATCTTGGATGCCCGCTGGGCGGTTGGGCGGTGCGACTGGTGGCCTCATCAGCTCCCGTCGGGCTTGAGTTCGGCGGCGGGCGTACCGCCCGAGCGGTTGACCGGCAGCGGTCGCAGGTCCAGCATCACCGACTGCATTTCCGCCGCCGTGAGCCTCCCGCGTTCCGCCACCTCTTCCACCACTTCGGTGTCCGGCTCGGCCCCGTCCCCCTCCTTGATCTCGCCGAGGTCCTTTCGCTTGGAGCCGATCAGGATCGAGAACCACTGGTCCCGCTGCATGACGGTGTGGAAGAGCCGCTCCTCGCAGGTTCCCTTCAAGAGCAGGAATCGCACGTCGATGAACGTCTCGCCCGCCCGCCCCCACCCCATCCGGTCCACCCGGCCCTCCCGCTGCTCCATGCGGGCGGGATTCCATTCGAGGTCGTAGTGGATGACGTACCGGCACTGCTTCTGGAGGTCGATGCCCTCCTCGCCGACCTGACTGACGAGCAGCACGAACGGGTTGTAGTAGTCGTTGAAGTTGCGGCGGTGGGCCTCCCGGTCGCGGCTGTTCGACCCGTCGTACCGGCCCACCGTGTCCACCGAGCGGTAGTCCTCCCAGCGGATGATCAGTTCCTGCTCGGCGAGTTCCAGACGCTCGTCCTCGTCCGCCTCGGTCGGGGCGTCCTCCGCGAGGTAGTGAGCGACGATACGGTCGAGCGACTCGCACAGCGGCCCCACAAGCTCCCGCTCGGTCCAGGCGGCAATGGCGGAATCGTCACCGCTCGCCCCGGCGAGGGCGAACCACAGGAGGAACAGCGGCTGCTGGCTGCGGCGGATGAGGGTCTCTTCGTAGGGGGCGGTCAGGGGCCGCTCTCGAAACCGGCGCAGGTCTTCGTGGCGATCCGAAGCGTGTGATGCCCGAGTACCTAAACGCCTACCTGAACAGCCCAACCGGACAGGCAGCGGTTCAGGCCGAAAGCCGCACGTCGAGCGGTTTGCGAAGCCTCAGTGTCGGCCGGATCAAGGAGATTGCGATTCGACTTCCCCCGCTCGCCGAGCAACGGCGGATCGTCGCCCACCTGGACGCGCTGCAAGCGAAGGCCGACGCGCTCCGGTCGCTCCAAGCGGAGGCGTCGGCGGAGTTGGACGCGCTGCTGCCGGCGGTGCTGGCGAAGGCGTTCGCCGGGGAACTTTAGGTGGTAGGATCGCCACACGTACATGTCAAACGCTGCCGCATGAAGGTGGTGTCGCCCTTCGCTGTCCGGCCTCGCTCGCGGTTGTGCATAGTTTCTTATCGGGACCTGCCGGCACACTGTTTCGCCGGGCCGACAGGCCGTATCTGACCGCCGCGGAGGACTTGATCTTGGCGCCGATCGTCAAAATGCCCAAACACCCGGTCGCATTCCCCCCGGCCAACCACCTGCGGGCGTACCAGGTGCGGGACGGCGACAACTGGTGGACTCTGCGGAAGTTGTTCGGTCTGCGCGACCCCTGGAGCCTCATCCGGTACAACTTCGCCACCGACGACGCCGCCGAGGTCAACTGGTACCTCCGCGAGTATGTGGGCTGCACCCGGACGACGCCCGACGGGAAGAATTATCGCTTTGGCTCCACGGCCCGGCCGGGACTGCTGTACCTGCCGCTGCACAACTTCAAGCACGGCCTCGGGGGCGGGGGCGGGGGCGGGGGCGGGACGTGTGACGAGGCACCCGAACAGCAACCGCAGAAGGACGAAGCGGCCGAGCGCACCGTCCTCTGGGCGCTCGGCCTGCCCGCCCTCGCCTCGGTCCAGTTCGACATCAACGGTTTTCAGGTGTCCCCGGCGGACTACCAGCGAGTGCGCCGGCTGGTTCAGGAGGGCGAGATCGTCGTCGCGCACAACTCATCCCTCGGCAAGAACGCCGCGTACGCGCCGGGCACCGACTCGATCTACCTCGGCCAGCGGGCGGACCATTCGGCGGCGGCGGTCTCCGTCATCATCCACGAGGCGACGCACGCGGCCTTCGACGCCGCGGCGGTCCACGTCAACGACGCGATCTCCGAGATGATCGCGTACGTCGCCCAGATGCTGTTCATCATGACCCGCGACAAGAAGGCCGACCCGCCCATCTACGACCTGCCCGCCGAGCGGGATATCTTCCTGCCGGCCTGGCGGGTGGCGAAGCGGATTCAGGCCAAGCAGTCGGGCCAGGTGGCGCCGTCCTACGACACGACGGAATCGGAGGACCAGACCCTGATGATGAAGGCGCTGATGGCCCACCCGACGTACAAGGGCCAGTTCGCCTGCGCCGACGCCTACTACGACGGCACGGCCGGCTACAACGGCGTGAAGGGGTGGGTCTACAGTTGGGTGGAGTAGCCTCCCGCCACAGGCTCATGAGGGTCGGAAACGAGACGGATGCGGCCGTCGATCCGCCGCTGCTAGTCGGATCGTCGCCCACCTGGACGCGCTGCAAGCGAAGGCCGACGCGCTCCGGTCGCTCCAAGCGGAGGCGTCGGCGGAGTTGGACGCGCTGCTGCCGGCGGTGCTGGCGAAGGCGTTCGCCGGGGAACTGTAGCCACCGCCACTGAGAGACTCTATCCGTTCCTCAACATCTGCCGGGCAAACCGCGATCCACACCATAACGGAGCACACCGTGAAACCTCGTCCGCTTCACCTCATCCTCCCTTGCGTGCTCGTGTTCGCGTTCGGTTGCGGCGGGCCGAAAGGTCCGGGTGTCGGGGCGAACGTCGATGAAAAGACGAAGAGCGACGAGTTGGCGAAGCTCGCGGGAAAGTGGGTGTACGAGCGGCAGGTGGTGGAGGGGAAAGAAATCCCCGACATGAGCAAGCAGTGGATCACCATCTCGGGGGACCGGGTCGTGCGAAACGCCACCCTGCCCGACGGAAAGCAACTCCCGTCCAAGTCGGTCATCTGGATCGACCCCACCACCGACCCGAAGCAAATGGATGACGACCACGATCACAAACTCTTTTCCAGTCGCCGGCTGGGGATTTACAAGCTGGAAGGGGACAAGCTTACCCTCTGCTACGACAACACCGGGAAGCAGCGCCCGACGGCGTTCGACTCGCCCGCCGGCTCGTCGTTTGTGCTGACCGTCTTGCGGCGAGAAAGCAAGTAGCCCCCGAGCTTGGGACGCGGTGCTGGCGAAGGCGCTCGCCGGGGAGTTGTAACGGTTGACATCGAACCTCTCGCTCGGTCGGATCATCATTTAGTTCCCCTCACTCGGAGCGGAACCAATGCCCATCAACCTGCTGCAACTGTTCGACAAGGCCCACACGTTCATCCGGCTGCAACTCGCCGGCGGGAACCCGTGGCTGAACCAAGACGACCGACGTGCCGCGCGGCGGGCGGTCGAGTCGGCATACGCCCCGCCGACCACGGCGGTGCAACCGGCTGGGGCGCGAGACCGGACCCGCCCCCGACAACCGGCTCGTAAACGTCCGGTGAGGGATTGATGGCAGGGAGCCGGTGTCGTCACGGCAGTCTCGGCACTCGTTCGCGACCGGGCCAATACCGCCGCGCGGTCGTCTGCCAGGAAGACGAGTCAGCCTGCCCGTTCCTTCCTCCCGGCGGCGGGTAGCGGGACGCTGGCGATGACCGTCGTTCCCCGGCCGGGAGCGGACTCGACCGTAAGCGTTCCCCCGACCAGGGCCACGCGCTCCCGCATCCCGAGCAAGCCCAGCCGCCCCCCGCCCCTTGCCGGGGTCGTCACCGCATCGCCGTCGAACCCGACCCCGTCGTCCTCGACCACCACAACCGCCTGGCTCGAGGACCACTGGAGCATGAGGCTCACCCGCCGGGCCTCGGCGTGTCTGAGGACGTTTGTCAGTGCCTCCTGGACCACCCGGTAGAGGGCCGTCTCGGACGCCTCGGGCAGCCGCTCGGCGTCCGGGACGGTGCTCTGGAAGTCCACCGCGATCCCGGACCGCTCGGTCCACGCCTCGGCGTAGCTCGCGAGTGCCGGCTCCAGGCCCATGTCGTCCAGGGCTGTTGGCCGGAGGTCCAGTGCGAGCTGGTGGAACTCGCGGCCGATCCGGCCGGTGAGTTCCCGGAGCCCGGCCAGTTGCGGCCGGCCGGGGGACGGGTCGGGGGTCGCGTCTTCGAGCACCTTCAGACCGAGGCCGAGCGCCGTCAGAAGCTGCCCCATCTGGTCGTGGAGTTCTCGGGAGATGCGGCGGCGCTCGTCCTCCTGGGCGGTCCCCAGCCGCCGGAGCAGATCCCAGCGGTCCGCCTCGGCCGCCTCGCGCATTCCGATCTCGGCTGTGAGCGACGCGTTCGTCGTGGCCAGTTCGGCGGTCCGCTCGGCCACCCGCTCCTCCAGCCGGTCGCGGGCGTCCCGCAGCCGGGCGTTGAGCGACTCCGCCGCCTCCACCAGTTCGTGCTGCCGGACCGACGAGAGGAGGAGTGCCTCGTTCATGGCCGCCGCTTGTCGGCGGAATTGCGCGGTCTCCGTCGAGTCCGTCACCTGGAGCACCACACCCGCCGGCAGTCCGTCCCCACCGTGGATCGCCCAGGCCGAGTAGGACCAATAGGCAACAGATGGGTGGTGGTGTTCTTGTTCGGCCAGGTTCTCGGGCACCCCGGTGCCGAAGACGCGGTCGAGCAGTGCCAGGCACCCGCTCCCCGCCTCCGGCACGGCCTCGGCGAACGGCCGGCCCACCAACTCCTCGGCGTTTCGTCCGACCAGGCGGGCGAAGGCGGGGTTCGCGTAGCGGACGACGTGCATCGCCCCCCCGACGGCGACTAGCGCCTGGGGCGACCGCTCGAAGTAGTCGAGGCCGGGGGTCAGGGGGTTGAAAGGGTGTTCCCTCGTCGCGGGTACGGCTTGATCGCTCATGTGACTTCCCACCGCCGACCTTCCGGCCCGTCCCGCGACTCTTCGGGATTCACGCACGGGGGCGCGTGGCTTGGGAACAACAGCGCCAGGCCGTGACGACCGTTGCGGCGTCCCCAGTCGAAGTACGGGGCACGACCTCACCCCTCGGTGGGCCTCGTCTCAGCGCCGGAGGAGGCGGTTTGTAGGGAGGCGAACAGTTCGGTGAGGGCGGCCAGGGCCACCGGCTTGACCAGGTGCCGGTCGAACCCGGCGTCATGCGTCCGCCGCCGGTCCTCGTCGGCCCCCCATCCGGTCAGGGCCACCAGGAGAGGCTCGCCTCCCCACGGCTCGGCCCGGATGCGACGGGCGGCCTCGTACCCGTCCACCTTCGGCATCCCGAGGTCCATCAGGATGAGTTCCGGCCGGAACTCCGCCGCCGCCGCCACGCCCGCCTCCCCGTCGTGGGCCGTCCACACCTCGTGTCCCAGGATCCCCAGCAACATCGCCAGCGACTCCGCCGCGTCCGTGTTGTCGTCCACCACCAGGACGCGACGCCGCGGCCCGCGGGACAGCTCGACCGCGGCGGCCGACGGCCCGGTGGCGGTCGAGACAGCCGCCGGCAGGCGGACGACGAACTCGCTGCCCTTCCCGGGGCCGTCGCTGCGGGCCTCGACCCGCCCACCGTGCAGGCCGACGAACTCCCGGACCAGCGACAGCCCGATCCCCAACCCGCCCTGCGCCCGCTGCCACGCCGTGTCCACCTGCACGAACACGTCGAAGACGCGGGCCAGGTCGGCGGCTGGGATGCCGATCCCGGTGTCCCGGACGCTCACCTCCACCTCGCCCCCGTCCCGGCGGGCGGACAGCCGGATGTGCCCGCCCGGGTCGCTATACTTCGCCGCGTTGGACAGAAGGTTCAGGAAGACCTGGGCGAGCCGGACCGGGTCGGCGTCGAGAGGGATCGGGTCGGGCGGCAACGTGACGGTCAGTTCGTGGCCCCCGCGGTCGATCAGCGGACGGCTCGCCTCGACGGCGTCCCGCACCACCGCCGCGAGGTCCACCCGCTCCCGGCGGAGTTCCAGCTTGCCCGTCGTGATCCGGCTGACGTCGAGCAGGTCGTCCACCAGCCGCACCAGTTGGCTCAACTGCCGCTCCATCATGGCCCGGGTGGTCTCTGCCGTGACCGAACCCGTCCCGGCCATCTTGAGGAGTTGCTGTCCGGTCGATATTGCGGCGAGGGGGTTGCGGAGCTCGTGGCTCAGGACCGCGAGGAAATGGTCCCGCGCCTGGACGCCAGCCTGGAGCCTCGCGCCGAGCGCCGCCGTCTCCTCCGCGAGTTCGTGCTGCCGGGTCGCGGAGACGAGCAGCGCCTCGTTCATTGCCGTGGACTGTCGGCGGAAGACTGCAGCCTCCGTCGAATCCGTCACCTGGACCATGACGCCCCCGGGCCGCCCGTCCTCCCCGACGATCGCCCACACCACGTACGACCAGTAAGCGGTTTGCGGTCGCGTCTGGCGGTGCTCCTGCTCGGCCAGGTTCTCGGGGGTTCCGGTTCGGAAGACGCGGTCGAGGAGCGCCAGGCACCCGTTCCCGTCCCCCTCCGGCACGGCCTCGGCGAAGGGACGACCCACGAGGTCCGCACCCTCTCTCCCGACCAGGCGGGAAAACGCGGGGTTGAGGTAAGACACGACGTGTGTCGGCCCCTCGACGGCGACTATCGCCACGGGCGACCGCTCGGACAGGTACCGGCAGAGCCGCGGAATCGGGGGAGTCAGCGAAGCGGCTTCAAGGTCTAGTTCCGTACTCATGACGCGCCCCTACTCCTTACAGTCCGGCCCACCGGGGACCGCTTCGCCGGCCCGGACCGCGGGATCGAGCGGCTGGGGAATCCCGGTGATGAGGCCGTGGTAGCCGGTCAGCCGCCCGACGACCCGCAAGCCCCCGGCCGTGACCTCGTACTCGCGGATGTCCTTGCTGTGGTCGCCCCCCCGCATCTTGACGACCAGTAGCACCTTGCGGAGTTGGCCGTCGATCTCCACGTAGCGTAGCCGGATGATGTCGTCACTGAGGAACGAGATCGCGTACGGGCTGAGGGCCAGTTCGGTAAACGTCTCGGCCACCTCGACGGTGGTCACGATCGTGACGCCGGCCCGCGTCAGCGCGCCGATCATCCGGTACAGCGACTCGCGGAAATCGGCGCGGAAGCTGGGTGCCAGGGCCATCTCGAACCCGGCCAGGGAGTCGATCACGACCCGCTTCGCCTCGGTGCGTGCCACGAATGGCACTTACTTCTTGCCAATTCCTTTGGCCATCTGGCGTTTCAGTTCGG
>CAYMHO010000256.1:1923-10378 GCA_964390195.1 uncultured Fimbriiglobus sp. | reverse complement strand
CCCAGATGAAGCTGTTCAGCGTCTCGTGCGTGTCCTGGTAGCCCCACCCGTCGAGCAGGATTTTCGGCTCGCCCGCCCTGTCGTTCTCGCCGATCGGGATGAACAGGAAGTACGGCGCCGCCCCCACCCACAGCCCGCCGAACCCGTACTCAATGCCCGAGACGAGGTTCAGCCCTTCCATGAACACCGTCTTCTTGTCGTGAACGCCGTCGCCGTCGGTGTCCTCGAAGATGAGGATCTTGTCGCCGTTCTTCCGCTCCGCCTCCGGCAGCAGCGGCCCCTTCGCCGGGTTCCGTTTCGGGTACACATACGCTTCGACCACCCACAGCCGCCCGCGGTCGTCGGTACACATGGCGATCGGCTGGTGAACATCCGGCTCGCCGGCGAACAGCTTCACGCTGAACCCGTCCGGCACGGTCATGTTCTTCGCGGCGTCGGCGGGCTTCTGCCCGACGTACTTGTACGGGTCGGTCGGCGGCGCGGCTCGATCCGGCACGGCCGGCTTCTCACTGTGAAAACGGAAGTCGTCGAAGTTGACGTGCCCCCAGTGCCCGGTGTGCGTATCCACGATCCGAATCTGAATTTCTTGCCCGACGTACTTGGTCAGGTCCACCGCCACCCGCTTGAGCGTCTCGGACTCGTCCCCGGCGGCGCGGAAGATGACGTCCTTCCCGGCCACGATTTCAACACACGTCTCCTTCTCGTGCGGGCCGCCGCCGACAAGGAAACTGCCCCACGGGTGCGTGACCACGAAGGGCACACTCGTGAGCGTGCCCTTCGGCTTGTCCTGGTGCTTCTCGTACCCGCCGATCCAGAACTTGCCCTGGTGGTTGCTCTTCATGTCGCCGCGGCGGGAGGCCACCGTGTCGCCCTGGATCGGCTGATCCTTGAAGGCGTCCCCTTCGGCCGTCCAGTCTTTCAGGGTGCCGGCCTCGAAGTCGAGGTTCAGCGGTTTGCCGTCCTTGCCGGCCGGCAGGATACCCTCTTTCGGCGTGGGGTCGGCGGACGGCGACAGGAGCGCCAGGGAGAGCAGCAGTGCGTTCATGGCGGAACTGCGTGAGGAGGGAGAAGTGACAGGGTACACGGAGACGTGACCTGTTTCGAGACCTCACCCCCACCGTCCCCCTCTCCGCTTCGGAGAGCGGGTGCTCAACATGGAACCGGGGACGGAGTGACCGGGTGGGTGGTTGCACACCCGGTCACTCCGTCCCCGGTTACTCTCAATCGGCAAGGTGTCGGACTTGAACACCCCCTCTCCGCTTCGGAGAGGGGGACGGGGGGTGAGGTCTGTGGACTTCACCGCCAGCGGCGGAACAGCGGGGCGGACGGCACCGGCTCGCCGTAGTACGCCCCGCGGTACCCGCTCGACCAGCCGTTGTACGGCGGGTACCCGCGGAACTGGTAGCCCGGCCCGCCGACGCCGAAGTCGGTGCCGAACCAGAACGGGCTGTTCACCGCCGCCAGCCCGACCGCCGGCTGGGGTCGTTGCGGTTGCGGCTGCACCACCACCGGGCGGCTGATGACGACGGCCGGGCCGACGATCACCTGGGCGGAGGCGGACGACACGGCGACCGCGGCGGCGACGGCGGCGAGCAGGTGGCGGAGCATGGGGGGAATCCGTTCGGGCCGGTGTCCGGAGGGGCCACCTCACCCGCGGAAGCTTACCCGACGAATGTCTCCGGCTGACCCGGTCGCCGGGTGTGGTGCGGTTCGGGCGTACCGGGTATTCTGAACCATCACTCCAACCCGCCCGACCGTCATGCCCCGCCCGTTCACCCGCTTCTGGCTCGGTGCGACCGACTGGTTTTGGCCCCGGACGTGCTTCCTGTGTGGCGGGCGGATCACCGACGACCGCTCGCTGTGCGTGTGCCGGGGGTGCGACGTGGGGTTGACCGCCGACCCCCGCCCCGCTTGCCCGCGGTGTTCGAGCACCGTCGGCCCGCACGCCGACACCGGCGACGGCTGCCCGGCGTGCCGCACCTCGACCTTCCGCTTCCGCGGCGTCACCCGACTGGGCGTGTACGAGGGGAAGCTGCGGGAGGCGGTGTTGAAGGCGAAGCAACCCGACGGCGACGGGGTGGCCGAGGCTCTCGGCCGCCTGTTCGCCGCGGCCCGCGAGCCGGCGCTGCTGGCCGACCGGCCGGACGTGATCGTGCCGGTGCCACTGCACTGGCGGCGGCGATGGGGCCGGGGGCATAACCAGGCGGAGGGCATCGCCCGGGGATTGTCGGACGGGCTGCGGGTGCCGGTGCGGCGGGCGTTGTGGCGGGTGAAACACACCCGGTTGCAATCGGCCGGCAGCCGCGAGCGGCGGTGGGCGAACGCCGCCGGGGCGTTCCGGGCGGTGCCGTGGGCGGGTGTTCCGGGGTTGCGGGTTCTGCTGGTGGACGACGTGCTGACGACTGGCGCGACTGCGGACGCGGCCGCGGAGGCCCTCCGCCGGGTGGGGGCCGCGCAAGTCCACGTGGCCGTTCTCGCTCACCGATAAACAAGCGGCGACCCGACCCGCCGCCGAGTTCACCTTCCAGAGAGACTGTCCGGTTTGCTCCGCGGGTGTGGCCGACGACGACCCCGGTCCCCCGCGAGAAACGAAAAATTCCTGATGTGTCGTCCGCCCCCGCGCAGTGTAATGAATCTGTAGGCGCGTGCCGCCGATACCGCTCACCCGTTACGTCCCGTGGAGTCCCCCGACATGCCGCGTTCCGTGTTGGCCCTGCTCGCCGCCTCCGTCGTCGTCGCCGCCGCCGCCGCCCAGCCGGTGGTGGTCGCCAACGGGGCGGCCGCCTTCTTCACCGAGAAGGAGAAGGACTTCGGCGTCACCGCCCTCGGCCCGGTGCTGGTGCACTACTTCCCGATCACCAACACGTCCAAGCAGGCGGTGAGCATGTCCGCCCCCCGCATCGGGTGCGGGTGCGTGTCGGCCACCCTGATGAAGGGCCAACTGGCCCCCGGCGAGACCACCTATGTGGTGGCGTACATGAACACGGCCAAGATCCCGAGCACCCAGCTGAACACCAACAAGGCGGTGACGGTGAGCGTGCCGTTCACCTCCCTGAACGAGGAGGTGGTGCTCACCGTCCGCTGCTTCGCCCGCACCGACCTGCTGTGGAGCACCCAGGACGGGGTGGCGTTCGGCACGGTGACGAAGGGGAAGGCGGCCGCCGCCACCATGGAGGTGACCCTGTACAACCAGCCGGGGTGGGAGGTGAAGGAGGTGAAGAGCAACGGGGCGTACGTGAAGGCGGAGGCCAAGTTGACCAAGCGGGCGGGCAGCAGCGTCACCTACGAGATCAGTTGCAAGCTGGACGAGAAGTGCCCGGCCGGCAGTTGGATGTCCGACCTGACGGTGGTGACCAACGCCCCCGGCGTCGAGAAGATGCGGGTGCCGGTGACGGTGAACGTGGAGCCGAAGATCGCCGCCACCGCCGCCGACCTGGGGGCGGTGGCCGTCGGCGGGCTGAAGAGCGTGGACGTGACGCTCAGCGGGAAGGAGCCGTTCAAGGTGCTGGAGGTGACCGGGGCGGACGACGGGGTGAGCGTGACCACCAAGACGGAGGGCGCCCGCCTGACGCACACCCTGAAGGTGGACCTGAAGGCGGCCGCCGCCGGCGCGCTCAAGAAGGACGTGAAGGTCAAAACGGACAACAAGGACCAGCCGGAGGTGATCGTCCAGGTGAGCGCCGTCGTGACCAAGTGACGGCGAGCCGGTCTGCCGCCGACGGCACGGGGGGCGCGTCCGACGCGCCCCCCGTGTTGTCGTTTCCGGAGTGCTCGCGCCATGGCCCAGGTGGCTTGCCCCGAATGCGGACACCGGGCTTCGGGCTGGGCGGTCGCCTGCCCGCGCTGCCGGTGCCCGTTAGCCGGCCCTCCGCCCGCCCCGGCTCCCCGCTCGTGGTGGGTGGTCCTGGTGTACGTGCTGTACGTCGTGCTCGCCGCCGCCGTCACCTTCGGGCCGGTCGTGCTGGCCGGCCTCGTGGCGGTCGGCTACCCGAACCAGGCGGCGGGGTACCTGGTCGCCGCGTCGGCGTACTTCCTGGTGGTGTTCGGCGGCGGGGCGTCGTTGCTCGTCATCCCGGTTCGTGCGACGTGGGCCACCCCGGACCGCAAGCGGCGGATCTGGCTCCCCCTGATCGGGTCCGGGCTTCTGGCGGCCCTGGTGTTCGCCGGCTTCGCGCTGGCGTCCAGCGAGCTGGTGCTCGGTACCAAAGGGGCGGATTCCGTCGCCCTGGCGGTGTTGGCGGCGATCCCCTTCGTCTGGCTGGTGTGGGGGGTGGTGTTCTGGCTGGTGTCCCGATCGACCGACCCGCTCACCTGGAACGGCCGACTTTACAAATCTCTACTCGCCGGCAGCGTGCTGGAGTTGCTGGTGGCGGTGCCCATGCACCTGATCGTGCGGCGGCGGGACGAGTGCTGCGCCGGTATGTACACCGCCACCGGCATCGGCGTCGGGCTGATCGTCGCCGTCATCGCCCTCGGCCCGGCGGTGTTCTTCCTCTTCTTCCGCCGGCACAAGCAGGCCTACGGCAACCGGTGATAGCCCTATGGCACGGATCAGCTACAACCTTCTGATGGGCGACGAAATGGAGTTCGTCGAGGGCTGCTTCCGCTTGTCCGGCGGGCCGTGGCAGGTGGTCATCGTCTCGAAGCGAGATGTGGCCGAGGTGGAGACGTGTCAGGAGGTGTGGGGAACGGGCACGACCGGAGTGTCTGTCCGGTTTCCTCGCGTCCGGGTGTTGAAAAGCGAGGCAGTCGAGCGGATCCTCTCGGCGCTTTTCAGCGTTCCTGGCTGGGAACTTGTTCGCGGTCCGGATTCGATGCAACTCCGGTAGTCTCACCCGTCGCACTCGCTTGCGTCTCGCGGCAACCCACCCCTTTCCCTATCATCCCCCTCGCCTCTCTCCGACGCCGAGGGTTCGCCGCGATGCCGGCCGTTCGCCAGTTCCAGAAGCTGCTCGTCGCCAACCGCAGTGAAATCGCCATCCGCGTGTTCCGCTCGGCCCACGAGCTGGGCATCCGCACGGTCGCGATTTTCAGCCACGAGGACCGATTCGCCCTGCACCGCTTCAAGGCGGACGAGGCGTACAAGGTGGGCAAGGCGGGCGAGCCGATCCGCTCGTACCTGGACATCCCCGGCATCGTCGGGCTGGCGAAACAGGTCGGCGTCGATGCCATCCACCCCGGCTACGGGTTCCTGAGCGAGAACGCCGCGTTCGCCCGCGCCTGCGAGCAGGCCGGCATCACGTTCGTCGGCCCGAAGCCGGAGATCCTCGAATCGCTCGGCGACAAGGTGACCGCCCGGGGCATCGCCCAGAAGGCCCAGGTGCCGATCCTGAGCGGCGGTGACAAGCCGGTGTCGTCGGCCGATGAAGCCAAGGCACTCGCGGCCAAGCTCGGCTATCCCGTCATGGTGAAGGCGGCGATGGGCGGGGGCGGCCGCGGGATGCGGGTGGTGGAGAGCGAAGACAAGTTGGTCGATGCGGTGGAGTCCGCGCAGCGGGAGGCGAAGCAGGCGTTCGGCATCGCCGACGTGTTCCTGGAGAAGTTCGTCCGCAAGGCGAAGCACATCGAGGTGCAGTTGCTCGGCGACAAGCACGGCGGGCTGGTTCACCTGTTCGAGCGAGATTGTTCCATTCAACGCCGTCACCAGAAGGTGGTGGAGTTGGCCCCGGCCCCGAACCTGCCGGACGCCGTGCGGCAGGGCATCCTGGACGCCGCGATTGCGGTGGGCAAGGCCGTCGGCCTGGACAACGCCGGCACCGTCGAGTTCCTGTACGACACCGACAGCAAGCAGTTCTACTTCATCGAGGTGAACCCGCGGATCCAGGTCGAACACACCGTCACGGAGGTGGTCACCGGCTACGACATCGTCCGCACGCAGTTGCTCATCGCCCAGGGGCACCCGCTGAGCCACCCCGAGGTGATGCTCGGCGACCAGGCGGCCATCCGCACCAACGGGTACGCCATCCAGTGCCGGGTGACGACCGAAGACCCTGCCAACGGGTTCGTGCCCGACTACGGCCGGCTGTCGGCCTACCGTTCCTCCGGCGGGCCGGGCATCCGCCTGGACGCCGGCACCGCGTTCAACGGGGCGGTCATCACCCCCTTCTACGACTCCATGCTGGTGAAGGTGACGGCCGGCGGGCTGCGGTTCGTGGACGCTGCGAGGAAGATGGAGCGCAGCCTGCAAGAGTTCCGCATCCGCGGGGTGAAGACGAACATCCCGTTCCTGCTGAACCTGATCCTGCACCCGGAATTCCTCGACGGTGGCGTGACCACGCGGTTCCTCGACGAGACGCCGGAACTGTTCAAGCCGAACGCCCGCCAGGACCGCGCCACCAAGCTGCTCAGCTACCTGGCCGACGTGATCGTGAACGGTAACGCGGAGGTGAAGGGGAAGGCGCGGCCCGACGTCGGCACCGGCGAGACGCCCACCGCCTGGACCGACGGCCAGGAGCACACCCGCCCCGAAGGCACCCGCGACATCTTCAAGAAGCTCGGGGCGGACGGCTTCGCCAAGTGGGTGCGAGAGCAGAAGCGGCTGTTCGTGACCGACACGACGATGCGGGACGCGCACCAGAGTTTGCTCGCCACGCGGATGCGGACCTACGACCTGTTGCACGTCGCCCCGCGGTACGCCGAGCACCACGCCGGGCTGTTCAGCCTGGAGAACTGGGGCGGGGCCACGTTCGACACGGCCATGCGGTTCCTGAAGGAAGACCCGTGGGAGCGGCTGGCCGAGCTGCGGCAGCGGGTGCCGAACATCCTCTTCCAGATGCTGCTCCGCAGTGCCAGTGCCGTCGGGTACACGAACTACCCGGACAACGTGGTGTACGGGTTCGTGAAGGAAGCCGCCGCGAACGGCATGGACGTGTTCCGCATCTTCGACGCGAACAACTGGCTGCCGAACCTGACGCTGGCGATCGAAGCGGTGCGGAAGACGGACGCCATCTGCGAAGCCGCCATTTGCTACAGCGGCGACATCCTCGACCCGAAGCGGGACAAGTACACGCTGAAGTATTTCGTGGACTTGGCGAAGGAGTTGGTGAAGCGCGGCACGCACATGCTGGCCATCAAGGACATGGCCGGGCTGCTCAAGCCGCCGGCGGCGAAGAAGCTGGTGCGGGCACTCCGCCAGGAGATCGACGTCCCGATCCACTTCCACACGCACGACACCGCAGGCGGGCAACTGGCCTCGTACCTGCTCGCGGCGGACGAAGGCGTGGACATCGTCGACTGCGCGTTCGCCCCGATGAGCGGCATCACCGCCCAGCCGAGCCTGAACGCGCTGGTGGAGGCGATGCGGTTCACCGACCGCGACACCGGCCTCGACTTCGACCAACTGCAAGAGACCGCGAACTACTGGGACAAGGTCCGCGGCTTCTACGCCCCGTTCGAGACCGGGCAGCTCTCAAGCAGCGCCGAGGTGTACCTGCACGAGATGCCCGGCGGGCAGTACGCGAACCTGTTCGTCCAGGCGAAGTCGCTCGGCCTGGGCGACCGCTGGAACGAGGTCGGCCGCAAGTACGCCGAGGTGAACCAACTGTTCGGCGACATCGTGAAGGTGACGCCGACGAGCAAGGTGGTCGGCGACATGACACTGTTCATGCTCGCCAACAACCTGACCCCGGCCGACGTGATGGACCCCAGCCGCGAGTTGGCCTTCCCCGAATCGGTGGTCGAGTTCTTCGAGGGCAAGCTCGGCCAACCGCCCGGTGGGTTCCCGCCGGCGTTGCAGAAGCGCATCCTGCGGGGCCGCAAACCGCTCACCGACCGCCCCGGCGCCACCCTCCCGCCGGCCGACTTCGAGGCCGCCCGCAAGCTGATCGCCCCGAAACTCGCCCGCAAGCCGGCCGACACCGACGTGCTCAGCCACCTCCTCTACCCGAAGGTGTTCGCCGACTTCGCCGACCACCAGGCGAAGTATTCGGACGTGAGCGTGCTGCCCACCCCGGTGTTTTTCTTCGGCCTGCAACCGGGCGAAGAAGTCAACATCGACATCGAGCCGGGCAAAACGCTGGTGGTCAAGTTCCTGACGGTGGGCGACCCGCACGAGGACGGCCGGCGGCAGGTGTTCTTCGAACTGAACGGCCAGCCGCGGGAGGTGATGGTGGTGGACCGCTCGCTCGGGGCGGTGAGCACGGCGCGGCAAAAAGCCGACGCCAACAACCCGAAGCACATCGCCGCCCCGATGCCCGGCGCGGTGGTGGCGGTGGCCGTGGCCGCAGGCGACGACGTGGCGGCCGGTCAGAAGCTGGCCACGCTGGAGGCGATGAAGATGGAAAGCGTCATCCACGCCCCCGCCGCCGGCAAGGTGGCCGAAGTGCTGACCCCTGCCGGCACGCAAGTAGACGGCGGGGATTTGCTGATCCGGTTTGAATGACGGCCCGGTTTGCCGCGAGACGGAGGCGAGCGCGGTACCCGGGCGGGCCCACCACCCGGGCCCCGCCCAACCGGC
>CAYMHO010000256.1:0-1913 GCA_964390195.1 uncultured Fimbriiglobus sp. | reverse complement strand
GCCGCGAGCCGGAGGCGAGCGCGTGACCGTGGCGCGCTCGCCTCCGTCTCGCGGCAAACGGTCCTACCCCTTCTTGCCGGCGACCAGCCGCCACCCCTCACCCGCCCACAGCACCACCGACGTGCCGCCGAAGAGGATCAGCCACTCGGTGACGTCCAGCGGGACGGTACGGAACGCCTCCCCGCCGAACTGCACGATCAGGACCTGCCCGACCAGAATGGCGGCGGCGATTACCAGGAAGCTGGGGTTGTTCAGCAGCGTCGGGAACACCGACCCGGCCCGGTTCATGCACTTGGCGTTGAACATGTTCCAGAACTGGAGCAGCACGAACGCGGTGAACAGGATGGTCCCGCCCCGCGTCGGCCCCGCGTCGTGCGTGCCGTCGGCCTTGGTCACTTCCAGGTGGAGCGTTTGCTCGGGCGGGGTTCCGGCCACCTCCGGCACGTGCGGCAGGGTGAGAATCATGCCGACCAGCAGCAGCAGGAAGATGCTGCCGATGGTGAAGATGCCGACCGCCATCCGCTTCGACACGATGAAGTCGTTCGGACTGCGGGGCGGGCGGCGGAGGACGGCCGGGTTCGGCGGCTCGGTGGCCAGGGCCAGCGCCGCGAACGTGTCCATGATCAGGTTCACCCACAGCATCTGCATGACCGTCAGCGGCAGGTCGAACCCGACGAACGGCCCGAGCACGGCGATGCCCAGGGCCACCACGTTGATGGTCAGTTGGAACAGGATGAACCGCTGGATGTTCTCGTACAGCGACCGCCCCCACAGCATGGCGGTGGTGACGCTGCCGAACGAGTCGTCGAGCAGGATGATGTCGCTCGCCTCCTTCGCCACCGCCGTGCCCGTCTTGCCCATCGCCAGCCCGACGTCGGCGTTGTTCAGGGCCGGGCCGTCGTTCACCCCGTCGCCGGTCACGGCCACCACGTGTTGCTGCCCCTTCAGCAGCATGACCAGCCGCAGCTTGTCGGCCGGGCGTGCCCGCGACAGCACCTTCAGGTTCGCGGCGGCGGTGGCGGCCCGTTCGTCCGGCAGGGCGGCGAACTCGGCCCCGGTGAGGTGCGACGAGTCCGGCTCGCCGTCCTTCCACAGGCCGATCTGCCGGGCCACCTCGCGGGCCGTCTCCGGGCTGTCGCCGGTCACCACCTTCACCCCCACCCCGGCCTCGGCGCAGGTGGCGATGGCCGGGGGGACTTCCGGCCGGATCGGGTCGGCGATGGCGGCGAACGCCAGCCACACCATGCCGGTGGCCAGCTCGCTCACGTCGCCCTCCTCCGGCGAATCCGGGCGGTAGGCGAGGGCGATGGTCCGCATGCCGCGGCTCTGGTAGTCGGCCAGCGACTTCAGGATGGCCTCGCGGTCGGCGGCACTCAGCGGGCGTGAGCCGTTGCCGTCGGCGGCCCAGTCGCACCGCCCGAGGATCAACTCGGGGGCGCCCTTCACGTGCAGCACCGGCTTGTTCAGCGCGGGCGACCGGCCGAGCGTGCCCATCATCTTCCGCTCGGTGTTGAACGTCCACTGGGTGGTGATGGCGAAGTCGGCCCGCACCTTCGCGTAGTTCGCCCCCTGCGCGTCCGCCCACAGCAGCAGCGCCCCCTCGGTCGGGTTGCCGACCGGCCGCACCGGCTCGCCGGGGTCCTTGCTCAGGTGGGCGGTGCTGTTCGCCGAAATCGCCTCCACCAGCACCCCCTTCAGGCCGTCCGTCGGCAGCGTCGTCGCCCCGGCCCCGCCGCCCACGGCCACCTCGAACACCCGCATCTCGTTCTGCGTCAGGGTGCCCGTCTTGTCCGAGCAGATGACCGTCACCGCCCCGATCGTCTCGCACGCGTCCATCCGCCGCACCAGCGTGTTCGACGCCGTCATCTTCCGCATGCTGTACGCCAGGCTGAGGGTCACGCTCATCGCCAGCC
>CAYMHO010000255.1:0-10441 GCA_964390195.1 uncultured Fimbriiglobus sp. | reverse complement strand
GCGGCGTTCAACGTCGCCATGCTGATGAAGAAGTTCGACAAGTGGCAGTACTACGCGGTGACGATGGAGAACGCCCGCATCCAGGCGGCCATCGAACTGCTGAAGATGCGGAACGACATCGCCAAGTACCAGGAAGAGCTGTCGAAGACCACCGAGTTGGCCAAGCAGAACGCGATCATCGACCAGATCAAGCAGAAGACGTTCGACTTCGAGAAGCTGGAGCGGCAGAAGAAGGAGGAACTGGACGCCACCGCCAGCAAGCACCTGAAGGAGCTGTTCGGCGACGTCACCCAGGTGGTGAACAGCGTGGTCGAGGCGAACGGGTACGACATCGTGTTCGCCTACCCGGAAGCGACCACCAAGGAAGAGGCCGAGAGCCAGAACTACATCGACCTGAAGCTGCGGGCGACGGCCGCCATGCCATTCTACGTCGGCAAGCGGGCGGACATCACCGAGGTGATGATCAGCACGCTGAACAAGTACCGCCCGGCCCCCGGCCCGATCCCGCAGAAGCTGAAGATGCCGGACATGAAGGACATCAGCCCGACGGGCGGGTTGACCGCTCAGCCGCCGAAGTGACAAAGTTGTCAAAATCGGTAAATTCGGGTACCGTGGCAATCTCCCCGGCACCCGAATTGCTGTGCAAGGCCGAGAAAAACCGCAAGACCGGAACCCTTGTCTCAGATAATCCGGCGGGGCTGGGTAATTCTGGCAGTCTGCTGTGCCGATCCATATATATGAAGGCGGGTAACCGCCTATCGGACCAGAACGGATTCCCGGGTCGGAGGTGACGGCGGAATTGCAACCCGCTCCGGGAATACGGTGTGCTCACCGCAAGGCGGACCTCGTGAAGCTCATCGGCTATCGACACCAGCGAACGCTCCGACGCCCGGCCGAACTGACCGGCCCCGGCTTCATCACCGGTGCGAAGGTGACCGTTCGACTGTTGCCCGCCCCCGCCGACAGCGGCGTTTTGTTCGTGCGCCCGGACGTGGCCGGCATGCCCGTCCTGCCGGCACGGGTGGACTTCGTCACCAGCACCCAGCGGCGAACGACCCTGGGCGGCGGCGACGCCGCCATCACCCTGGTTGAACACCTCCTGGCCACCCTCGCCGGCCTCCGCATCGACAACTGCGTGATCGAACTCGATGGCCCGGAACCGCCCGGCCTGGACGGCTCCGCCCAGGCGTTCGTCGACGCCGTGCTGGACGCCGGCGCCGAACCGCAGCCGGCCCGCCGGGCCATCTGGGCGGTGAAGGATACGCTGACGGTCAACAAGGCTGGCGCCACCGTCTCGCTGCACCCGCCGACCGACGACCAGTCGGACAGCCTGCTCGCCACCTACATCCTCGATTACGGCCACGGGGCGTACATCCCCCGCCAGTCGCACACCATGCCGGTTTGTCCGGACACGTTCGCCCGCGAGGTGGCCAACTGCCGCACGTTCGTCACCGAGCGAGAGGCCCTCACCCTGCTCGAACACGGCGTCGGCAAGCACCTGACCGCCCGCGACCTGCTGGTGTTCGGCCCGAAGGGGCTGATCGACAACGACCTGCGGCACGCGAACGAACCCGCCCGGCACAAGGTGCTCGACCTGATCGGCGACCTGTTCTTGTGCGGGGTGGACCTGGTCGGCCACGTGGTGGCCTACCGCTCCGGGCACTCGCTGAACGTCGCCCTGGCCAAAGCGGTGGCGGTGAAGGCCCGCCAGAGCGGGGCCGAACTGCCCCCGCTGCTCGACCTGCCCCCGGCCATGAAGCGGGCCAACTTCCCCGGCCGCCGGCGGGCGATGGTGTAAGTGTTCTGCTCCCTCCGCGAGCGGTCTGGTGTGGTCTGCTCACTCGGCGAGCGAAACGAAAGACCGCTCGCGGAGCGAGCAGAACACAAGCTGCCCTGTACGCGCACGGATTTTTCACCTATGCTCCGCACCCGGTCCAAATTCCCCCACGGCGTGTCGTCACGGACGATGACTCGGCCGCGCACCGCAAAGGCTAGGACGGCATGACCAGGCTCAAAGTTGCGGTCGTCGGGGTCGGCCACCTGGGGCAGCACCACGCCCGCATCCTGTCCACCTTTCCGGACGTCGATCTGGTCGGTGTGGTGGACGCCAACCCGGACCAGGCGGCCAAGGTCGCCAAGCTGTGCCGCACCCGCCCGTTCGCCTCCCACGACCCGCTCGTGGCCCTGGTGGACGCCGTCTCCATCGCCACCCCGACCGTCGCCCACTACCCGGTCGCCGCCCAGTTCCTGAAGGCCGGCGTGCCGGTGCTGGTGGAAAAGCCGATCTGCCAGACGGTCGCCCAGGCTGACGAACTCATCAAGATCGCCGCCGAGTCGAACGTGCCGTTCCAGGTCGGGCACATCGAGCGGTTCAACCCGGCGTTCGAGGAGTTGCTCCGCCGGCCGATCACCGCCAAGTTCATCGAGGCCGAGCGGCACGGGCCGTACACCGGCCGGAGCGTGGACATCGGCGCCGTGCTCGACCTGATGATCCACGACATCGACCTGCTCATCGCCCTCGTCCGCAGCCCGGTGAAAGAGGTGTCTGCCGTCGGCGCCGCCGTGTTCGGCGGGCACGAGGACATGGTGAACGCCCGGCTGGTGTTCGAGAGCGGGTGCGTCGCCCACGTGACCGCCAGCCGCATCGCCGCCCGCCCCAAGCGCCGCATGCGGATCTGGGCGCCGGAGGGGTACGCCGGCATCGACTTCGTCACCCGCCGCCTGCACATGGTGCAGCAGAGCGACAGCCTGCGGCGGAACGGCCTGCACCCGGAGAAACTGGACGCCGCCGCCCGCGCTCGCCTGAAGGACGAGGTGTGGGGCAAGCACCTGGAAATCCTCGGCGTGGACGGCGACCGCAAGTGGGACCAACTGACGAGCGAGTTGCGGCACTTCGTGGACTGCGTGAAGACGGGGGCGACCCCACGGGTGACGGGCGAGGACGGCCGCGAGGCGTTGAGCATCGCGGAACGGGTGCTGGCGAGCGCGCGGGCGCACCAGTGGTGCGGCACCCCGGACGGCCCGACCGGCCCGACGAACATGCCCACCCCGGCCGGCAAGCTGTTCGAGAGCGGCCGGAACGTGAGCAGCGGCGCGGCGTGACGGTGGGCCGCGAGCGTGCGACCGGACGCTCATTTCCCAGACGACCTCACCGAACACAGCGGATGCCCATTTGTTCGGGTCATCCCCACCCCCGCCGGGGAACTGCGTTCCCTCGGCGACCCCTCCCCAGCGGGGAGGGGCGGGTGCTGTCGCTTCTTTCCACTTGAGCGGAGACGCCGGCCACGCCCGCCCCTCCCCGCTGGGGAGGGGTCGCCGTCCCGCGGTGCGCGGACGGCGGGGGTGGGGTTCGGAAATCCGTCGGCACATCCGACACAGCCAAACAGTTGCGTGACGCCCGGCCTCACGGTACGCTCCCGGTGGATCACCCCGGAGCGAAACCGAACGGCGGCGCGCCCAGTTTCTAAGTTCGGCCGCATCCACCAATGCTGAACTTCTTTCGTCGGAAGACCGAGGCGTCCAGGGTCGCGAGGCTCGTCGCCGTGCTGGCGGACGAATCGGCCGAGTCGCCGGCCGAGGTCTTTCGCCGCTGCCAAGCACTGGATGCCTTGGCGGAACTCAGGTCGGAAGCCACCCAAGCGCTCCCGGTGATCCATCGGGCCTTCACGGTCCCCGTCGGGGTCGATTGCGTTCTCGTACTTCGTGTCGCGGCAGCCGCGGCCGCCTGGCGTGTGGGGGGTGAGTGGAACCTGGCCGTTCCGGTCCTCGCCTGGGCGCTCAAGGACGAGTCTTGGGGTGTCGCCCCCCGTGCCGCGGAGATCCTCTCCGAGATCGGCCACGCCGGGTTCGTCCCGGATTTGATCCGGCTGGCGGAGCGACGGCTGGCGCACGGCCCATTCCACTTCGAGGCGTTCGCGATCGCGGCCGGCGAAAACGCGGGGCGGCCGTTGCTGGCGGTGGTAGCCGAGGCCATCGGGTGGTGCGGTAAGGGTCGTTGGGACGGCCCGTCCTACGAGTCGGAAGCCCGTGCGATCTTGGCGACACTCGCCACCAACGAAGACCGACGAGTGCGTGACGCCGCCGCGGCGGCGCTGGCTCGCCTCGGTAGCGGCTAAACTCCTGGGGATTGAGAGGTCCGAGCGAGTACGCGGTCCACCTGGCTCCCGCTGAGTGATTCCGTGTTGGCCGGCGGTGGTATGGGCATTTCAGTGAGTCATCCGATGTGCATCCCGTTCCGTGACGCACACCTCGACGGCGCACGTCTCTTCCGGCTGTAGCGAACAGGCCGTTTGATCCTCGCATCCTCATTTGTTAGCGGCAACGGCGTCACCGAAAAAGTTGCGGCACCGCATTTGCTCCAGCTACCCTATCTTGACAACTCAGGCCGGCACGGATCGCCGCATTCAATTGGCTCCGGTGGGACCGGCAATGAGACGAGTAGCAATCACAGGCATCGGGGTGGTCGCCCCGAACGGCATCGGCCGGCAGGCCTTCTGGAACAACTGCGTGAGCGGCGTCAGTGGCATCGGCCCGATCCGCTCGTTCGACGCCACCAAACACCCCATCCGCATCGCCGGCGAAATCCACGACTTCGACCCGGCCCCGCTCCTGCCGGCCGACGTCCGCAAGCACGCCAAGCTGATGGCCCGTGCCGCCCGGTTTGGTCTCGGGGCGGCCGCGCTGGCCGTCAACGATTCCGGTCTCGACTTCACCCGCGAAGACCCCGAGCGGTTGGGTGTGGCGATGGGCACCGGGGTGGTGCCGGTGGACCTGAGCGAGCTCGCCCCCATGCTCGCGCGGGCCTGCCACGACGACGGGTTCGACGCCACCCGGTTGCCCAACCCGGACGGCAACGGCATGTTCCCCCTCTGGCTGCTCAAGCACCTGCCGAACATGACCGCCGCGCACATCAGCCTGGCGTTCAACTGCCAGGGGCCGAACACCACCCTCGTCACCGCGTGCGTGGCCGGCACCCAGGCGGTGGGCGAGGGGTTCCGCATGATCGCCCGCGACGAGGCCGACGTGGTGCTCGCCGGCGGGGCCGACAGCCGGATTGATCCGCTCATGCTGCTGGCGTACACGGCGCTCGGCACGCTGAGTAAATCCGACCGCCCGGCGACCGAGTCGTCCCGCCCGTTCGACCGCCTGCGGGACGGGTTCGTGATCAGCGAGGGGGCGGCCGTGCTGGTGCTCGAAGAACTGGAACGGGCGAAGGCCCGCGGGGCGGAGATCTTCGCCGAGGTGACCGGGTTCGGCAGCAGCTTCGACGCGTACAGCGTGACCAAGCCCGACCCGGACGGCCGCGGCGGGGCGCGGGCGATCAAGCTGGCCCTGAACGAGGCCGGGGTGAACGCCGACGACATCGGGTACATCAACGCGCACGGCACCAGCACCCGGCTGAACGACCAGATGGAGACGGCGGCGGTGAAGCGGGTGTTCGGCGACCACGCCCGGCGGGTGAAGCTGAGCAGCATCAAGAGTATGATCGGGCACAGCATCGGGGCGGCCGGGGCGATCGAGGCGGCGGCCCTGGCCCTCAGCTTGAAGCACCACGTCCTCCCGCCGACCATCAACCTGACCCACCCGGACCCGGCGTGCGACCTGGACTACGTGCCGAACAGCGCCCAGGACGGCCGCCCGCGGGTCGGCTTGAGCACCAGCTTCGGGTTCGGCGGGCAGAACGGGGCACTGGTCATGCAGGCGGCGTGACAGGTTCCCCTCTCCCCGTCGTGGGAGAGGGGTCAGGGGTGAGGGGGTCGGATACACTTCCGTCGCACGCCCCGGCGACGAGTCCCATGCGCGAACCCATTCTCACCGACCGGCTGGTCCTCCGCGACGTCACCGAGGCCGACGCCGGTTTGCTGTTCGACCTCGACTCTGATCCGGAAGTGATGCGGTACATCGGCCCGCGGCCGGCCGACCACGTCGGGGCGTACCAGGACCGCATCCGCACCGCCCACCTGCCCTGGCAACTCCACCCGTGGCACGGCGTGCGGGTGGTGCTCGACCGCGCCGGTGGCGAGTTCCTCGGGTGGGTGTTCGTCCGCCCATCGACCGCGAGCAGTTTGGCCGCTGATCTCGGCTGGACCGCCCCGGCCGAAATCGAAGTCGGCTACCGCTACCGCCGGGCGGCGTGGGGGCGGGGCATTGCCACCGAGGCGGCGGTCCCACTGGTGCGGCTGGCGCTGGCCGACCCGGCGACGGCGGCGGTGGTGGCGTGTGCGCAAGCGGGCAACACCGGTTCGCTCCGGGTGCTGGGTAAACTCGGGCTGGTGCGGGTCGGCGAGGTGGCGGCGGCCGGGCACGGGACGCTGGTGAAGCTGATCCGACCGCGGACGACGATCCGCGCCGCCACGCCCGACGACCGTGACACGCTGACGGAACTGTGGCTGCGGTCGGTCCGGGCGACGCACACCTTCCTGACCGAAGACGACATTCAGCGCTTGCTCCCGCTGGTGCGGAACGAGGCGCTGGCGGCACTCGAAGTGTGGGTGTTGGAGAAGGACGGCCGGCCGGTCGGGTTCAGCGGGCTGGCGGGGAACAAGTTGGAAGGGCTGTTCCTCGACCCGGCCCACATCGGCCGCGGGGGCGGGCGTCGGCTGGTGGAACACGCCCGGCGGCTGAAAGGCCCGCTGACGGTGGACGTGAACGAGCAGAACCCAACGGCGGTGCAGTTCTACCTGGCGCTCGGGTTTCGGGTGGTCGGTCGATCCCCGGTGGACACCGGCGGCCGGCCGTTCCCGCTCATCCACATGACCGAGTTGCCCGACGGGTGAGGGGTGACTTTACCGGACCTCACCCCCCGTCCCCCTCTCCATGTCACGGAGAGGGGGTGTTTAAGGGGGAGACGTTCCTCATCTTCGCCGCGAGCTTGCGAGCGTGCGCCAACCAGCCGAGCGAAAGAAGCGGTCAGGAACCAGATTGAACATCCCCTCTCCATGACATGGAGAGGGGGACGGGGGGTGAGGTCCGGAAATCGCATGTAAAATGCCCGTCGCCCCATCCGCACCGACACACACCCATGCCACCCCTCGCCGATCGGTTCGCCGGCTGCCTGCTCGGGCTGGCCGTGGGTGACAGCTTCGCCGCCCCGTTCGAGGGCGTGCCCGACTGGTTCATCTTCGCCGAACACGGGCTGCCCGAGCGGTTCATGCAGTTCCCACTGAACGACCCGATGCGGTACACCGACGACACCGAGATGATGATCGGCGTGGCCGAGACGCTCGCCGACCTGGCGCACATCGACGCCGACCACCTGATGAGCCGGTTCGTGGCCAACTACACCGCCGACCGCGGGTACGGCCGCGGGGCGCGGAAGATCCTCGACGCCGCGAGGGCGGGCGAGGACTGGAACACGATCGCCGAGAAGAACTTCCCCGGCGGTTCGCTGGGCAACGGGGCGGCGATGCGGGTGGCCCCGGTCGGGCTGCTGTTCCACCGTGATTTCGACCGCGTGTGGGATGAAGCGGCGAAGTCGGCCCGCCCGACCCACCGCCACCCCGTGGGCATTGAGGCGGCACAAGTGATGGCCCTGGCGGTAGCGATCGCGGTGCGGAGCGACAGCATCGAGCGGAAGCCGTTCCTGAAGCAGCTCCGCGAGCGGGTGGTGACAGAGGAGATCGGCTGGGCGCTCGACACCGCTATCGGGCTGCGGAAGGGGGATCAGTATTCGGTGCTGGGGAGTGGGCTGGAAGCGCACCGGTCGGTGGTGACCGCCATCGCTCTGTTCGCGGTGGAAGGGGGCGACTTCATGCGTGCGGTCGGCCGGTGCATCGCGCTCGGCGACGACACCGACACCCTGTCGGCGATGGCCGGGGCGCTGTGCGGGGCGTTGCACGGGTTGTCGGCGGTGCCGTATGTGGACAAACTGGAAGACGGCGAGCGGGGAAGGTCACACATCCGCGAGTTGGCCGAGCGGCTGGTCGGGCGGGTGGGCGCGTGAACCACGCCCCGCCGGACAAGTGCGGTTGATGGGTCGGCGCGTCGTCTCCTCAGTCCCGGTGCCTGACCGCTTCCCACGCCTGCTCGACGGTCTCGAAAATGAAATCCGCCTCGGTGGCGGCTTTCTGAGTGCTTATGCCCCAGAGCAGCGTGGCGATCGCTCTCGCACACTTCGGGCCGACCACGACGGCAGCCTTCTTGCCCGCGAAGGTCGGCGACAGCAACTCGTCCATGTCGTCGCCCCACTCGTACCGCAACTCCGAGAGGTCCAGGACGACAGCGGCTGGGTGCCAGATCGCCACCGCCATCCGTGCCAGCCCAGCCATGAATCGAAGGTCGGGCTTCCCGGCGGAGCCGTCCCGGTAGTCGCCGATGAACTTGGCTATCAGGGTGTAGCAGAATGAGTTGCGGCCGCTTGTCTCCAACCGGAGTTCGTACCGAAGGCGCGTCTCGTCCTCGATCCGCACCTGTTGCAGCTTCATCGCCACCCGTTAAGCCTCCGTAGCCGAATGGGATAGTGGACGCGCTGCTTAGTCGGCTGGTGCCAACCCACATCACTCGGCCGTGTCGTCCGACGGTATCCCACGACCGCGGGCGGGTCAATCACTTTCGCCGCTCCGCGGGCGGGCTGGGCTGTGGGTCCATTGCACCTGAAATGTCGAACCAACCACCCGCCGCGGAGCGGCGGCAGTCGTTAGCCAGGGGTGTAGGAGCAGTCGCGCAGCGACGCGACGGAACCCCTGGAAACGTGGGCGGAAAATGGAACAAGCCCCGGAGGGGCGACAGACACCAGTTCTGCCGCCCCTCCGGGGCTTGTTCATTTTGGGAATCCCATCCAGGGGTTCCGCTCGCTGCGCTCGCTCCACCCCTGGCTAACATCTGCCGCCGCTCCGCGGCGGGTGCCGCGTTACAACACGGCCCGGATTACCTTGCCGCGGCTGGCGGGCACCGGTCGGCCGAGGGTGTCCCGGATCTCCGCGTCCGGCTCGAACCCCAGGCAGTGCAGCACGGTGGCGTTGATGTCGGCCGGCGACACGCGGCCGTCCCGCGGTCGACCGCCGTGCGCGTCGCTCGCCCCGTACACCTGCCCGCCCTTCACCCCGCCGCCCGCCGCCGCCACGCTGAACACGTGCCCCCAGTGGTCGCGGCCGGCCGCCCCGTTGATCTTCGGCGACCGCCCGAACTCGGCCGTCACGAGCACCAGCGTTTCGCCCAGCAGCCCGCGGTCGGTCAGGTCTTCGAGCAGCGCGGCGATGCCCTGATCGGCCACCGGCGCGAGGGCCGTTCTGAGCCGGTTCGCTTCCTTCACGTGCGAGTCCCAGCACGGCGCGTCCGACGGCTCCTCCGGCCCGCGGTACCAGTTCACCTGCACCAGCCCGACGCCCGCCTCCACCAGCCGGCGGGCGAGCAGCAGGCTCTGGCCGAAGTGGTGCCGGCCGTAGCGGTCGCGGGCCTTCGGCGTCTCCTTGTTCAGGTCGAACGCCGCCCGTGCCGCCGGTGAGCCGAGCAGGTCGAACGCCTTTTCGGACAGGCGGTTCCCGGACGCCGAAGCCGACGCCTCACCCAGCCCGCGGTCGAGCCGGGCGAGCAGATCACGGCGGTCGGCGAGGCGCGCCGGCGGCACGTCGGTCGTCAGGGTGAACTCGGGAATCCGCATCTCCTTCGCCGCCGGTTCGCACCGGAACAGCCACGGGTCGGCGGAGCGGCCGAGCAGGCCGGCGTCCTGGCCGGGCCACACGGACGAGTCGGTGTTGAAGATGTGCATGGGCAGCCGCACCGCCCCCGGCAGCCCGCCGACGTCGCCCCGCAGTCGCCGGACCACCGCGGCGATGCTCGGCCAGTCGTTCGGCGGGCCGGGGTTCACGTTCTCGGCGTTCAGCGGGTTGTGCGGCACGCCGGTCATCACCTGATACCCGCTCGACGAGTGGGCGTTGTCGTCGGTGCTGACAGCCCGCAGGATGGCCAGCTTGTCGGTGTGGGTGGCCAGCTTGGGGAAGAGCGAGGCGATGCGGACGCCGGGTGTGGCGGTGTCGATGGGGCCGAACTCGCCGCGGACCTCGGCGGGGGCGTCGGGCTTCGGGTCCCAGGTGGAGTGCTGCGGCGGCCCGCCCATGAGGAACACGACGATGCAACTCTTCGCCTTGCCGGTGGAGGCGGCCGACTCGCGGGCGCGGAGCAGGTCGGGCAGTGCGAGGCCGAGGGCGGACGCCCCGCCGACGCGGAGGACATCGCGGCGAGTGGGCACGGGCAGGCTCCGGGAGAGGTGCGAACCGGCGGGTGAGGAAAGGGTACGCTACGGCGGCGGAGAACGCCACCACGATTATGCGGCCGGCAGGCGACGACACCGACACGCTGGCGGTCATGACCGGGGCGCTTGGTGTTGCCGTATGTAGGCAAACTCGAAGACGGCGAACGGGGGGAACCACATCCGCGAACTGGCGGAACGGCTGACGGGGCGAGTGAGATGACGTGTAGGGCGGGCGAGGCGGCGTCAGCCGCC
>CAYMHO010000254.1:7738-10467 GCA_964390195.1 uncultured Fimbriiglobus sp. | reverse complement strand
CGGCGGCCGTGGGCCGGGTGGTGGCGGCGGCGGCGGTCCGGGCGGCGGGCGGGGCGGACCGGGCGGCGGGCGCGGCGGACGCCGCGACGGCCGCGACGGGGCCGACTCCCGCGACAGCGGGATGGTCGATTACCTCGTCCGCATCAGCCGCTCGGCGTGTGTGGTGAAGGGCGGTCGGCGGTTCAGCTTCAACGCCCTCGTCGTCGTCGGCGACAAGAACGGCAAGGTGTCGTTCGGGTACGCCAAGAGCAACGAGGTGCCGCCGGCGGTGGAGAAGGCGATCAAGGAAGGGGAGCAGATGGCCCGGCGGGCGAAGAAGGCCTCGCTGCGTGGCAAAACCATCCCCCACCGGGTGATCGGCAAGTTCGGCGCCAGCCGGGTGATCCTGGTGCCCGCCGGCCCCGGCACCGGGGTGAAGGCCGGCCCCGGCGTGCGTGAAGTGCTGCAAGCCGCCGGCATCGAGAACATCCTGACCAAGACGCACGGCAGCACCAACCCGATCAACCTCGTGAAGGCCACCATCAACGGCTTGCAACAGCTTCGCACCCGCGAGGAAGTCGCCCGCCTGCGGGGGGTGCAACTCTAATGGACCTGACCAACCTGTCGGACGGCATCCAGAAGCGGAAGCTGAAGAAGCGTGTCGGCCGGGGCATCGGCTCCGGGCACGGCAAGACGGCCAGCCGCGGGCACAAGGGGCAGTACGCCAGCGCTGGCGCCCAGATGCCGGGGGCGTTGTTCGTCGGCGGGCAGACGCCGCTCCACCGCCGCTTCCCGAAGCGGGGGTTCAGCAACGCGATGTTCGCCAAGCAGTCGGCCATCGTCAACGTCGGCGACCTGAACGCGTTCGACGACGGGGCGGCGGTGGACATGGCCGCCCTGAAGGAGAAGCGGCTCGTCACCGGCACCTGGGACGGCCTGCGGGTGCTCGGCGAGGGCGAGTTGACCAAGAAGCTGACCGTCACCGCCGACCACTTCACCGCCAAGGCGAAGGCGGCCATCGAGGGGAAGGGCGGCACCTGCACGCTCATCCCGCCGAAGAAGAAGCCGGTGCGGAACAAGATGGGCCAGGGCAAACGCGCCGTGAAAAAGAAGACCGATGCGAAGTAGCAAGTGGCGGTGAACAAGGAGCAAGTGAGAGGTGAATCCACCCCCCGGTGACGATTCCCCCCGCTTGCTCCTTGTTTTTCTTCCTTGCTCCTTGCTCCTTGCCACTTGCTACTTCTGACCCGAAGGGGCGGCGATGCTCACCCAACTGCTCACCATCTTCAAGATCCCGGAACTGCGGCGGAAGATCTTCATCACGCTCGCCTTCCTGGCGGTGTACCGCATCGGGTACTTCATCCCGCTCCCCATGATCGACCAGGTGCAACTGGCCGAGAACCTGCGGAAGCAGGGGGGCGGGGCGCTCGGCCAGATGCTCGGGTTCGTGTCGCTCTTCTCCGGCGGCAACCTGAGCAGCTCGTGCATCTTCTCGCTCGGCATCATGCCGTACATCTCGGCGTCCATCATCATGCAGCTGCTCTCGTCGGGCATCATCCCGTCGCTCGAGCGGCTGAAGAAGGAGGGGGCGGCCGGGCAGAAGAAGATCAACGAGTACACCCGCTACCTGACCGTGCCCATCTGCCTCATCCAGGGGTGGCTCATCTTCCAGTCGTTCACCGGCACCAGCGGGGACGGCATGGGGGCGGCCATCGGGAAGGTGACGGAGGGGTGGGGGAACACCCTCTACTTCGGGGCGGCGGCGGTGCTCATGATGACCGCCGGCACCCTGTTCCTCATGTGGCTGGGCGAGCAGATCGACGAGTACGGCATCGGCAACGGCATCTCCCTCATCATCATGGCGGGCATCATCAGCCGCCTGCCGGCCGCCCTGGGCGAACTGCTGTTCGTCCCCGGCAGCCTGCAGTTCAAACCCTCCCTGTTCACCCTCGGAAGTGAGAGCGGGGACGTCAGCCTGGAGAAGGTGCTCATCCTGGCCCTCCTGTTCGTCGGGGTGATCGTCGGCGTCATCGCCATCACCAAGGCGCAGCGGCGGATCCCCATGCAGAGCGCCAAGCACGTCCGCGGGCGGCGGCAGGTGGGCGGCGGTAAGAACTTCCTGCCCATGAAGCTGAACACCGCCGGGGTGATGCCGGTCATCTTCGCCAGCACCCTGCTCATCCTGCCCACGTTCGTCTTCCAACTGCTCTACCAGGCCACCCTGTGGGACTGGGCGCGGGGGGCGACCGAGCTGTTCTCCCAGCGGGGGGAGAGCTGGATCTACAACGTCGCCTACGTCGGGCTGATCTTCGTGTTCAGCTACTTCTGGGTGGCCGTCATGTTCAACCCGAAGGAGGTGGCCGAGAACCTCCGCGAGTCGGGCAGTTTCATCCCCGGCTACCGCCCCGGCAAGAGCACCGCCGACTACCTGGAGCGGGTGCTCATGCGGGTGACGTTCGTCGGGGCCGCCTTCCTCGGGGTGATCGCCGTCATCCCGACCGTCATCCAGCAGTCGCTCCACCTGCAGCCGGTCATCGCCCAGTTCTTCGGCGGCACCAGCCTGCTCATCGTCATCAGCGTCGCCCTCGACCTGGTGCAGAAGATCAACACCCACCTGGTCATGCGGAACTACCCCGGCCTGACCGACGACTGACGGCCACCGCGGCATGCGGAGCGGGGAGGGGGGGCCGGCGGGGGGGGGCCCGGAGCCGTGCGGGGCGACCAGCCCCGGGCCCCGGCCCCGCTGCCGA
>CAYMHO010000254.1:2679-7728 GCA_964390195.1 uncultured Fimbriiglobus sp. | reverse complement strand
GCCCCGACACACCCCCCCCGCTCCCCCCCCCCCCCGCCCCGCTCCGCATTCCGCGCTCCCTTTTCCCCCGTCCCCTTGCTGCGCGCCCGCGCCGGTCGGACAATGATCCGCTGTGAAGGATCCATGAACCGAGTGCGGCTCGGGTTTCTCAGGGTTTGCCCATGCGACTGGTGTTGGTCGGTCCGCCGGGGTGCGGGAAGGGGACGCAGGCGGCGCTGCTGCGTGACCGGTTGGGGCTGACGATGGTCGGCACCGGCGACATGTTCCGAGCCGCCATCAAGCAGAACACGCCCATCGGCCAGATCGCCAAGCCGCTTCTCGACAAGGGCCTGCTCGCTCCCGACGGCATGGTGAACGACTTGGTGGCCGAGTTGTTCCGGGCGAAGCGGCCGGAGAGGTTCGTCATGGACGGCTACCCCCGCACCTACGCCCAGGCGATCGCCTTCGACTCCCTCCTCGCCCAGCAGTTCCTCAACCTGGACGCCGTCGTCCACCTGACCATCTCGGACGACGAGGTGGTCCGCCGCATCGGCAGCCGCCGCTGCTGCGAGAACAAGGACTGCGCCACCTGTTTCAACCTGGCCTTCCGCCCTCCGAAGGTGGACGGGGTGTGCGACAAGTGCGGGAGCAAACTCACCCTCCGCGACGACGACAAGGAGGAGACCATCCGCCGCCGGCTGGTCGAGTTCCACAAGAACAACGACGCCCTCATCGAGCACTACCGGCGGGCCGGCATCCTGAAGGACGTGTCCGCCTACGACCCGCCCGAGGTGGTGTACGAGCACCTGCGGGCCGCCCTCCCCGAAGGGTGATGACTCCGTCTTCGCCGCGAGCCGTGGAGCGGGGCCGTTGCCCGCTCGCACGGCACACGGAGAAAAGGCCGCCGACCTCCCGTTCGTCCGCCCGCCCGGCTACAATTCCCCACCTTCGCCACCGCCTCTTGCCGGACGGACTCGCATGTCGAGCGACCCCACCCCGACCGTCTGGACGGTGCGGGATCTGATCACCTGGACGGCCAAGCACTTCACCGCCAAAGGCATCGACGACCCGGCGAAAGAGGCCCGCCTGCTCCTCGCCCACGCCCTCGGCTGCCGGCCGATCGAGGTGCTCACCCGGTACGACGACCCGCCGACCGACGCCGAGCGGCAGCGGTTCCGCGAGTTGGTCAAGAGGCGGGCGGACGGCTGCCCGGTCGCCTACCTGGTCGGCGGCAAGGACTTCTACCTGCTCACCTTCGAGGTGACGCCGGACGTGCTCATCCCCCGACCGGACACCGAGACGCTCGTGCAAACGGGGCTGGACTTCTTGAAGGGAAAGCCGACGCCGTCTGTCCTGGATCTGGGCACCGGGTCGGGGTGTGTGGCGGTGAGCATCGCCCACAAGGTGAAGGCGGCGCGGGTGACGGCGGTGGACGTGTCGCCGGCGGCGGCGGGGGTGGCCGCCCGCAACGCTGAGAAACACGGGGTCGGCGACCGGGTGGCGGTGCTGGTCGGCGACCTGTTCGCCCCGCTCCCGGCCGACGCCCGGTTCGACCTGATCGTGAGCAACCCGCCCTACATCGCGGCGTCGGAAATCGACACACTCGAAGTCGGGGTTCGTCAGTTCGAGCCGCGGTTGGCATTGGACGGCGGGGCCGACGGGTTAGAGTTCTACCGACGACTCGCGGCGGACGCGGCCGGGTGGCTGAAACCCGGCGGGCACCTGATGGTGGAAGTGGGGTGGACGCAAGAAACGGCGGTGCGCGAGCTGTTCGCCGCCGCCGGGTGGGTGCCACTCCCGTCGGTGAAGGACCAAGAAGGCCGGTGGCGGGTGGTGCGTGCGCAGCTCGGTCCCCGCCCGTAATGCGGAGAGTCCTTTCGCCGCGGAGGATTCTGTTGGTAAGCTAACCGTTCTGTGATTTCACAGCGGATGCCCTCCCGGACGACTCGCCGGGAACAGGTGCGGAACTCCGCCCAGCTCCGGTACCTTGCCGTGTTTACCCAGCCACTCCTCGACGCCCTGCCGGTCGCGGCGGCGGTGTTCGACTCGCATCAGACTGTCGTGGCCGCCAACCCGGCGTTCGCCGAGTGGGTCGGGGTGCCCGCGTCTGGGCTCCCCGGCCGCCGCCTGTCAGACGTCATCTCCCCCGCCCCCGCCTGGAACGACCTGCTCGCCGCCGCCGGCGGCGGGGTGGCCGACGCCGCCGAGTTCGTGGCCGGCGGGGTGCGGGTGCGTGCCCGGTTCCGCCCGGTGGCGGGCACCGGGGCGGCGGTCGTCACCCTCGACCCGCCCGCCCTGCCGGCGGTGGTGGAGGCGTTCACCCGCTTCGGCCAGTTCGCGCCGTTCGGCATGTGGCTGCGGGACGAGGCCAGCCGGTACGTGTACGCCAACCCGGAGTACCTGCGGATCACCCGCCTGCCGGCCGACCGCTTGGTCGGACGGGGGGTGAACGAGCTGTGGCCGGCCGAGACGGCCGAGCGGTTCGCGGCCGCCGACCGGCGGGTGCTATCCGCCCGGCAGGTGGTGGACGTGTTCGACACCGTCAACGGGCCGGACGGCGACCCCCGCACCTGGCACAACGTCAAGTTCCCGCTGCACGCCGAAGACGGGCGGTGGTACGTGGCGGGCATAGGGATCGACGTGACCGACCGCCAGCGGGCGGAGGACGCGCGGCGGGCGGTCGAGCGGCAGTTGCTCCAGGCGCAGAAGTTGGAGTCGTTGGGGGTGATGGCCGGCGGGGTGGCGCACGACTTCAACAACCTGCTCACCACCATCCTGGGGAACGCCGGGCTGGCCCGCCTGCAGACGCCGGACGGCCCGGGGGGCGACTGCCTGCGGCGGATCGAGGCGGCGGCCGGGGCGGCGGCCGGGCTGTGCCAGCAGATGCTGGCGTACTCCGGCCGCGGGCAATTCGTGGTCGGCCGGCTGCAACTGACCGAACTGGTGCGGGAGATGGCACCGGTACTGCGGTCGGTGGTGCCGGGCGGGGCGGAGTTGGTGCTGGCGCTGGACGCCCCGGCCCCGCCCGTCCGCGGGGACGCCGCCCAGATGCGGCAGGTGATCCTCAACCTGGTGGCGAACGCGGCCGACGCGGTGGCCGACGGCGGCGGGCGGGTGCAGGTGAGCACGGCCGCCCTGCACGCGTCCGCCGAGGGGCTGGCCGCCCGCCCGGCCACCCGCCACCTGTCGGCCGGGCTGTACGCCGTACTGGAGGTGGCGGACACCGGGGTGGGCATGGACGAGGGCACCCGCGCTCGCATCTTCGACCCGTTCTTCAGCACCAAGTTCACCGGCCGCGGGCTGGGGCTGAGCGCCGTCCAGGGGGTGGTCCGCGGGCACAAGGGGGCGGTGGACGTGGACTCCGCCCCCGGCCGCGGGAGCACCTTCCGGGTGTACCTGCCGGGCGTCGGGTCGTCCGCCGACCCGACCCTCAACCAGCCCCGCGGGAACGGCAAGACGGTGCTGGTGATCGACGACGAGGAGGACCTGCGGATGGTCGCCCGCAAGCTGTTGGAGGCGGCCGGGTTCACCGTCCTGACCGCCGCCGACGGGCGGGACGGGCTGGACACCTTCCGCAGCTTCCACGAGCAGGTGTCGGCGGTGCTGCTGGATTTGACCATGCCCCCGCCGGACGGGCGGGCGACGTTCCGCGAGCTGCGGGCGATCCGGGCGGACGTGCCGGTGGTGCTGTGCACCGGGTACGGGCGGCAGGAGGTGCTGGCGTCGTTCGGGTCGGACCGCCCGACCGGCTTCCTGCGGAAGCCGTTCACCGCCGGCGAGTTGCACGCGGCGGTGTTCGAGGCGGTCGGGGCGGGGTGAACCTGTGGCCCGGTGTCACGTCCCAATCTACTCCGAATCTTCACACCCGGTCGGTTGTCTCGCGCGGTGGCGTTTCTAGCATTCCCCCGCTCCCCTGCCCCGCCACCGGACACCCCCCATGCGCACCCCGCGTCCGCTCGCCCTGCTGTTGCCCGTGGTCCTCGCCGCACTGGCCGTCGGTTGCGGGAAGAAGGGCGGCGGGGAGCGGGCGAGCCTGGACGCCGGCGGGGCGACGTTCGTCCAGCCGATCATGGCCTTCTGGACGGACGAGTACCGCGAGATCACGAACGAGAAGGTGAAGATCAACTACCAGGGGACCGGGTCGAGCGACGGCGTGAAGAAGATGACGAGCAAGGAGTTCGCCTTCGGCTGTTCGGACGCGCCGATGTCGAAGAAGGAGTTGGACGACGCGACGGCGAACGGCGGGCCGGTCATCCACATCCCGCTGGTGGTCGGGGCGGTGGTGCCGGTGTACCACGTGGACGGGCTGGACAAGCCGCTCGTGTTCACCGGCCCGCTGCTGGCCGACATCTTCCTGGGCAAGGTGAAGAAGTGGAACGACCCGGCCCTGGCCGCCCTGAACCCGTCCGCCAAGCTGCCCGACCTGGAAATCCAGCCGGTGTTCCGGTCGGAGGGGAGCGGCACGTCGTACGTGTTCTCCGAGTACCTGTCCAAGGTGAGCGACGAGTTCAAGAGCAAGGTGGGGGCGACGAAGGCGTTCCCGGACAAGGTGGGGGTGGGGAAGAAGGGGAGCGAGGGGGTGGCCGGACACATCGCCAGCACGAAGGGGGCGATCGGGTACATCGAGCTGACCTACGCACTGGACACGAAGGCGACATTCGGGTCGGTGCGGAACAAGGCGGGCAAGGACGTGCTGGCCAGCCTGTCGAGCGTGACGGCGGCGGTGACGGCCGGCATGGGGCTGAAGCAGACGGTCACCCCGTACGACCTGCACGACCTCACGTACAACCTGACCGACCTGCCCGGCGACGGCGTCTACCCGATCACCGCCACCAGCTTCTGCCTGCTGTACAAGAAGCAGCCGAGCGCAAGGGGGAAGGCGCTCGTCGAGTTCCTCAAGTGGGCGACGTCGGAGGAGGGGCAGAAGATGTCGGAGAACCGCAACTACGCCCCGCTGCCGGCCGACCTGCGGGCGAAGATCGCGGAGAAGTTGGCCGGCGTCGAGTTCGAGTGAGGCGGGTTTAGGGATTGTGACACCCACCCGCGAGAGTCGATCACCCCACCGCTCCC
>CAYMHO010000254.1:0-2669 GCA_964390195.1 uncultured Fimbriiglobus sp. | reverse complement strand
TGTGTTGGGGTTTTTGTGGTTGTGCCCCCCCCCCCGCCTTTACCCCCCCCCCCCCCCGCCCCCCCGGGGGGGGGGGTGGGGTGATCGACTCTCGCGGGTGGGTGAACGGAACGCGCCACCCCGAACCTCCCTGTGGGCGTCGCGATTCTCACCTGCCCTCCGCGCAGCCGTAGAACAACCCCGCCCCGCCCGACGCACTCTCCTCATGACTTCGCCCGCCACGCCCGCCCCCCGTCCGCCGGCCCGCTGGGGCGAGGTGCTGTTCGCCGCTGTCACCCGGTCGGCCGGGATGGGCGTGCTTGCGTGCGTCGTCACCCTGGTGGTGGTGCTGGCGTTCCAGTCGTGGCCGGCGTTCGCCGGGGTCGGGCAGAACCAGTTGGTGTCATCCACCGAGTGGCGGCCGAACCCCACCCCCGCGAACCCCACGCCCACCTTCGGCTCGCTGGCGTTCGTGTACGGCACCCTCGTCACCTCCGCCATCGCCTTGCTCATCGCCGTGCCCTTGGGCGTCGGCTCGGCCGCCTTCCTCTCGGAGATCGCCCCGCGGTGGATGCGGAAGGCGGGCATGTTCCTGGTCGAACTGCTGGCCGCCATCCCGAGCGTGGTGTACGGCTTCTGGGGGCTGACCGTCCTCGCCCCGGCGGTGCAGCAGGGGTTCAACCTGATCGGCGGGCCGAACACCGGCGGGAACGGCATCTTGGCCGCCGGGCTGGTGCTGGGGGTGATGGTCCTGCCGTACATCACCGCCATCAGCTTCGACGTCATCCGGGCGGTGCCCCGCACCTCCCGCGAGGGGTCGCTCGCCTTGGGGGCGAGCCGCTGGCAGACCATCTGGGGGGTGGTGCTGCCGACCGCCCGGCCGGGCATCGTGGCGGCGTCGTTCCTGGCCCTCGGGCGGGCGCTCGGCGAGACGATGGCCGTCACCATGCTGATCGGCAACAAGTCGGTCATCGAGTCGCCCCTGTTCGGGTCGGGCGACACCATCGCCAGCAAGATGGCGAACAGCATCGCCGAGGCGGGCGACCCGAACACCCGCGCGGCCATCATGTCGCTCGCCCTCATCCTGTTCGCCGTGACCGCCGTCACGAACATCCTCGCCCGGCTGATCCTCAAGTGGCTGAGCCGGCCGAAGGCGCCCGCCGCCCCGTCCGACGCCGAGCCGGTGGCCGCCGGCGAACTGCCCCAACCGCCGGCCGGGTTCGTGCCCCCGCGGTCACACGCGGCCGTGTGGAACACGATTATGACGGGCGTGCTCGGCCTGTGCACGCTCGCCACCGTGGTGCCCCTGTTCCTCATCCTCGGGCTGATCGTGGTGAAGGGGGTGCCGGCGGTGACCGACCCGGCGCTGTTCACCAACGTGGCCAAGTCGCACCTGCAGGACGACGAGTTCCGGCAGTACCAGGAGTGGCGGCGGGGGGAGCGGGCGGAGCAACCGCGGAACGCCGTTACCGGGCGACGGCTGGTTCGGGGCGGGCTAGGGCACCAGATGCTCGGCAGCCTGATCATGGTGGCCGGGGCGACCCTCCTGGCCGTGCCGCTCGGGTTGCTGGCGGCGGTGTGGCTGGCCGAGGCCCGCCGCTCCCCGCTGGCCGACTTCACCCGCACCGTCACCGAGTTGCTCGGCGGGGTGCCGAGCATCGTCATCGGCCTGTTCGTGTACGCGGTGCTGTGCGCGCCGAAATACGGCGGGGACGAGCCGCTCGGGGCGAGCGCGTGGGCGGGCATGGCGGCCCTCGCCCTGCTCATGATGCCGGTGGTGGTGCGGTCGGCCGAGGAGTCGATGCGGCTGGTGCCGCCGACCATGCGGGAGGCCAGCTACGCGCTCGGGGCGAACCGCATGCAGACCACCCTGCGGGTGATCATCCCCGCCTCACTCCCGGCCATCGTGACGGGCATCTTCCTGTCCATCGGGCGGATCGCGGGCGAGACCGCCCCCCTGCTGTTTACCGCCCAGCAGAACCAGGAACTTCCGACGGTGTCGATCAACGCCGGCGACCAGGACTCGGAGACCGTGCTGTCGCTGAACGAGTCGTTCCCCTTCCTCACAGGCAAGATCAACGACTACGCCCAGGCGCCGTACGCCGACTACAAGGACCAGGCGTGGGGCGGCACGCTGGTGCTGATGGGGGTGGTGATGGCGCTGAACGTGGGCATCCGGCTGGTGGCCGGCAAGCGGGTGGTGGCCGCGTCGGCGGGGTGACGGCCGGTTCGCCGTAAGTGCCTGGCCGGTATGGGATGTTTGCGTCACGTGGAATGGTGATTTGGTCAGGCGGGTGAGGTCGTTGGAGCCAGCCGCGGCGCTCGATTCAGGAAAAATGGCCGCTTCCCCCGGAATTCACTTGCATCGCCCTTCACAATCGGTGCGTTCGGATGAAGAGGCCGATTCACACCGGCCGATACGTTCTCTTGTGCCGGGGGTTGCGTTCGGGGTCGCCCGCCCGAGGAACCTGCCCCCCGCCGTCTCGGGGAACGGATGCCCATGATGACGACGACCGGAAACGACCTGCTCGCCGCCCCGCCCCCGGCTCACGCGGCGGCCCCGCCGAGCGAGACCGATTCGCTCCGCCAGCAGTTGCTCCAGGCGCAGCGGCTGAGCAGCGTCGGCGAACTGGCCTCCAGCGTGGCGCACGAGTTCAACAACGTCATCGCCACCATCATCAACTACGCCA
>CAYMHO010000253.1:0-10566 GCA_964390195.1 uncultured Fimbriiglobus sp. | reverse complement strand
TCACATTCAAGTCCGGAGCAATCACGGCGAAGAGCCGAGCGCGGCCGTGTTCACCGCCACCTGTACGGATGTGGTGGTTCCTGCCGGTTGTCGGGCAGGTCGGGTGGTGATTTGGGTGGATTGGGGCGGGAGAAGTGTGTGCCGACCGGCGAGGCGCAAAAAAAACTGGCGGGATGCCCGTTGTGAGTTGTCGCCCAATCAACTCACCGCGTTCATCCCGCCGCCCTACCTATTGCAGCCTCCGTGCCAAAACGCCGATGGCCGGACGATCTCGTGGAACACGGCCCGCCCCGCTCGCCGTCCGGTCGCAGTACCGCTTCGTAGCCTGTCCGTCCGAATTCTCGCCGGTAAGATACTCGCGACTCGCTCTACAACTTGGGGGAAGCGCCACGATGTCCACGTCGGTTACACGCCTGTTCGGCCTCGGTCTGACCCCCGGCAAGCTCCGCGGGTTGCAGCGGATCAGCAACCCGAACGGCACGCTGACCATGGTCGCCACCGACCAGAACAGCAGCATGATCTCGATGATGAAGAAGGCGACCGGCAAGGACCCGACCTACGCCGAGGTGGCCGACGCCAAGGTGATGCTGTCGCGGGCGCTCGCCCCGCACTGCTCCGGCCTGTTGGTGGACGGGTACTACGGGTATTGGAGCACGGTGGCGGCCCACGCGGTGCCGCCGAGCACCGGCCTGCTCATCCGGGTGGAGAAGAGCGGGGCGACCAAGAACGCCGTGGGCGCCCCGTGCGGCGAGGTGGAGCCGGGCTGGGGCGTGGCCAAGATCAAGCGGGCCGGGGCCGACGCGGTGAAGCTGCTCGCCCAGTTCGAGCCGGCCGAGTTCGACAGCGCCGAGCGGAACTTCCAGTTCACCATGCAGATCCACGACGAGTGCCTGAAGCACGACATCCTGTTCCTGCTGGAGCCGCTGCACTTCCCGTACAACGGCGAGGACGCCAAGAGCGAGAGCGTGCTCAAGCGGAAGGCGAAGACGGTGATCGACACCGCCCACTACCTGAGCCGGTACTGCGACGTGTACAAGGCCGAGTTCCCCGGCACCATGGGCGTGGAGAGCGACGCCCAGCTGATGGACAACCTGAAGCGGCTGAACGACGTGTGCGTCAAGCCGTGGGTGCTGCTGAGCGCCGGCGTGGACTACGACCAGTACAAGAAGCAGGTCGAGATGGCGATGAAGGCCGGGGCGAGCGGCATCCTGGGCGGGCGGGCGTTCTGGAAGGAGTTCTTCACCTACGCCACCCCGGCCGAGCGGCAGAAGTTCGCCGAGACGGAGTGCGTGAAGCGGGTGCAGGAGACCGACGCCATCGTGAAGACCGGCACCCCGTGGTTCGCCAAGTACGGGCTGGACATGGACGCCCTGCACGGCATGCGGGCGGCCGAGGGGTGGCACGCCCGGTACGGCGGCGGCACCGCCGGCGGCCCGGCCGGCAAGGTGGACCCGAACAGCGTGTATTGAGAAAGTAGTAGGCACACTCCGTGTGCCGTTTCTGATACGGCACACGGAGTGTGCCTACTACTATGACCGGCGAGTGCAAGACCCCCGGCGGCAAGCTGGTGAGCGTGACCCTCGAAGTCACCGCCCACCGCCTTGCCGCCGTTCGCGTTTACGGCGACTTCTTCGTCCACCCCGAACCGTGGGCGGCGGAGGTGCTCGCCGCCATTTCGAACGAGCTGAACAACTCCCCCGCCGACCTCGACGTGCCCGCTCTCGCGGCACGAATCCGTACCGCCATCCCGTACGGCGTCGAACTGCTCGGCACGTCCCCCGAAGCGATCGCGGTGGCCGTGCGGCGAGCCGTGACGGGTGAGCCGGACGTTCACGCCGCGCCGGCGATGGACCGCATCGGGGCGTTCACTTCCGACGAGATCGACCGGCTGACGGCGAATTGGAGGCAATTGCCGTGGCGGCTGATCCCGGAAGCGCCACTGGCCCCGGCGATGAACGTGGCGCTGGACGAGGTGCTGACGGACGCGGGGAACCCCACCCTCCGCTTCTGGCGGTGGGACTCGCCCGCCGTCATCATCGGCCGTTGCCAGTCCATCACGAACGAAGTGGATCAAGCCGCCGCGGCGGACATGGGTGTCACGGTCGTGCGGCGGATGACCGGCGGCGGGGCGATGTTCCTGCAACCGCACGGGGCGATCACGTACTCCCTGTACCTGCCCGAGTCGGCGGTCGAGGGGTTGAGCATCCGCCAGAGCTACGAGGTGTGCGAGGCGTGGGTCATCCGCGGGTTGCGGTCGCTCGGCGTCGATGCCCACCACGTGCCGATCAACGACATCGCGTGTTCCGAAGGGAAGATCGGCGGGGCGGCCCAAGCCCGGCGGCGGGGCGTGGTCCTTCACCACACCACGATGGCGTATGACATGGACCCCGGCGAGATGGTGCGGGTGCTGCGGATCGGCCGCGAGAAGCTGAAGGATAAGGCCGTGGCGAGTGCCCAGAAGCGGGTGTCGCCGTTGGTGCGGCAGACCGGCCTCAGTCGGGAGGAGATCGTGAACCGGCTGTTCGAGTCGTTCCGACAGCAGTTCGGCGGGACGGTGAGCCAGTTGACGAGCGAGGAGTTGGCCGCAGCGGGGGAACTGGTGCGGTCGAAGTACAGCCACCCCGAGTGGACCGATCAGTTCGAGTGACGTGTCTTCGCCGCGAGCGTGGGAGCGGCCACGGTTGCCACTCCCACGCTCGCGGCGACTCTCACCGCCCGCCGGTCAACGGGGCGGTGCTGATGCCCTGGATGCGGGCCTTCGGCTTGGTCAGGTCCACCAGGATCGGGTTGGGCGTCACCACCTCGCTCTTGTTCCCCGCCAGGTCCCACGCCGAGAATTTCAGGTACACCTTCGGGGTGGTCAGGTTGAGCGGCGGCTGCCACGAGTAGCTGCCGGAGTTCTCCACCCGCGTCGGCGTCGGGCCGTCGGTGCCGGTCACCGACTTCCACGGCCCCTGCGGGCTTTCGGCGTACTCGACGGCGATCGGGTCGCGGCCGAAGTTCTTGTCCGTCGCCTCCCAGTTGAGCACCAGGGCCGCCTTGTTGTTCGGGTCGGCGGTCGGGGCGTACACCTTGATGACCGGGGCGGCGGTGTCGATCCGCACCTTCAACTCCGGGGCGGTGCCGGCCGCCGGGGCGCCCTCGCTCAGCCCGGCCCCGCTCACCGGCACCAGGGCGAACCCGTAGTCCCCTTCGATCTCCTTGTTGAACCGCGTGTCGAGTACCACCTTGAGCGGCGTCTCGCGGCCGTCGTGCTGACTCCACCGCACCCAACTGCGGCCGTCGTCGCGGGTGACGTACAGGTCCACGCGAGCCACCCCACTCGCCCCGCTGTCGAGGGTGTAGTTCAGGTCGAACCGCGGGTTGCGGCTGTACTGGGTGGTCGGCTGTTCGGCGGCGGGCGCGGCCGGCGGCGGGGCGTTCCACCCGGCCGGCGGCGGGGTGGCGCTGCTGGCGATCGGCTTCGGGGCGTCCGTCGGCGGGTAAGCGGGCGCGGGCGGGCGGGTCGGCTCGGGGCGGGGCGGTTCCGGCTCGAACGACGGACGGGGCAGCGGGGCGGCCGGCTCCTTCACCCCACCCCCGAGGCCGGCGGGGGGCGTGGGGGCGTCGCCGAAGCTGGGCGGCCGCGGGGCGTCACCGCCGATCGCCGGCGGCATCGGCGAGGTCCCGCTGGTGGTGGTGATCGGCCCCTTGACGTCCTTGTTCTGGTGCCCGACGTTCCGCGCCAGGTCGGCCGTCGTCACCTGCACGGTGATCGGCCCGCCCACCGCCGGCTTGAACCTGGCCGTCCGCTTGTTCACCGCCGTCGTCGGCACCTCCTGCCACGCCGAGTTGTCCCCGCCGGTCGGCTTGTACCACACGCGGGTGTTGGCGTCAGCCGGGTGCTTGTCGTCAATCCGCCACTCCACCACCGCCTCCTCGCCGACCATCTCGGCGGTGGTGACGGTCACCACCGGCTTGACGGTGTCCACCACGATCTTCTCGGCCGGCGGCAGCACGCTCGGGTTCTTCGGCTCCAGGGTGCCGTTGGCGAACACCAGTTGCAGTTGCACCCAGTACTCGCCGTCCTCTTTGGTCAGGTAGGTGAATTCGGTCTGCTTGCTCGGGTCGATGCGGTCGCCGATCTCGTACAGGTTGCCGCCGTCGCGGGAGATGAACAGCAGCGCCTCCTTCAACTCCTTGATCCGCTCCGGCTTGAAGTTGACGCCGACGTTCAGTTGTCGCTTGGACACGAACCGCACTTCTGGGGCGGCCGCGGGCGGCGGGCTGGCTCCGGGCGCGCCGACCGGCGGGATCGGCTGCGCCGGGGCGGAAGCGGACAGCAAGACCGCGAGCGTGAAGGCGTTCATCCCTGACCCCCCCCAGGTTCCCCACGCTTCCCCCGAAGCGCATCGACTCATCGTCTGTATCGTCCGTGCCACGCCCGAACTTGAGTATCCGGGAAATAGTGACGGGAATTTCTCAAGCCGAATGGGTAGAAGCGGAGGCTGGGGGCAGAGGGGCAATCGCGGTCAACACCCACCCGTCATTCCGTTTCGCCAGCCGGAACCGCCCGCGGAGGTGAGTGCCGGCCAGGTGTACGACGAGTTCGCCGTCGGACACGCTCTCCCACACCAGCCCGCCGGCGTCCCAGCGGCGGACGTGCCCGCGGTCGCCGGAGACCGGGCCTTCGTAGTCGAGGTAGATCAGCCGGTGGTCGAAGTTGGGTTCGGCCGGCACGGGAGACGCGAGATCGAAGTGCGTCGGCAGACGCCACGCCTTCAGCACCCCGTCGCGTTCGAGCAACAGGTCGCGGTGCGGGTGCGGCCAGTCGTGATCGAGAACAACGAACCGGGGCATCAGGCGCCCAGCCGGTGAGACGCGGCTTCGGCCGCTTCGCGGGAGGAGCCGACCCGCCGGTACAGATCATCAGGTGCGAAACCGGGGGCGGGAGTGCCGGTCTGCCAGAACTGTTCGGCCAACAGGTGACAGGCTTCACACACGGTGATGCCGTTTTCGGCGACGTACCCGCCGTTCGGCATGAGGGTGCGGTCGGTGATGTGATGGGCGTCGAGCGGCGGGAGGGGGCTGGTCGGGTCGGCCTGTCGGTCGCGGCCCGCCACCCCGCAGCAGCGGCAGCGATACCCCTCGCGGGCGAACACGGTCGCCCGGAATGCCGCCCGAATTCGCTTCTTCTGGCTCATCCCCGACGGACGCCGAGGTTATGCCTGTGGTTCAGGGGCGTCTCGCCCAAAGTAGTAGGCACACTCCGTGTGCCGTTCAGTGACGGCACACGGAGTGTGCCTACTACTTTCACTCGCCGCAGCAGGCTGGTTTGGCCTTCGACTTGGCCGACGGCTGAACGGTCAGCCCGCCGCCGCAGGCGGCCAGGGCGTCGGCGTCCACCTTGGAGCCGCACGCCCCGCAGCAGCCGGTCTCGGTCGTCTCGGCGGCGCTGGGTTCCGGGCACCCGTCCGAGTGGTCGCCCGAGCAGCAGGAGCCTTTCGGCGCCAGTTCGCCGCAGCACCCGCCGTCCGGCGGCAGGGCGACGTAGATGCCGATACTCACCACCGCCAAGGCGGCGATCACGCCGGCCCCGAGTTTCGCCCACAGTGCCATGGTCCGTACTCCGTCCGGGAGGGATGAAACCGCACACGCAGTGTAGCCGCCCCGGTCGGGAAAATCCGCCCGAAAACGCGAACGGGGCGGGCGGTGCCGGGTTGCCCCGACTCCGCCCGCCCCGCCGTGGGGTAGTTGGTGTTGCGTCACTTGCCGCTGACCGGGGCGAGGATCTCGTCCACGCTCTCCGTCACCGGGGCGTCCGGCTTACCCTTGCCGGTGTCCAGCCCCACCCGGGCACGCTTCTGGGCCACCCGCTCCTTCAGCTTCTCGATGCTCTCGCGGATCTCGCTCACGTTGCCGTCGTCGCGGGTGTACTTGTTCTTCATCGCCTGCAGCTTGAGGGCCTTGTACTCCACTTCCAGGGCTTCCAGGTCGGCCATCAGCGTGCGACGGATGTCCTGGATCTCGGTCAGTTGGCCGTACAGGGTGGCCTTCGCCTCTTCCCGCATCTTCTGGCTGGTCTCCAGGTCGGCCAGCATCTTCTCCCGCTTCACCAGGGTGCCCTTGTCGGACACCAGCTTCTTCTTCGCCTCGTCGACGTTCAGGAGGATCTTGTTCGACATCGGCACTTTGACGTTCTTCACCTCGGCGTCTTTGATGCTGTCGCCGAAGGCGAACAGGGCCTTCCGCTCGTCTTCCACCGCGGCCCGCAGGGCGGCGGTCTGCTTGTTCAGCTTCTCGGCGGCGGCGATCTCTTTGGCCAGGTCGTCCTTGATGTTGACCTCTTCCTTGTCCAGCTTGGCCACGTCGTCCTTGAGCTTCTTGATCTCCTTGTCTGCGTCGAAGTTCTTCTCCTTGTCCTTCTCCCGCTCCTTCTCCACCTTCGCGTGGTGTTCCTCGATCTTGTCGCCCACCCAGCCGATGGCCGACTTGGCGAGGGGCAGCCCACCGAGGAGGACCAGGCCGAGGGTGGCGATCCCACCGACCAGCAACACTTTCTTCAGTTTCATCGCGGTGTTCCTCGTAATCGCTTGTGGGGAAACCAGTTGGGGCGGTTGAATCCGGAGCGGCCGAGGAGCGTCAGGTGTGCTTCCGGCACGGCGGACAGGAAGTGATTCGCGGGTGGCAAAGACGGATTTGACGGCGGACGGGATTTCGGCGGGAAATTTTGCACCTTCCGGGCGAACCCGGCCCGCAAGGGCCGCGGGTGCCGGTGTCTTCGGGCTGAAGGCCCGGTTTCTGTCAGCCCAGGTCGGAGCAAGCCGCAGGCGAGCGGAGGCCTGGGTACTCAAACGAAAGGGGGATGGCCCTGAAGGGGCCGGTTCAGGTTGAACCCGCTCTATCAGGGCGATGGGATGTTGAGGGCGTCGTGTTCCCAGGCCTCCGCTCGCCTGCGGCTCGCTCCGACCTGGGCTGAGGGAATACGGCCCTTCGGGCCTGTCGGTGTTAGGACGGCCAATGTCCCGCCCATCGCGTCTGGGCGATTCGCACCCGCGGCCCTTGCGGGCCGAGTTCGCCTTTCGATCGGCTCACTTCACCGGCAGGTCCTTCGGCAATTGCGGCTTGACCTCCTTGCCCAGGGTCATCTTCTCCTTCAGCTTGGTCGTCTTGTTCTCCGTCTCCCCGCCGGTGGACAGGAACCAGCGGTCGGCCGCTTTCGTCGGCCCGGCGTCGATGTTCGTCACCGGGTTGCTGTCGCCGGTGAAGCGGGCTTCCGTCACGGGCTTCCACTCCTTGTCGCCGGTCCGCACCCAGGCGTTCCCGTACTCGGCCGTCCGCACCTTTTCCGTGCTCTTCTTGTCCCGCTTGAAGTCCTCGACGAACGAGTAGTACCCGCCCAGCTTCTTCTTGTCGGTGACGGTGCTGAACGTGACCATGTGCAGCCACTCCTTCTTGGCCGGCAGGTACAGGTAGCCGGCGAAGGCGGTCCGCTTGTCGTCGTTCGGGTCGGGTTCGGCCGTCACCACGAAGCGGTAGGTGTCGCCCGCCTTCCACTCGAAGTCGTAGAAGCTCTGCCCGCCGGTCCCTTCGCCGCCGAACCGCCCGACCCGCACGCCCTCGCCCTTGTGCAGGTTCTTCACCCGCTTCTCCTCGGGCACTTTTTTCGGGTCGTCCCCGGCGGTCGGGTCCCACACGCTGAAGATGGCCAGCTTCTTCCCGTTGCCGAACTGCTGGATGCCGAAGTACCCGCTGTTGAACCCGGCGGCGCAGAAGTAGGTGCCGTCGGCGGACTCCCGCACGGTGGCCTCGACGTAGAAGGCGGTGCCGGCGTCGGCGGTGTAGCCCAGGTGGACCGACCGGCAGGCGATGCCCTTCAGCTTCTCGTCGGCGTGCGCGACGGCCGCGACCGCGAAGACGGCGAACAGGGCGACGGTGTGGCGCATGGGTTCCTCGGAGGGTTTTGTCTCGCAAAGTCGCGGAGGACGCAAAGTAGAAGATAGGGCGAAGGTCGGGGGCCTCCATCGTTCCGGCTCTTCTCTTTGCGGGCTTGGCGCCTCTGCGAGAATTGACTGCTCATCCCGGCCGGGGTGTTTGCTTCAAGCCGGCTTCCCAATTTATCCGATCAACCGGAAAGGTGGAACTCCGCCCGGAGTGCGGGGGTTGCCGATTTTGTGGGGGCCGGCCATGCGATTGCCCAGGTTGCTCGTCTTCGCGCTGGTCGCCGCGTCGCCCGCCGCCGGCCAGGAGGTGAAACACTGGCCGTTGTCCCAGATCAGCTTCCCGGTCGATCTGGCCCAGTTCAACCAGTTGAGCCCGAAGCCGGCGTCCATCCGCTTCCACGCGCGAACCGAGAACGGCAAGTGGGAGGAGGTGGCCAACCGCAAGCCGTCCGAGTTGGACGAGATCGTGGACACCAAGGACCCGGCCGCCGCCGCCAAGCGGGGGTTCACCTACACCGCCCGCACCGACGGCGAGGTCGAGTTCGCCGTGCAGTACCAGTACGGCGACGGCACCCTCACCCCGGCCAAACTGGCCCCGCAGTACCGCATCCGGTTCGACACCCGCCCGCCGGGGGTGAAGGCGGTGGCCACCGGGCCGAGCAGCATCCGCTGGCAGGTGGACGACGACAACCTGGTGCTGGCGTCCATCCGCGTGGAAGGGCGGTACGCCGGCACCAGCCAGTGGGAGTTCCTGAACACCGGCGAGCTGAAGGCGGAGGACGCCTTCAAGTGGAACATCCCGCCGGGCAAGACGCTGGAAGTGCGGGTGTACGCGCGGGATCGGGCGGGGCACGAGAACCGCTCCCTGCCGATCAAGCTGGCCGGCGGCAGCGGGGACCTGAGCAAGCTCGACGACAAGGGCAAGGGCGGCACCGCGCCGACCCCGCCGGGGTCGTTCGGCGACCCGGTGAAGGTGCCGCCGGGCGGGAAGACCGGCACCGGGTACGGCGGGGTGGACGAACTGCCCAACCGCCAGCCGAAGATCGAGTACGTGAGCACCGACAAACTGCGGGTGACGTCGAAGATCACGCACATCACCCGAAGCGGGGTGAAGGCGGCGCAGTTGTACGTGCTCGAACCGGGCACGTCCGACTGGCACGCGGCCGGCGAGCCGAAGAAGGACCTGACCATTAACGCCGAGACGCCCGACGCCGACCGGTTCGTGAGCATCGACTACACCGCCCCGCGGAACGGGCTGTACGGGTTCGTCCTGCAGCCGATCAGCGGGGCGGGCACCAAGCAGGAAGACCCGCGGACGGGGGACATCCCGCAGTACCTCGTCCACGTGGACACCATCCTGCCGGAGATGGCGTTCAAGCGGGTGAGCGTGATCGGGAACGGGCTGAACGGCCCGCAGATCGAGATCGAGTGGGACGCGAAGGACACGGGCAGCGGGTTCCACCCGGAGCCGATCGTGCTGGAGTACAGCGAGGACCTGCAGAAGTGGAAGCCGATCGTCGCCAAGACGACGAACACCGGGCGGTACACGTGGGAGATCACCGACAAGAAGCTGTGGAAGTTCTACGTCCGCGGGTCGGCCACCGACATGGCTGGGAACACCCGGCTGGTGACGCACGAGGGGGACGACAAGAAGCCGGCGGCGGTGATGGTGGACCTGGACCGGCCGAGCGGGAACGTGGACAAGGTGAACCCGAACGGCCCGGCGACGCCCCCGCCGTCGGGGCCGCGGGGGATCAGCACCGACGTGCCCGGCGGCGGCGGGGGCGGGGTGACGGGCGTGTCCGGCCCGCCGCCGGACAAACTGCCCGGCATCACGCCCATCGGCAACCCCACGCCGATGAAGCCGGCCGGCCCGCCGCCGGCCGTCCCGACCGCCAAGCCGGGCGTCACCCCGATGCCGCCCATGCCGCCGGTGAAGGGGCCGGACGTGCCGGAATTGCCCCCCCTGAAAAAGGACGACCCCAAGCCGCCGGCCCCGCCGAAGAAGGACGACAAGAAGCCGGACGACAAGAAGAAGACGGACATCGAGTTGCTCCCCGAGGGCGGCGCCCCGACGGTGCAGCCGATCAACCTGCCGCCTCCGCCTGCCGCCGAAACACCGCCAGCGACGATTCCCCTTCCGCCGATCACCCCCGTCGTCCCGCCGCCGAGCGAAGGGAAGTGAGACGAGTCGGGGGATGACCGATCGGGGCGACACGGGCGTCCGCGGCCCGAGTCGCCCCGTAGCCGTTGAGCCAGGTCGGCCAGCCCCGCCCACTTCCCCACGCCCTCTCACACTTCCGCGTCTTCACGTTCTCTGAACCCCCGCAGTTCGGTCAACCCTCCCCGGCTGGGTGGGCGGGCTGTTGTCAACCGGAACACCGGCCTCACGGCCGCTGTTCGCCCGCTCTACCGGTCGGTCGATCGCTCGGCGTAGGGTCGGTCGCCTGATCTCGGTGTGCGGGCCTCTTGCCCACGCTCCGGGGTCGGTTCACCCCTGGCCCATCCTCCCGACATCCAGCGACCGCCGGACCACTCCCCCATGGAGCCACCTGATACGCACCCCAGAAGAGGGTGGCCGGGTGTGAACGGAGGCCCGACCGTGAGGGAGGGCGCCAGAATCTTCTGGCGCCCTCCCTCACGG
>CAYMHO010000252.1:6990-10609 GCA_964390195.1 uncultured Fimbriiglobus sp. | reverse complement strand
GGGAGGTGCTGAAGATCGCCGACCGGGCGTACCTGATCATCGGCGGGAAGGTGGTGGCCCACGGCACCCCGGAGGAGCTGAAGCGGAACAAGGTGGCCATCGACGGCTACCTGGGCAGCACGTTCGAGGACGAGGTCGCCTACTCCCGCCCGCGGGTCGCCCGCCGTCCTGCGCCACCGGTTGTGGAGACTTCCGACGAGGTCGTCCCGCTGGCGTCGGCGACGGCCCCGCCCGAACCGCTCACCCCGCTCGCGCCGGTAGTCATTCCTCCCCCGCAACCCCCGCCGGTCGCACCGGCCCCGGTGCGGATGTCGTTCGGCGGCACCACCGGCCAGTTGCTGGACCAGGAGCGGATGCGGCGGTGGGTGGAGCAACTCCGCGACCGCGACACCATGCCGACGGCGTGGCACGAGCTGACCAGCCGCGGCCGCGACGCCGTGCCGGTGCTGCTCGAAGCCCTCGAACGCCGCGAACTGGAGCTGCGGCACCTCGCCCACCGGGTGCTGGAGTCGGTGACGGGCGAGCAGTTGACCTTCAGCGCCGACGCCCCCGACGACGTGCGGTTGCGGCAGATCGCCCACCTGCGGGTGAAGCTGGACCCGCGATGACGGCACGGCGGTCGCCTTGTTCGAGGTGCCCCATGGGGAGACTGTTGCGAGTCCTGGTCGCCGCTTTCCTGGTGATCGCGGCCACTCCCCCGTGCCCGGCTGCCGAACCAGACTCCACCGCGCTGGCTGACCTCATCGACCGGCACATCGACGCCGGCCTGAAGGCCAAGCGGATCGCCCCGGCCGCCCCGGCCGACGACGCCGAATTCCTCCGCCGCGTCACACTCGATCTGCACGGCGTCATCCCGTCCGCCGAACAGGCCCGCGCCTTCCTCGCCGACACCCGCAAGGACCGCAGCGCCCGACTGGTCGATGCGCTGCTGGCCGACCCGCGGTATGGCGAACACCTGGCCGACGTCTGGCAGGGGTATCTCATGTCGCCGTTGGCCGACGACCGGACGGGGCGGGGGGACCGACTCCGCAAGTGGCTGGCCGAACAGTTCAACACGAAACCCTGGGACCGCATCACCACCGACCTGCTCACCGCCTCCGGGAAGATGGAGGACAACCCGGCGGTGGTCTACCTGATCGAGAGCCGGCTGCCGCGGACGGTGCCCGACCTGACCGACCTGACCACCCGGTACTTCCTCGGCGTGCGGCTGAGTTGCGCCCAGTGCCACGACCACCCGTTCACCGACTGGAAACAGCAGGAGTTCTGGGGCATGGCGGCGTTCTTCACCCAGGTGCAGACGCCCGGCAGGTCGAAACAGGTGTACCAGGACGGCATCAAAGACAACCCGGCCCTGACCCTGGACACCCTCAAGGCGACCGCCCCGGACGGCTTCCAGTCCCGCCCGCCGACGTTCCTCGGTGGGGAGCAACCGAAAGCCCAGAAGGGGACGACGAACCGTGCCTCGCTGGCCGCTTGGATGACCTCGTCGAAGAACCCGTACTTCGCAAAGGCGATGGCCAACCGCACCTGGTGGCGGCTGTTCGGCCGCGGTCTCGTCAACCCGGTGGACGACATGCACTCGGCCAACAGGTCGTCGCACCCGGAACTGCTCGACCTGCTGGCCACGCGGTTCGCCGACTCGGGGTTCGACCACAAGTTCCTCACCCGCGCGATCGTCTTGAGCCGGGCCTACCAGCGGACCAGCCGGCCGGCCGACGCGACCGCCGACCAAGCCGAGTTGTTTGGGCGGATGCCGGTGAAGGTGCTGACCGCCGGGCAGTTGTACGATTCGCTGGTGGCGGTCCTCGGCACGCCGGTGCGGAAGTCCGGCGGCGCGCAGGCCGACCCCCGCTGGGAGTTCGTGCAGTTCTTCGCCGACGACGGCGACCCGAACCTGACCGACTACCGGCGGGGCATCCCGCACCTGCTGCGGCAGATGAACGCCGACCAGTTCGCCGGCCGGAGTGTTGCCATGCTGGCCGCGAAGCTGACCAAGTCCGGCCGCTCGGCGGACGATGTGGCAACCGACCTGTTCTTGACCGTCCTGTCGCGGAAGCCGACCGCCGACGAGGTGAAGCTGTTCCGCGCCCACGAGACCAAGGCCGGGTCGCTGGAGAAGGCGACCGAGGAACTCGCCTGGGCGTTGCTGCTCACCAGCGAGTTCACCTTGAATCACTAACTGTCACCGGGAGCGGCTCATGCCCAGCAAGTTGAACCGGCGGGGGTTCGTGGCCTCGGCGGTGACTGCGTCCCTGAGCGGGTGGCTCGGACGGCTCGCCGCCGCCGACCCTGAACGGGCGAAACCGAAAGCGTGCATCCTGCTGTGGATGGCCGGCGGGCCGAGCCACATCGACACCTTCGACCCGAAGCCGGACGCCGCCGCCGACATCCGCGGGGAGTTCAAGCCGACCGACACCGCCGTGCCCGGCGTCCAGATCAGCGAACACTTCCCGAAGGTTGCCAGGCTGATGAAGCACGCCGCCGTCCTCCGCGGCATGTCCACCCAGGAGTCGGACCACAAGCTGGCCACCTACCACCTGCACACCGGCTACCAGAACCGCGGCGGCGTGGTCGCCTACCCGAGCCTCGGCGCGCTCGTCGCCAAGGAACTCGGCAAGTTGGACGTGCCGCTGCCCAACTTCGTGACCATCGGCCGCGGGGTGCAAGAGGCGACCGGGTCCGGGTTCCTCGGGCCGGACTTCCAGCCGCTCGGCGTGACCGACCCGGTGCGTGGGCTGGATTTCATCCAGCCGGTCGCCCCGGAGAAGGAGTTCGGCCGACGGGTGGATCTCTGGCAGCAGTTGGAGAAGCCGTTCCAGCAGAACTACAAGAGCGAGGCGGCGGACGCCCACCGCACCACGCTCGAACGGGCCGTGCGGCTGATGACCGCCAAACAGAAGGAGGCGTTCGACCTGTCGAAGGAGCCGGACAAAGTCCGAACGGCTTACGGCAAGCCGGGCACGGGTGAACCGCCGAAGAAGGGCGAGAAGACGCTGACGGGCGACGGCGGCGGGTTCGGGCAGGGCTGCCTGATGGCCCGACGGCTCGTGGAGGCGGGCGTACCTTTCGTGGAGGTGGTGATGGGCGGCGGGGCCGGCTGGGACACCCACCGCGACAACTTCCCCCGCACGAAAGCCCTCTCGCTGGAGTGCGACACCGCGATGGCGGCACTCGTCGAAGACCTGAAGGACCGCGGCCTGCTCGACACCACGCTGGTGGTGTGGATGGGCGAGTTCGGGCGGTCGCCGCAGTGCGGCGGGGGCGGGCGGAACCACTGGTCGAAGGCGTGGAGCAGCGTGCTGATCGGCGGCGGCATCAAGGGCGGGCAGGTGGTCGGCAAGACCGACAAGAGCGCGGCGGAGGTGACCGATCGGCCGATCGGCGTGACCGATTTCCTCGCCACCGTCTGCACTGTCTTGGGGATCGACTACAAGAAGAAGAACACCCCGCCGGGCGTAGACCGCCCCATCCATATCGTGGACACCAGCAAGGAGGTGAAGGTGGTGTCCGAGGTGCTGGGGTGATCGAAAGTCTCCGCACGCTCCGCGGGCGGTTACGAGGACCGCCCGCGGAGCGTGCGGAGACTCTCCAGGACTCACCAACGTGATGGACTCAGGCC
>CAYMHO010000252.1:0-6890 GCA_964390195.1 uncultured Fimbriiglobus sp. | reverse complement strand
CTCAGGCCTTCGGCATGGGTTGGCTTACCGGAAACAGTCGAGAGGCGGACTCGAAATGGGACGAATCTTCGAAAAGCGGAAGTACTCGATCTTCAAGACCGCGGCCCAGAACTCGAAGGTCTACTCGAAGTACAGCAAACAACTGTACGTGGCGGCCAAGAACGGCGTGCCCGACCCGCACGCGAATCCGGCCTTGCGCCACCTCATCGAACGCGCCAAGCGCGACAACGTGCCGAGTCACGTGATCGATAAGGCGATTCAGAAAGCCGCCGGTGCGGGCGGCGAGAGCTACCAGACGGCGCGGTATGAAGGGTACGGCCCCGGCGGCTCCCTCATCGTCGTGGACTGCCTGACCGACAACCCCACACGCACCATCTCGGACATCCGGAACTGCTTCACCAAAACGGGGTCGAAGCTGTCCGCCAGTGGCTCCGTGACCATGCTGTTCGACCATCTGTCGGTGATCTCGTTCGCCGGCACCGACGAGGAGAAAGTGCTGGAGGCCTTGTTCGCCGCCGACATCGCCGTCGAGGAGGTCAGCGTCAAGGACGGCACCGTCACGGTGTTCGCCCCCCCGAGCGAGTTCTTCAAGGCGAAATCGGCGTTGCTCGCCGCGTTCCCCGCCCTCGAATTCGAAGTTCAGGAAATCACCTTCCTGCCGAAGGAGACGAAGCAGCTCACGGGTGACGAGTTGGCATTGTTCGAAAAATTCCTGGGCATGCTGAACGACTGTGACGACGTGCAGGACGTCTACCACAACGTCTCGCTGTCGTGAGCGAGGGGTTCGAGCTATCGCAGAGTAAACACCGCCGCGGAGCGGCGACAGTGGTTAGCCAGGGGTGAAGTCGGCGAGCGGAGCGAGCGATGAAATCGCTGCAACCGATCGGAGTTTCGGATGTCTCGCTCTGATGGTCGCCAACTACCTTCGATCAGTGCCTCCAGGCGACGCTTGTTGACGGTGCTTCTGTGTGTGACGGGAGCGCTGGTCGGAGCATGTCTCGGCGGGGGGCTTTGTTTCTGCGTCATGTGGTTGTCGTTATCGAATGCCGGGGCAGGTGCAGGGATGCAGGACATGGACGTGTCCGGCATGTTCACCGTCTGCGGTGGGGTTGGCGTTCTGCTGGGTGCCTCGTGTGGGTTCTTCACAACGCTGTTCGCGTCACGAGCAATCCCCATCGACCATGTCCAACCGGAACACCACGACCTGCGTTTGCAATCCTTCCCTCACTCGTAGCCGCCCCTCCCCTGCCCCGCTACGTTCAGCCTCGCGGTTGTTCCCCTCCCCGAGGCTTCTCCCGATGCTCCCGTCCCTGATGCTGGCCACTTTCGCGCTCGCCCAGCCCGCCCGCGACCCGTCTGTCACCCCGAAGGGCGACGCCACCTTCCCCCTCTGGAACGAAAAGGCCCCGCTCGCGGTCGGCGACAGCCGGTTCGACAAGCCGCAACTCACCCTGTTCAAAGCGAAGGAGCCGAACGGGGCGGCGGTGGTCATCTGCCCCGGCGGCGGGTACGGGTTCCTCGCCACCGACCACGAGGGCAAGCAGACGGCCGAGTACTTCGCCAAGATCGGGGTGACGGCGTTCGTCCTTCAATACCGCATCGCCCAGCCCGACCGCCCCGCCCCCCTCGGGAAGTCGCCGTTGCTCGACGCCCAGCGGGCCATCCGCACCGTGCGGGCGAAGGCGAAGGAGTATGGCATCGACCCGATGCGGGTCGGGCTGATGGGATTCAGCGCCGGCGGGCACCTGGCCAGCACCGCCGGCACCCACTTCGACGCCGGCGACCCGAACGCCAAAGACCCGATCGACAAGGAGAGCTGCCGCCCCGACTGGCTGGTGCTGGCGTACCCGGTGGTGACGAGCGACAAGGCGGTCACGCACGGCGGCAGCTTCAACGCCCTGCTCGGAAAGGATCAGAAGGCCGAAGACCTGGAGTTCTTCAGCAACGAGAAGCACGTCACGAAGGACACCCCGCCGACGTTCATCTTCCACACCGACGAGGACGCCGGCGTGTTGCCGGAAAACGCCATCCGGTTCTATTCGGCGTTGAAGAAGGTGGAGCAGGAGGAGCGGAAGACGAACAAGGCGTTCCGGATGCGGGCGGAGTTGCACATCTATGAGCGTGGCAAGCACGGCATCGGCCTGGGCACCGACCCGGCCTGGACCGGCGACGGCCCGCACGCCAAATACGCCGCCGAGTGGAGTGACCGCCTGACGGCCTGGCTGAAGGCCGGCGGGGTGTTGGACAAAAAATGATCCGAACGTTGCTGGGGGATGGGGCGCCGGGATGACAATCTTGACCATGTTGAGAATGACGCCTCTTGTTGGCCCCATTCTTCGCCTGGTTCGTGGGATTTTTGCACCGCGGTGCCACCTTCTTGCGTCGCACGAACTAGGCTTGGCGGTCCGAACCGACCGGCGGAGCCTCTCATGCCCCTGGGCGAATCCCCGAACACCGAACAGATGACCCCCCGATTCCCAGCAGAACCGGCCGGGCCGAACGACATGACCCTCGTCGGCGGGCGGGTGTCGTTCACCTCGTCTACCCCGCTACCGTCCGGCGAGCGGTTCCCGCGGCTGCCGGGGTATGCCATCGAGTGCGAACTCGGCCGCGGCGGCATGGGGGTGGTCTACCGTGCGTCCCAGGACCGGCTGAACCGGACGGTGGCGGTGAAGATGCTGCTCCAGTCCGACGCGGCCGACCTGTCGGACGTGATGCGGTTCCGCAGCGAGGCGGAGGCGGTGGCCGCGATCAGCCACCCGCACGTGGTGGAGGTGTACGAGTCCGGGCAGTTCGAGGGGCGGTCGTACTTCGCCATGGAGTACCTGCCCGGCGGCAGTTTGCACGCCCGGTTGCGGCGGACGGCCCCGTTCCCCCCGGACACGGCCGCGGTGCTGGTCGAGAAGTTGGCGCGGGCGATCCACGCCGCCCATTGCATCGGCATCGTCCACCGCGACTTGAAGCCGGGGAACGTGCTGTTCGACGCGGCCGGCGAACCCCGGGTGACCGACTTCGGGCTGGCGAAGCGGTCGAGTCAGGAGTTGACGCAGACTCAGGCGGTGATGGGCACCCCGGCGTACATGCCGCCCGAGCAGGCGGCCGGGCGGGCCAAGTTCGTCGGCCCGCCGGCCGACATCTACGCCCTCGGGGTGATTCTGTACGAGTGCCTGACCGGGGCCACCCCGTTCGGCGGGGACGACTCGTTGGCGCTGCTGAACCAGGTGATCGCCGACGAGCCGCCGTCCATCCGCACGCGGGCACCGGCCGTCCCGCGGGATCTGGAACTGATCTGCTTCAAGTGTCTGGAAAAAGGGCCGGCCGACCGTTACCAGACGGCGGCCGAACTGGCCGACGACCTGCGGCGGTTCACCAACCGCGAGCCGGTGAGCGTCCGCCCGGCGTGGCTGCTCGAGAAGGCGGTCAAGTGGGCGAAGCGGCGGCCGACGCTGGCGGCGGCCTACGGGCTAGGTGCCCTGGTCGCGGTACTGACGATCTTCGGCGGCGGGGCGGCAGTGCTCGCCGTCCAGGCGGCCGCCGCCCGTGACTCCGCCAACCGCCACTGGCAGACGACAGAGTTGGCACGGGAGCAGTTACAGCAGCAGGCGGAGGAGTTGGAGCGGGCGCGGGCGACCGCCGACAGACACTGGCGGGACGCGGAGAAAGCACGCGACGACCTGCAGAATAAGCACGAGCAGGCGGAGACTGCTCTGGCCGGCGAGCAGAAGGCGAAGGCGGAACTGACGAAGGAGCACAAGGAACTGGTGGACGCCCGCGAGCAGTTGGAGCGGGCGCGGTACTTCGCCAACGTCGCCCTCGCCCACAAGGAGGCGGTGGCCGGCAACTTCCTGCGGGCGGCCGACCTGCTCGACGACTGCCCGGAAGGCCGCCGCGGGTGGGAGTGGTGGCACGCCTACCGGGTGGCCCACCTGGACATCGGGTGCGGGGTGTCGGCGGGGCTGTTCATGTACGACGTGGCCTTCTCGGGCAAGGGCATCGACCTGCTCACCACCCACCAGGGCGGGGAAGTCACTCAGTTCAACTTCGCCACCGGGGGGGGCGAGCCCCGACGGCTCGCCCCGGCCGACAGTTTCCTCCGCCTGTCGGCCGACGGCAAACGGGCGGTGGCGGTGCGAGCCTGGGACAAGCCGCTGGACGACGGGGTGAGCGTGTGGGAAGTGACCGGCGGGAAGCGGGTGGCCGTGTTCCCGTCCCCCGCCGCCGCCTGTTTCTCGTGCGAACTGTCGTCGGACGGGAAACGGGTGGCCTTCCACTACGACGGCCACCCGGTGCGGGCGTACGAGGTGGACGGGGGCAAAGAGTTGCCGGCCTTCAACGTGCGGCTGGCGATGTTCGAGCGGTTGCGGCTGTCGGCCGACGGCCGCACGGCCGTCGCCATCGAGGCGACCGAACAGGAGGCGGTGGTGTGGGCGGTCGACACCGGCAAGGAGGTGCGGCGGGTGCGGTGTGAGTACGGCAAGGTGGCGGCCGTCGGCCTCTCCCCCGACGGCAAGACGGTGGCCACCGGGTCCACCACCGGGGAGGTGCGGTTCCACCCGGCCGAGGGAAAGGCGGTCGGGTTGAAGCGAGCACACGTCGGGCAGGTGTCGGCCATCAGCTTCTCGTCCGACGGCAAGCGGGCGGCGACCGCCGGGGACGACGGGGTGGTGCGGGTGTGGGACCCCGCCACCGGGCAGGAGGTGAACCAGTTCCACGGGCACACCAGGCCGGTGACGGCCCTCGCCTTCCACCCGAAGGAGCCGCGGCTGGCCTCGTGCGACGCGGCCGGCGGGTTCCGCGTGTGGCCGCTGGACAACTCGACCCCGGCGTCGGTGCGGATGGGCATCGGGCCGAAGATGAAGCGGGCGTTCGCCGTCAACCCCGAGCTGTCCCGCCTGTTCTCCGCCGACGACGCCTCCGAACAGGGCATCGAGTGGCCCCGGGTCGAGAACGTCGAGCACCCGGTCCTCGCCCCGAAGGGGGACAGGTTCTCCGCCGCCGCCCTCCACCCGACGGGGCCGCAGAAGGTGCTCGGCACCACCCGCGGGGGGGTGTACCTGCAGGCGGACTGCGGCGTGAACCCGGTGGCCCTCGAGGGGTTCAACCAGGAGGTGCGGGTGATCCGCTACTCGCAGGACGGCAGCCACTTCCTGGCGACGGCCGGCGACCAGTTCCGCGTGTGGCAGTCGACCACCGGCAAGGCGGTGCACACCGGCATCGTGTACGACCGGCCGAACACGGTGATCGCCCTGAGCGCCGACGGCAGCCGGGTGGCGGCCAGGAACGGGCAGAAGGTGGTGACCGTTTCCGACGTGGGCACCCAGAAGGCGTACAGCGTGTGGCTGACCGAGAGCGTCAGCATGCTCGCCTTCACCCCGGACGGGAAGAGCCTGGTGGTCGGCACCCGCGAGTGGGGGCTGCGGACGTACCCGATCAACCCGGCCGACAACGACAAGCTGCTCGGCGAGGGGGAGCGGCGGTTCGTCGGGCACACCTCGCCGGTCACGTCGGTCGGGTTCAGCCCGGACGGCACCCGCATCGCCAGCGGGGCGGCCGACGGGAGCGTCCGCGTGTGGGACGTGGCGAGCGGGCAAGAGGCGATCGGTCTGATCACCGGCGCCCGCGAGCCGGTCGTGGGCGTGTGGTTCGCCGACAAGGGCAGACACCTGGTCGCCCTCCCCGAGTCCGGCCCGCCGGTGTTGTTCGACGGCTCCCCCCGCCCGCACACCCTCCGCCCCGACAGACCGGTGAAGGCCGCCCCGCCCGCCAAGTAGAATGCCCGCATGAGCGGACACGATTACGACGCGGTGATCCTCGGGGCCGGGGCGGCCGGGCTGATGGCCGGCATCTTCGCGGCCGAGCGGGGGCGGCGGGTGCTGGTGCTGGAGAAGGGGAAGAAGGCGGGCGTGAAGATCCTGATGAGCGGCGGCACGCGGTGCAACATCACCCACCACTGCGACACCCGCGGGATCGTCGCCGCCTTCGGGCCGAACGGCAAATTCCTTCACTCGGCGCTCGCCGGGTTCACCCCGCAGCAGGTGGTCGAGTTCTTCAACGCCGAAGGGGTGGCGACGAAGGTCGAAGACACGGGGAAGATCTTCCCGGTCAGCGATCGCGCGCTCGACGTGCTGAACGCCCTCCTCCGCCGGCTGAGCCGCACCGGGGCGCAACTCGCCCTCGTCGAGCCGGGAGTGGACGTCGATGCCATCACCACCGGCGGGTTTCGGGTCATCACCTCGCGGCGGCAAATCACCTGCGAGCATGTGCTGGTCACCACCGGCGGGCTGTCCTATCCCGGCTGCGGCACGACAGGCGACGGGTACGCCTTCGCCCGCAAGTTCGGCCACACCATCGTACCCACCCGCCCGGCCCTGGTGCCGCTCACCACCCAGCCGGCGTGGGTCCCCGAGTTGAAGGGCATCACGGTGGCGAAGGCCGGGTTGAAGGTGACGGACGGCGGGGCGAAACCGCTGACCGCAAGGGCGGGGGCGGTGCTGTTCGCCCACTTCGGGTTGACCGGGCCCGCCCCCCTGGACGTCAGCCGGGCGGTGAGCGGCCACCCGGAGCCGGCAAGGCTGTCGCTCGAAGTGGACTTCTTGCCCGAAATTCCGGAGGCGGACTACGAGCGGTACGTGCAGGAGCAGACGGCCGCGCACGGCAAGAAGCAATTGGCGGTGGTGTTGGCCGAGCGCCTGCCGCGGCGGCTGTGCGACCAGATGCTCTCACTCGCCGGGTTACCGGAAACCCGCACCGCCGCGGCGCTCAACAAGGACGACCGCCGCAAGCTGGTCGCCCTGGCGAAGCGGATGCCGATCCCGCTGAAGGGCACGCTCGGGTACGAGAAGGCGGAGGTGACGGCCGGCGGGGTGAGCCTGGACGAGGTCGATTCGCGG
>CAYMHO010000251.1:0-10665 GCA_964390195.1 uncultured Fimbriiglobus sp. | reverse complement strand
GGCAAGAAGGTGTACGTGAGCAACTGGGGCGGCGACCGGCCGGACGGCAAGGGCATCACCACCAGCGGCACGCCGGTGAAGGTGGACCCCCGCACCAGCGTGGCGAACCACGGCAGCGTGAGCGTGGTCGAAGCCGACGGCGACAAGTGGAAGGCGAAGAGTGTGGTGGTCGGCGGGCACCCGTCGGGAATGGTCGCCAGCAAGGACGGCAAGTTCGTGTACGTGGCCAACGCGAACAGCGACACCGTCAGCGTGATCGCCACCGCGACCGACAAGGTGGTCGAAACGATCGACTGCAAGCCGGAGAAGCGACTGCCGTTCGGCAGCGGGTCGAACGCCCTCGCCCTGTCGCCCGACGGCCTAACGCTGTTCGTCGCCAACGGCACCAACAACTGCGTGGCGGTGGTCGAACTGGGGTCGCTCAGTGGCGGGTCGCCCCCACCTGGTACGCCAAACACGAGTAAGGTCGCCGGTCTCATCCCCACCGGTTGGTATCCGGGGGCGGTGAAGGTGTCGGCCGACGGCAAGACGCTGTTCGTGGCGAACGTGAAGGGGCACGGGTCGCTGAACGACAAGCGGCGGGAGAAGGAGAAGGGGAAGAACTCGCACGACCACCTGGGCAGCGTGTCAGTCATCCCGGTGCCCACCGCCGCGGAGTTGAAAGCGCACACCGAGAAGGCGAACGCCAGCAACCGCCTCGCCTACTCGCTCGCCGGGTTGGAGAAACCCCGACTGGACGCCAAGCCGATGCCCGTTCCCGAACGCCACGGCGAGCCGAGCGTGATCGAACACGTCATCTACGTCATCAAGGAGAACCGCACCTACGACCAAGTGTTCGGCGACATGAAGGAGGGCAACGGCGACAAGGAGCTATGCATCTTTGGCGAGGAGGTGACGCCCAACCTGCACAAACTGGCCCGCGAGTTCGTGCTGCTCGACAACTACTACTGCTCCGGGGTGCTCTCCGCCGACGGCCACTCGTGGGTGAACGAAGCCTACACCACCGACTACCTGGAGAAGATGTTCGGCCAGTTCACCCGCAGCTACCCGTACGAGGGGTCCGACCCGCTCGCCTTCCCCACCAGCGGGTTCCTGTGGGACAACGCCCTGCTGCACAAGAAGACCTTCTACAACTTCGGCGAGCACTGCAAAACCACCTTCGATCCGAAGGGGGCGAAGTGGGCCGACCACTACGCCGACTTCACCGCCAGCACCAACAAGTTCAAGATGACGGTGGAACCGAACCTGCCGTCGCTCAAGCCGTACACCCACCCGACGTACCCCGGCTTCCAGATGACCGTGCCGGACGTGGCGCGGGCGAAGCTGTTCACGGCCAAGCTGGCCGAGTGGGAGAAGGCCGGCACTATGCCGAACCTGATCTACGTGTTCCTGCCGAACGACCACACCTCCGGCACCAGCCCGGACCAGCCCACCCCGCGGGCGATGAACGCCGACGGCGACCTGGCCCTCGGGCAGGTGGTGGAAGCGCTGAGCAAGAGCAAGTTCTGGGACAAGTCGTGCATCCTGGTGACGATGGACGACCCGCAGAACGGGTTCGACCACATCGACGGACACCGCACCGTGGGCATGGCGATCAGCCCGTACACGCGGCAGAAGAAAACGATCAGCACCTGCTACAACCAGACGGGCATGGTGAAGACCATCGAACTGATGCTCGGCCTGCCGCCGATGACGCAACTCGACCTGTCGGCCACCCCGATGCGGGACTGCTTCACCGCCAAGCCGGACACGACGCCGTACACTGCCGAGAAGAACAGGATCAAGCTGGACGAGATGAACCCGCCGCTGAAGAAGCTCGACGGACAAGCCCTGTACTGGGCGAAGGAGTCGCTGAAGCTGGACTTCGAGAAGGAAGACCTGAACGACGAGGACGTGTTCAACCGCATCCTGTGGCACAGCGTGAAGGGCGACAAGCCGTACCCTGGGGACAACAAGTAGGTGCGAAGGGTTCGCCGCGAGGCGACGCCGAGCGCGCTCGGCGTCGCCTCGCGGCGAACCGGCTTTGGTTTCGGTACACTGACTCCCGCCAACGTTTTCGGGAGTTTGCCATGTCCGCCGCGTCGCCGTCGCCTGCCGCCTACTCCCCCGGCCTCGAAGGGGTCGTCGGCGGGGAGACGGCCATCTCGTGCATCGACGACGGCCTGCGGTACCGCGGCTACCCGGTCGGCGAGCTGTGCGAGAAGGCCACGTTCGACGAGGTGGCGTACTTGCTGCTGCACGGCGATTTGCCGACCGCCAAGCAACTCGCCGCGTTCCAGGCCCGCGTGACGACCGCCCGTCGCATCCCCGAGCCGGTGAAGCAACTCTACCCGCACACCCCGCCGTGGGCGTACCCGCTCGACGCCCTCCGCACCGCCGTCAGCATGGTGGCCCTGTTCGACCCGGACGCGACCGACAACTCTCACGAGGCGAACGTGCGGAAGGCCGAGCGGTTGTTCGGCCAGATGCCGGTGATGGTGGCGGATCAGTACCGCATCAGCAAGGGGCTTCAGCCGGTGATGGCGAAGCCGGAACTCGGGCACTCGGCGAACTTCCTGTACATGCTCAAAGGCGTCGAGCCGACCCCCGAAGAAGTGCGGGCGCTCGACGTGTCGCTCATCCTGTACGCCGAGCACGAGTTCAACGCCAGCACGTTCACGGCACGGGTGATCGTGTCCACCATGTCGGATTTGCACTCAGGCATCGTCGGGGCGATCGGGGCGTTGAAGGGGCCGCTGCACGGCGGGGCGAATGAGAAGGTGATGGACGTGGTGCGGTCGGCCGGCGGGCCGGACACGGCCGAGCAGTGGACGCTCGACGCGCTCGCCCGCAAGGAGCGGGTCATGGGGTTCGGGCACCGGGTGTACAAGGCCGGCGACGTGCGAGCCGGCATCCTGAAGGTGTTCGCCCGGCAGGCGGCGGGCACGCCGGACCTTCAGAAGTGGGAAGACACGGCCGACGCGATCGAGCGGGTGATGGCGGCGAAGAAGAACATGTTCCCGAACCTGGACTGGCCGGCCGGGCGGCTGTACCACGCGATGGGGTTGGAGATCCCGCTGTACACGCCGATGTTCGCCATGAGCCGGGTGGCCGGGTGGGCGGCGCACGTCATCGAGCAGACGGACAACAACCGGCTCATCCGCCCGCGGTCGCTGTACACGGGCGAGGCAGCCCGCAGCGTGAAGCCGATCGGCGAGCGGGGCTGAACTTGGCGAGCGGCCCGCGTGAGCGGGCTGTTCACACCTCAACAGCCCGCTCACGCGGGCCGCTCGCCTCTTCGCTTCACCGCCGCCTTCGCCTCTTTCGTCAGCACGGCGGATTCCACCCCGCCGGCCAGCTTCTTCAGCAACACCTCCGCCGAAAGCACGTCGCAGTATTCCAACGCTTCCACCGCCCGCACCACCCGCCACGCCGGTCGCGGCATACCCCCGGCCACGTCGAGCAGGCGGCTCAACCGCTCCTCCGCTTCGGGCGAATCGGCCCCGGCGTCGAGAGCCTTCCGCAACTGTTCAGCGATGCGGTCAGCCACGGCCGAAAGTTCCAACTCGGCCGTGTGACGGGTGCGGAAGTCGCGGCTGCCGAGGCGGTCGATGCGGGCCTTCACCCACTCCGCTTTCGGCTGCTCGGCTGGGGTCAGTTTCGCGCTCAACAGTTCCACCGCCGCGGCCGGGTGCTGAACCAGTTGGCGGACCGCGGTGAACGCCGTGTCGGCATTCCCGGTCAGTGCCTCCCACGTTCTCTTGTCGGGTCTCGGACTCGGGTCGGACGTCTCGCCGAACACGTCCCACAGGTACACCGGCGCGTCGCGGTGGGAAGTGGCGATGCGCCGCCCGCACGGCGACACGCCCAACCCGGCCGCCAGGTGTGCGGTGGCGTACTCCGCCCGCAACTGGCCGCTCAGCACCTCCCAGAACTGCACGACGGGGCGCAGTTCGTCATCCGCTTCCTCCAACTTGGTGTGCGCAAAGAACGCCATCCGTCCGCACGGGGAGAGTTCCGCATTCGCGTAGAAGTTGCCGTTGAACGCACTCCTCGTGTGGAAGCCGAAACACAGTCCGAAGCGATCGAGGACCGCCACACGCACCTGCGACGGCTCGCCCGGTGGGTCTTCCACCGTCGTGAGTGCGACCCGATCGCCGTGTGCCGAGACGGCGACTCGTCCAGCGAACCCAGCCGGGGCGGTCATCACCTCCCCCGTCGCCACCTTCACCCACGCGAGCGTCCGCTTTGGCTGTTCCTCGTCCGGGTTCCAATGCAGCACGACTACCGTCCGGCCATCCGGTGTGACAGCGGAATGTTCGACCTCGCCTTCTGCAGGGAACTTGAGCGAAATGACGCGGCGGGTGCGTTCGGCCAGATCCCACACCAGCAACCCGGCCTCTGTGAACCGCCCGACCTTCCCGCGGCCGACCCAGAACAGCCCTTCGCTGTTCATCGGCGGCTGACCGAGGTCGTGCAGCGTTCGGCCGGTGAAGGCGTCGAGGACCACCAGCCGCGATCGGAATTCGGTCGCCCACCGCGTCCCGTCCGGCGACAGTTCGGCGGGCAACGGTGCGGAACCAAAGCCGAGGCAGCCGAAGGCCAATTTGGCGGGGGGCGAACCGGCCCCGAAATTCGGGTGGTTCTCGCCGATCGCCATTCGCCGCCGGCCGGTGCGGAGGTCCCACAGGAGCGCCGGTGGGGAGTTCCATTCCGACGCCAGTGACGTGACCACCGTGTGCGGGCCTGCGAACCGCACCGACACCACTTCGGCCGACGGGTCGGGCGACTGCGGGAGCAGTTCGCCGGTGGTCGGGTTCAAGAGGCGGATAATGCCGCCGGGTTCGTTGTTCAGCCCGTCGATGCCGCCCAGACCGCGGGCCTGCACCGAATCGAGACAGGCCAGTACCTTGCCGTCGGGCGAGAGTCGAAGGCCGCCGACGTTCTCCGCCGCCAGCTTGCGGGTGATTCTCCCGGTGCCGACATCGATGCCCACCAGTCGGCTTTGTTGATCGGCCGTGAGCAAGTGCTTGCCGTCGGCGGAGATCCCCAGATCAGAGTTGCCGGCCGGCGGGATAAGGCGACCGACCGCCTTACTCGTTTCCAAGTCCCACACCACTATCTGCTCAGGCACATTGGCGGAGTGCCACCCGGCCACCCGTTTGCCGTCGGCCGAGAAGCCGAGCAGGTAGAAGGGGTCTTCCGGCGTGGTCCCGTTCGGCAACGCCTCTTCCAGCTTCGGGCCGTCGTTGCCGGTATCCGGGTCGAACAAGTGCAACCGCTTCGCACCGACGCCGACGACCCACCGCTCGACCCGATCGATCACCACCGGCGGTGAGGATGCGTCGCTCTTCCACCTCCGTTTCCACAGCGTCTTGCCGCTCTTCAGATCGGTCCGCCAGAGCTGACCTTTCTCGTCGTACTGGATCAGTCCGCAGCCGTCGGGGGTGGTGGCCGCGTGGTCGCAGTTCGGCACCTTCACCACCTTCGACTCGCGGCCGGATTCCAGGTGGAATCGTCGCACCGCGACGCTCCCGTCGTACGTCGTCACGGCGAGCAGTTCGTCGGTGGTGGACATCGACCAAACGACGTCGGTGACGAGCGGTTGAACCCTCTCGGTGGGCCGCCAGCTCACCCGCCGGCCGCTCGCCAGCTCGTATCCCAGGAAGCGTTGCCCGTCGAACTCGGCCAACCATTTCGAATCAGGCGAGAACCTGTAGCCGCCCTCCAGTTCGCGGAAGCGGGCGGAGCCGAGCCGCTGGCACACACCCGGCGGGAGCGGCGGTTCTGGGGCGAGGGACGATCGGCGTTCCGGGACGGCAGGTGAAGTGCCGACCGCGAGGACGGCAGTGGCAGCGGTCGCGCCGAAGAACTGTCGCCGTGACAACGAACTGTCAGTCATGCCGCCGCTCCGGGGTTTGCACGCTGGAGCATAACACCGGACTGGCGGGGGCGTTGGCAGGCACGCTCGTCTTCGCCTCGCGGCAAACCACCTCACCCAGTGAACTGTCGGACGACGTCCACGCCCACGAGTTCCGACCACGCGGCGGAGAGTTTGGCGAACACCGGGCCGGGCCAGGGGAAGTCAAGTCGGTCATCGGCACGAGCTGTGGTGTAACTTCGAATGCCCGCAACACCAAATGCGCTGCCTACGAACAGCAGTTCGGACACTTCACCCAACGCGGTCGCACTGGGCCACACGGCCGTTTCCCGGACACCGATTCCGAGCAAAGTGGCAAGCTCACACACCACCCGGACGCTGATGGAGTCGAGAACCGCGATTCCGGCCGGTCGTTCGAGAACTCCACCGCGCACGGCCAAGATTCCCCCGACCGCAGAGTCGATGGCTCGGTCCATCACCGTCAACACCGGCACCGCACCGGGTATCGTTGCCGAATGAGCGGCGTGCCACCAATGAACTCGGCTGCGGTGTTTCACGCTCGACGGCACCATGCTGTGCCGGGGAATCGGTCCAACCTCTTGCAACGTCACGCCCTCGGTGAAGAACCGGCGGTATCGCTCCTTCGGGATGGGGAAAGTGTGCATGGCCACTGTCGGCGGGCCGCTCTCGGTGCCGGCCATGTACCCGAGCGGGCCGGGGGTGGCGAAGGTGATGAGTGCGAGGTCGTCGTCAGGGGCGAGCAGTTTCGCATTTTCCGTCACCAGTCGTTTCGCCGCGGCGGTGAGTTCGGCATCGGTGTGCGGCAGGGGGATGAAGCACGCTTCGCAATCGCGCCGTAGGCGGGCGAGGTGGTCGGGCCAGCGGAACAGTTTGTGCGCATAGGTACGGCAGAAGTCGGTGACGGTCGCGCCGAACACGAACCCGGCGTCGTGCGGGGCGATGGCCAGTTCGGAGTACGGCACGAAGCGGCCGTTGTGAAAGGCGAGCGACATGAGTTCAGATTAACCACAGAGGCACAGAGACACAGAGAGGACAGGAGGGAGTGTGAAGAAAACTGCTCTGCTTCGTGCCTTCTCTGTGTCTCAGTGCCTCTGTGGTTAGCTCTTCTCTAATTCAGCAACGAGAGCCCGGATGAACGGCTCGGCGTCGGACACGATGCCCACGGTTTGCGTGCTGCCGCGGTCCATCAGCTTCGTCACCGTCGCCGGGTTGATGTCCACGCACGCCACCTTCACGCTCGCCGGCAGGATGTTCCCGACCGCGATGCTGTGCAGGGTGGTCGCCACCATCAGACAAAACCCGGTGCCGGGGACGTGCTTCCGCATCTCCGTCTGGGCGACAAGCACATCGGTAATCACTTCCGGGATGGGGCCGTCGTCGCGGATGCTGCCGCACAGCACCGTCGGGATGCCCCGCGTGACGCACTCGTACATGATGCCCGACTTCAGCTTGCCGGCGTCGATGGCCCCCTTGATGCCGCCCAACCTGCGGATGGTGTTGATCGTCCGCAGGTGGTGCTCGTGGCCTTCGTCGGTGGGCAACCCGTGGTCCAACGACACGCCCAGGCTGGTGCCGTAGAACGCCTGCTCCATGTCGTGCGTGGCCAGGGCGTTCCCGGCGAACAGCACATTCAGGAAGCCCCCGCGGATCATCTTCACCACCAACTCCGCCCCGCCGGTGTGGACCACCGCCGGCCCCAGCACCGCCATGATCTTCTCGCCGGCCGCCTTCGCCTTCCGCATCGCCCCGGCGATCTCCCGCACGCTCACCGCCTTCGGCCGTTCGCTGCTCACGGGGCTGCTCATGAACTCGAACATGCTCCCCTTCCGCACCTCCGCCTCGGGCGGGAACACCCGCGTGCCGCCGCGACCGACGACGATCTTGTCGCCGACCGTCACGCTCGTCATCGGCAGGCAGCGGGCCGTTTCGCCGTCGATCACGATACCGCAGTCCATCTCCTGGCTCTGCACCTCGATCCACTTGCCGCCGACCCGCACCTGGGTGCGGAAGTTGGTGCTGCAATAGAACCCGTCGGGGAATGCACCGGCCACGTCCGCCGGCACTGTGTTGCAGTCTTTCGGCTCGGCGCTGACCGCCCCGTGCGGGTGAATCTCGGCGAGAATCGCTTCGAGAACGGCCGGGCTGTCGGCGCGGATCTCGATACGGGTGGAGCTGGTGTCGTCCTGCCGCTCGCCGAGTTGGAACTGCTCGATGTGGTAGGTGCCGCCGCGGGAGAGGATGGCGTCCAGCACCTTCGGCAGTAACAGCGAATCGACGATGTGCCCGTGCATCTCGACGTGTTCGACGAACGGCTTCTTCGGCATTGTCGTCCCTCGGACCTCACCCCCCGGCCCCCTCTCCGAAGCGGAGAGGGGTGTTCAACCTGTGCAGGTTCAACATCGTCCGCGAAGGGGTCGGTATGGCATGCGTGTCGAACACCCCCTCTCCGCTTCGGAGAGGGGGCCGGGGGGTGAGGTTCTGAGCCTCACTTCCCCTCGCTGAACAGCTTGTACGCCTCCTCCACCCCGCCGGATTTGGCGTCGCCGGTGTGGACGAGCGCGGCATACCTCAGCTTCAGGTGGTCGCCCTTCTTCATCCCCACCAGCTCCGTCTTACCCTTCTGGCTGGGGGGGAATGACTTCTCCCGCCCGAACGGGTTGGCCGCCATCAGCCCGTACGCCCGCCCGTGGCTGATCGCCCGCACCGGGTTCTTCGGGTGGTCGAACACGGCCAGCCCGACCTCCTTCCCGTCCACCTTGCCCGACGAGTCCATCCAGGACACCGGGTGCCCCCAGATCGCCTTCTCCCCCTTCCGCCCTCCGTCCGCCGTCAGGGTGTCGTTCAGCTTCTTCTCGGTGGTGATCTCTTCGCTCATCCGCGTGCCGAACGCCCCTTCCTTCGTGTCCCCGAACTTCAACTCGCACACGCTCGCGTGCAGGTCGATGTCGAACCCGATCAGGTAGCCGCTGCCCGCCTTCCGCACCGTCAGCACCCGCACCTCGTCCAGAATCTTGTCCCCGTCGGGCGTCCGCCACTCGTTCTTCGTGGGCAGCGTGACCACCCCGTCCGCCACCTTCGGCTCGCCCACCTCCACGCACACGATCTTCCCGTGCCCCTTCGCCTCGCTCCAGAAGTCCACCCCCTCCACCCGCTTGTCGGACGACTTCGTTTTCAGTTCGACGCCCTCGGGGATGACGTCGCCGTGGCAGAACCAGATGGACTTGTGGTGCTTGTGGTTGCCCGGGCTGGTGGCGGTCACGAGGGTGCCGTCCGGGGCGTGGACCGGCCAGAAGTGCGGCTTCGGGATGTCCCCGCCGAACACGTACTTGGTGACCACCTTGTCGCCGTCCTTGAACGTCACCTCCTCCTTCGACTTGGTGGCGTTCAGGTCGGCGGCGAATGCCGGGACGGCGAGGAGCAGGAGGGCGGACAGGGTTCGCATGGGAAAGCACCCAGGGGAGGGGGAAGATAATGTAGTCGGAGTGTTCGCCGCGAGCACCGCGAGCGCCAGGGCGGTCGGCGCTCGCGATGCTCGCGGCGAACACTGCTCTGCTCCGCTCCTACAATGCCCCGGCCCCATCCCCCCTGGCCCGATCCGCCCATGACCGACTGGCCCTTGCCCCGCGGGTTCCGCTTCGCCGGTGTCGTCAGCAAGCTGCGGAGCGAACCCGACCGCCGCGACCTGGCCGTCGTCATCACCGACGGGCCGGCCGCCGCCGCCGGCGTGTTCACCCAGAACCGCGTGTGCGCCGCCCCGGTGCAGGTCAGCAAACAGCGGGTGCCGAGCGCCACCGTGCGAGCGGTCGTGGTGTGTTCCGGGAATGCGAACGCGTGCACCGGGGAGCAGGGCCTGCGAGACGCCGAGCGGATGGCCGAGCTGGTGGCGAACGAACTCGGCTGTTCGCCGGAGCAGGTGCTGGTGGCGAGCACGGGGGTGATCGGCCGACCGCTGCCGATGCCGATCCTCGAAGCCGGCATCCCGAAGGCGGTCCACGCCGCCGCCCCCACCCGCGAGGGGCTGCTCGACGCCGCCCACGCCATCCTGACGACTGACACACGCATCAAGGTGGCCGTCCACGAGTTGAACTTGCCGGGCGGGCCGTTCACCGTGCTCGGTTTTGCGAAAGGGGCGGCGATGATCGGCCCGAACATGGCCACCATGCTCGGGTTCGTCGTCACCGACGCGGCGGTGTCGGCGGACGACCTGCACGCCTTCCTGAAGCGCGCCGCCGACCACAGCTTCAACTGCATCAGCGTGGAAGGGCACACCAGCACCAACGACACCGTGTTCGCACTGGCTGGTGGGAGTGGCACCCCGCTGGCAGGCAACGACCTGGACGCATTCGGCGAGGCGGTGTACGCGGTGTGCGGAGAGTTGGCCCGCAAGATCGCGGCGGACGCCGAAGGGGCCGAACACCTCATCACCATCGACGTGGAGGGGTGCCGATCGGACGCCGAAGCCCGCACGGTGGCGAAGGCGGTGGCGGAGAGTGCCCTGGTGAAATCGGCCGTGTACGGGGCCGACCCGAACTGGGGGCGGGTGGTGAGCGCCGCCGGCTACTGCGGGGTGCCGTTCGACGAGAAGGAACTGAGTCTGTGGATGGGCGACATGCTGCTGTTCCGCGACGGCGGGCCGGTGCCGTTCGACGCCCCGACCGCGAGCGCGTACCTGAAGCACAACCGCGAGGTGCATTTCCGGTTGGCGTTCAAACTCGGCCCCGGCCGCTGTCGCTTCTACACCAGCGACCTGACCCCGGAGTACGTCAAGCTGAACGCGGACTACA
>CAYMHO010000250.1:0-10691 GCA_964390195.1 uncultured Fimbriiglobus sp. | reverse complement strand
CGCGGAGGAAGTGTTCGAGCAGGATCTGCGTCCGCAGGTCGAGGAAGTTGGTCGGTTCGTCGAGCAGCAGCAGGTTCGGCTCGTGCAGCAGCAGGGCGGCCAGTTTCAGCCGTGTTTGCCACCCGCCGGACAGCTTCGCCACCGGCCCACTCAAGTAGTCGCCTTTCACCTCGAACTGCCCGGCCACCTCGCCGCACCGCCATTCGGGGCGGCCGCTGTCCCGCATCAGGTACTGGAGGGCGGTTTCGCCCGGTTCGAACGGGTCGTGCTGCCGCAGGTAGCCGAGCCGCAGGTTCGGGTGGCGGATGACCTCGCCGCTGTCCAGTTCTTCCTCGCCGAGCAGCACCCGCAGCAAGGTGCTTTTTCCCGCCCCGTTGCGGCCGATGAACCCGACTTTCACGTTGTCGCTGATGACGGCGTCGGCGTGGTCGAGGAGGGTCTGGTCGCCGTAACTCTTCGAGGCGTTGACGATTTGCAGCAGGACGGCCATCGGCGGTGGGACTCGCGGGAGAGCGGGAACAATTCAGACATTGTACGACCGGCTGGCCGGGTGACGTGTTCAGGTTCGGTGAAGGTGGTGCCGTTACTTCTTCCCACCGGCGTAGTGGTCGTACACCGCCTTCCCGATGTCGGCGATCGTCAATTGGGCGGCGTTGTCCCGCACCCACCGCTGGTCCTCGTTCGCGTTCGTCAGCACGCAAACCGCTACCGGGATGGTCCGCTTCGCCTCCTTCTCCTTCGGCGTGTGCGTCGGGTCGGGGATGTAGACGATGCCGGCGTCGGTGCGGACTTGGTTCGTCGCCCCGGTCTTGTGCGCCACCGACGTGCCGGGCGGCAGGTGCCGTACCAGCAGTTCCTTGTCGTCGTTCGCCTTCATGTGGCCGAGCATCGCCTGGCACGACTCGGCCGACGCCGCCTTGCTGGTGTGGATCAATTCCAACAGCTTGAGCGTCTCGTTGGCCGACGTGGACCCGAGCGAATACTTCTTCGTCCGCTCCGGGTCGACACTGGTGGTGCTCCCCTTGAACACCTTGGCGTTGATGCGGGTCTCGGGCAGGCCCAACTCTTTCGTCGTGTCGTTCACGCTCTTGATGCCGATCTGGTCGAGCACCATGTTCGTGGCGGTGTTGTCGCTGAACACGATCATCAGGCGGACGGCGTCCTTCAGCGGGAAGGTCGCCCCGTCCGAGAAGTGCGACGTGAGCACCCCCGCCCCCGGCACCTTGTCGTCCTTCGTCAGCGTCAGCGTCTTGTCGAAGTCCACTTTCTTCCCGTCCAGTTGGCGGTACGCCTCCACCATCACCGCCACCTTGATCAGGCTGGCCGCCTGCATGACCTCGTCGGCGTTCTGCTTGAACTCCTCTCCAGTCGCCAGGTTCTTCACCGCCACCGCGATCGTCCCCTTGTGCTTGTCGGTGATCGGCTTGATGCGGCTTTCGAGCGACGGCTCGGCGGCGGCCAGCGGCAGGGCGAACGCGACGAGGCCGACGAGCGGGAGGGTGGCTCGCATGGGACGAGTCTCGTGGTGGCGGCGGGTCAGCGGCTGAACTTCGAGGCCGTCATCAGCCCCATGACGATGCACGAGATGATGACCACGATGGCCCCGACGGCCAGGACGGTCATGCACCCGAGGATGGCGAACGCCTGGAGCACCCGCGGCCGCGGGGTGACCGAGGCCGCCCGAGACGGGTCCGGCAGGGCGGCCTTCCGGGGCGGGATGGGAGCGACAGGTCTCGGGGCCGGCGGGGCGGGCTTGGGGGCCGGCGGCGAGGCCGGGCGGGCGGCATACGGCACGCTCGCCGGGTTGGTGGTGATCTTCCCGCGGGGTTGGACCGTCGGCACGTCCGGGTCCGCCCGCTTGGCCTTGTTCACCACCGGCACGGATGGGATGTCGTCGTCCGGCGGGAACTGCGGCTGCGGGCGGGCCGGAGGGGGCGGGACGACCGCCGCTTCGGGCAGCGTCTCCAGGTCGAGGTCCATCGGCTTCGACCGCGGCGGCGGGTTGAGCGGTTGGAGCGGCGGCTCGCCGTCGGCCGTCTGCCCGGCCAGCACCTTCCGCCCGCACTGTTTGCAGGTCTCGGTCGGGTAATCCGTGCGGCCCTCCTCGGCCAGGATCAGGTCGCACAGCAGGCAGCGGAGTTGCGGCTCGGACACGGGAACCTCGGGCAGCGGCAGATGCCGTCATGGTAGGTGCCGCTCGGCTCGCGGCACCTACCATACCGCGTCACACCCCCATCACGTTGTACCCGCAGTCCACGTACAGGATGTGGCCGGTGACGGCCGACGCCAGCGGGCTGCACAGGTACGCGGTGGCGTCGGCCACCTCCTGCGGGGTGATCGGCCGCGGCAGCGGCGAGCGGCTGGCCGCGTAGTCCACCGTCTTCTCCCCTTCGCCCGGCCGGATGCTCCGCATCGCCCGGCTCAGGTACGGCCCGGCCGAGATCAGGTTCACCCGGATGTTCTTCCCGCCCAGGTTGCTGGCCAGTTGGGCCGCGTCGATCTGGAGGGCCGCCTTGGCCGTGCTCATGCCCCCGCCGTAGTACGGCACCACCCGGCTGCCGCCAAGGTACGTCAGCCCCACCGCGCTCGCCCCGCTCGGCATGAACGGCTCGGCCGCCCGCAGCATGCTGGTGAGGGAGTACGCCGAGATGCCCAGCGCCTCCATGTACCCCTTGCGGGTGGTGTCCTTGGCGACCTTGGTGATCTCGCGGCTGAAGGCGATGCTGTGGATGAGCATGTCGATGTGGCCGAACTCCTTTCCGACCGCGTTCACCATCCCTTCGATGCTGTAGTCGGCGTTCAGCTTGGCGTACCGGCGGTCGTTCTTCACCTCGTCCGGCACGTCGGCCATCGTGTCGTAGCTGGCGTCACACGGGAGTACCTTCGCCACCTTGAACTCGCCGCCGGTGTACGGCAACTCGCGGCTCTCCCGGTCGGCGTCGCGGGTGAGGAAGCTCTCGACGATGCCGGCGACCCGCGGGTGCACGGCCAGCACGACCGTCGCCCCGGCCGCTTGCAGGGTCTTGGCGATGTACCAGGCGAAGCTGTCGTTGTCGCCGACGCCGGTGACGAGCGCCACCTTGCCGGTGAAGTTGATCGGGATCACGGCCGGAACCTCTTGCGGGACGGGTCGAACGGCTGTTCTATCCGCCCCCGCCGCCGGTGTCCGGCTCCGCCGCCGCCTCGCCGGGTGCAATTTCCGCCCCCGGTCGGCCGTAATACAGGGTGTCGGTCCCCTCTCACCCGGTCGCCCATGATCACCGTCACTCGCCTCGAAGATCGCACGCTGTGTGCCGCCCTGCGGTTCGCCGTCGTCGGCGACTACGGCCTGCCCGGCACCGCCCCGGACGCCGTCGCCGCCCTCGTCCGCGGGTGGTCGCCGGATCTGGTCGTCACCACCGGCGACAACAACTACCCGGTCGGCGGGGCCGACACCATCGCGGCGAACGTCGGCAGCCGGTACGGCAGTTTCTTCCCCCCGACCGCCGGCGGCGAGCCGCGGTTCCTGCCGTCGCTCGGCAACCACGACTGGGAGACGCCGAACGCCCAGCCGTACCTGAACTACTTCGCCCTGCCGGGGAACGAGCGGTACTACTCCGCCCGCCGCGGGCCGGTCGAGTTTTTCGTCCTGGACAGCGACCCCCGCGAACCCGACGGCACCTCCGCCACCTCCGCCCAGGCGAACTGGCTTCGGGCGGCGCTGGCCGCCTCGTCCGCCCCGTGGAAAGTGGTCGCCTTTCACCACCCGCCGTACACGTCCAGCGGGCGGCACCCGCCGGCGACCGACCTGCGGTGGCCGTTCCGCGAGTGGGGGGCGTCCCTCGTGCTCACCGGGCACAGCCACCAGTACGAGCGGCTGCAGGTGAACGGCCTGCCGTACGTGGTGAACGGCGCCGGCGGGGCGGCCCTGTACCCGTTCCTGCCGACGCCCGCCGCCGGCAGCGTGGTGCGGTACGCGGACGACTTCGGCGCGATGCTGTTCGACGCCACCGACACCACCCTGGCGTTCCGCTTCCAAACCGTCGGCGGGCAACTGATCGACCAGTTCACACTCACGCTGGGTCCGCCGCGGGTGGCGTTCGGGGCCGGGGCCGGCGGGTTGCCGGAGGTGCTGGTGCAGGACGGTGCCGGCGGCACCGTGCGGCGGTTCCTGGCCTACGACACCGCCTTCCGGGGGGGGGTGACGGTCGCCACCGCCGACTTTAACGCCGACGGGGTGCCGGACGTGGCGACCGCCGCGGGGCAGGGGGGCGGACCACACCTGAAGGTGTTCGACGGCCTCTCCGGTCGACTGCTGAGCGAGTTCTTCGCCTACGATCCCGGTTTCCGCGGGGGGGTGAATGTGGCCGCCGCAGACGTGGACGGCGACGGCCGACCGGAGTTGCTCACGGCGGCCGGGCCGGGCGGCGGGCCGCACATCAAGGTGTTCAGTCCCGACGGCCGGGAGCGGTTCGGCTTCTTCGCCTACGCCCCGACGTTCGACCGCGGGGTGACGGTGACGGCGGCCGACCTGGACGCTGACGGGCGGGACGAGATCGTCACCGGGGCGATGGCCGGCGGCGGGCCGCACGTGAAGGCGTTCCGGGCGACCGACTTGGCCGAGGTGCGGAGCTTCTACGCCTTCGACCCGAGTTTCGGCGGCGGGGTGAATGTGGCGGCCGGCGACCTGGACGGGGATGGGCGGGATGAACTGGTGGTGGCGGCCGGCGGGGGTGGCGGGCCGCACGTGCGGGTGCTGCGGGCGGACGGCACCGAGGCGGACTCGTTCTACGCGTACTCGTCCGGTTTCCCCGGCGGGGTGCGGGTGGCGGTGGCGAACGGGTCGCTCTTCACCGCCGCCGGTCCGGGCGGGGGGCCGCACGTAAAGCGGTTCGCCCGCACCACCCCCGGTGCGAGTCTGGGCGAAGTCGCCGGCGAGTTTGCCTTCGAACCGACGTTCGCCGGAGGGGTGTTCGTCGGGTGACACCTGCCTGTCACTTCTTCTCCACCAACTCCCACACCTTCACCCCCATCGACTTCGGCACCGCTCCCCGCTCATTCGGGGCGTCGGTGTACGGGTCGGCGAACGCGGCCAGGAGCGTCTTCCCATCCGGGCTGAAGGCGAGCGACACCGGGCCGGTGAAGGTCTTCGCGTCGCTGAGGACGTTTCGTGCCGCCCACAGTGGCTTCGGCTTGGAAGGCGGGTCGGTCACGTCGAACGCGAACAGCTCGAGGTTGAACAGGGTGCGCCCGCTCAACCCGAGCAGGGTGGTGTCGGTGTACGCCCGCACCGCCGCCACCGTCTTGCCGTCGGGGGCGAGGGTGAGTTGCACGACCCCTTCGCCGAGTTCGACCTGCCGCTTCTCCTTGAACTCGGTCTTGAAGTCGCGGTTCTCCCCCTCCCACACGATCAGCCTGCCGCCCGTGTCCGCGGTCACGAACCGTTTGCCGTCCGCCGACGAGCCCGCCGCGATGACCGGCGCTTTATGGCCGTCCAGATGAAGTGGCAGGCTCGATTGCACCGGAGGCGGGCTGAGTACGATCCCGTGCTGGCCCCTGTCCCCCGCCCACCCGCTGAGGTAACGCTCGTCGTCACCGGACAGGCGTGGGAGCAAGACGCGCTGGCCCAATTTGCCGCTCTCGGTGTGCTGGATGTCCAGCCACTCCTTACCCCGCAGCCCCCGCCACCAAAGGTCTACGCCGTCGGTCGCGATCACTTCTCCGTCCACAGGCCACGCCACGCCACGGGGGTTCACCCCCTTCAGTTCCCAGTTCGAGGGCAACCCCTCGACCGCCGGAGCGTCATCCACCAGCAGGCCGATGTTGGTGGTGCCGAAGTTCACCCCGTTCTTGTGGGTGACGGCGAACACGTCGCCCAACTTGGGGTGCGGGGTCGGGCGGAAGGCGATGGCGGGGATGGTGGCCGCCTCCCGCTTCGGATTCGATTTTGGATCGCCGAGGAAGTTCATGCTCTGCTGGTGCTTCCGCGTGGCCGGGTCGAAGAAGTCGATCTGGCCTTCGGCCCGGCAGACGGCGAACGCCTTCCCGCTCGGCGCGAACGCGACACCCGTGACCCGTCCGCCGTCCTTGAACGTGATCGGATCGGCCTCCTTCCACTCCCCTTCCACCGCCTTCGGCACCGGCGCCTTGATCTGTTCCCGCACGGGCTGCCTGTCCCCCGGTGCGGCGAGCAATACCGCCCCGCCGGTCGCCAGCGTCAGCACCAGCCCGGCGAGCAGCAGCCACTTGGTGTGCAATGTGGTCATGGACTTCGTCACCTCGTCGGAGAGTGTTTGGGCGACCGGCGCCACGGCGGTTGCCGTGCCGACCGCGAGCAGTTCCCGCACCGCCGACATCGTTTCTGTGGCCGTGGCTGCCGGCACCGTCACCGCCGCGAACAGTCCGACGCCGAGCGTGACGCCCCGTTTGCGGAGGCGGGCGGCGAGGAGTTCGCGGGCCTTCACCAGCCGTGCCGCGACGGTCCCTTCCGGCCAGCCGAGGACGATGGACGCCTCCGACCGACTGCGGCCCTTCAACTCGCACGTCACGAACGCGGCTCGGTAGACGTGCGGGAGGGCGGCGAGTTCGGAGTCGATGACGGCGAGAGTGTCGGCGTCTTCGTACGAGCCGCGACCGTCAGGGAGCGGGCTTGGAATGTCCCGCTCCCTGGCGGTCGCGGCTCGTTCGACTCGCTTCGCGTTCATCACTCGCGCCTTGTTGGCGGTGCGGACGGCCACCCCGTACAACCAGTTGCCCACCATGCCCGGCGGGCGAATCGTGTTCGCCTTCCGGGCCAGCACCAGGAACACCGCTTGGAACGCGTCGTCGGCGTCGGCGGCGTTGCCCAGCACCCGCCGGCAGACGCCGTGCACCGTCGGCCCGTGCCGGCGGAGCAGTTCGGCGAACGCCTGTTCGTCACGAGACCGTACGAACAGACCGAGCAACTCGCCGTCCGACCGCGGGTCGGGCGACGCCAGGCCGAGTTGCCGGAGGGTGTCGGCGATGGTCATGACAGGTATTGCCCGGTGGCCGACGGCCTGATGTCGGATTCCCAGAGGCGATCCGAGTTTGCGGGGGCGGTCGCTCTCAACAGTGTCAAGATGATCAACATGGCACCCCATCCCCCCGATCGCCACGGATCCACCCCGGTCGGATCCCGCCGCCCGTCTTGCACCCGACTGGCTGGCGGTGGACCGACCCCGTAAGATACAATTCCTGCCTGTAGTCGCCTCTCCGTCTGAGTCGAGCCTCCACCTCTCTCCAGAGGAGTTCGGATGCCCCGTTCGCTGATCGCCGGCGTGCTGTTCTGCGCCGTCGTTTCCGTCGCCCCCGCCGCCGACCCGAAACCCACGTTCACCGCCGAGCAGGTGAAGTTCTACACCGACCAGGTGGCCCCGGTGCTGAAGGCGCACTGCCTGAAGTGCCACGGGGAGAACCCGAAGAAACTGAAGGGCGGGTTCGACCTGCGGACGCGGGGGGCCGTGCTGGCGGGTGGCGACACCGGGCCGGGGGCGATGCCGGGGAAGGCGAAGGAGAGCCTTCTGGTGGAGGCGATCAACCACTCCAAGAAGGGGTACGCCATGCCGCCGGAGGGCGGCAAGCTGCCCGCCGCCGACATCGCCACCCTCACCAAGTGGGTGGACCAGGGGCTGCCGGTGCCGCCGGACCTGATGGGTGAGGCGGTGGCCGAGGCGCCGAAGAAGAAGGAGTTCACCGCCGAGCAGAAGGCGTACTGGGCGTACCAGCCGGTCAAGAGACCAGCGGCGCCGAAGGCCGACGTTCACCCGGTCGATGCGTTCCTTGAGGTGAAGCTCGCGTCGAAGGGGCTGAAGCCGGTCGGGCCGGCCGACAAGGCCACCCTCATCCGCCGGGCGTACTACGACCTGACCGGCCTGCCGCCGACCCCCGAGCAGATTGACGCGTTCGTGAAAGACGCCGACCCGAAGGCGTGGGAGAAGTTGCTCGACACCCTGCTGGCCAGCCCGCAGTACGGGGAGAAGTGGGGCAAGTACTGGTTGGACGTGGTGCGGTTCGCCGAGAGCAACGGGTACGAGCGGGACGGCCCGAAGCCGAACGCCTGGCGGTACCGCGACTACGTCGTCCGCAGCTTCAACGCGGACAAGCCGTACGACCGGTTCGTGCGGGAGCAGATCGCCGGCGACGAGTTGCCGAAGAAGGACGAGGACGACAACGACGGCATTATCGCCACCGGGTACTACCGGCTGGGGGTGTGGGACGACGAACCGGCCGACCCGCTGCAAGCCAAGTTCGACGGGTACGACGACCTGGTCGGCATCACCGGGCAGGCGTTCCTGGGGATGACGCTCAACTGCGCCCGCTGCCACGACCACAAGGGCGACCCCATCCTGGCCGACGACTATTACAAGCTGGTCGCCTTCTTCCGCGACATCCGCGAGTACAGCAACGACCGCAACGTGAAGTCCACGTCGAACCAGTCGGACGTCACCCCGTTCGAGCAGCGGAAGGTCTACCAGAAGGAACTGGCCGAGCGGATGACCAGGATCGACGAGCTGACGAAACAGATGACGGCGATCGAGGACGAGGCGATCAAGAAGATGCCGGCCGAGGACCAGCGGGCGTCGGAAGGGTTGGACCGCCCGCAGGTGGTGAAGAAGGTGCCGATGTTCCTCGACGCCGAGCAGAAGAAGGAGTACGCCGGGCTGAAGAAGCAGGCGGACGACCTGCGGCGGAAGCCGTCGCCGAACCAGCAACTCGCGCTGAGCGTGAACAACTGCGACCCCAACCCGCCGCCCACGTTCATCAACATCCGCGGCAACCCGCACGCCAACGGGGCGGAGGTGAAGCCCGGCTTCCCGACCGTCCTGAACCTGCCCGACCCGCCCATCCCGCCGGCGGGGAAGGGGGCGAAGTCGAGCGGCCGGCGGACGGTGCTGGCGAACTGGATCGCCGACCCGAAGAACCCTATGACCGCCCGGGTGATGGTCAACCGCCTGTGGGCGTGGCACTTCGGCAAGGGGCTGGTGCCCACCCCGAACGACTTCGGCAAGCTGGGCGAGCAGCCGACCCACCCGGAGTTGCTCGACTGGCTGGCGGCCGAGTTCGTGCAGCCGTCGGACGGCGGGGCGGCGTGGACGATCAAGCGGATGCACCGCCTGATGATGACCTCGGCCGTGTACCAGCGGTCGTCCGCCGGCGATCCGGTGAACCTGAAGGCGGACCCGGCGAACGTGTCCCTGTGGCGGTTCAACATGAGGCGGCTCACCTCGGAGGAGGTGCGGGACAGCATCCTGGCCGTGAGCGGCGAGCTGAACACGAGCAAGGTGGGCGGGCCGAGCATGTACCCGAAGCTGAGTGCCGAAGTGCTGGCCGGCATCTCCTACCCGAACAAGAAGGACCACTGGCCGGACAGCACGACGGAGGAGCAGAACCGCCGCACGGTGTACGCCTTCGTCAAGCGGAGCATCCAGGTGCCGATCCTGGTGAACCACGACCAGGCGGACACCGACAACAGTTGCCCGGTGCGGTACACCACCACCGTCCCGACCCAGGCGCTCGGCATGCTGAACGGCGAGTTCACCAACGAGCAGGCCGACCTGCTGGCCAAGCGACTGGAGAAAGATGCCGGCAAGGACGTGGCGAAGCAGGTCGCCCGCGGCATCCGCCTGACCACCGGCCGGGTGCCGGACACGAAGGAAGTCGAGAAGGACGTGGCGTTCGTCGAGAGGCTGAAGGTGAAGCACAGGCTTTCCGACGCGAAGGCGATGCAGCAGTACGCCCTGCTCCTGCTGAACGCCAACGAGTTCGTGTACGTGGACTGATCGTGCGGCCGACCCACCCAACCACCCGATACGGAACACTCTAATGTCTCAGTTCTGTGGCCGCACGCGGCGGGAAATGCTCTGGCAGACGGGCGGGGCGTTCACCGGCCTCGCCCTCACCGGCCTGCTGTCCCGCGACGGGTTCTTCGGCACCGCCGCCGCGAGCGAGGTGAAGCCGCCGGCGTTCGTCAACCCGATGGCCCCGAAGAAGCCGATGATGCCGGCCAAGGCGAAGGCGGTCATCTTCCTGTTCATGTACGGCGGGCCGAGCCACATCGACACGTTCGACGAGAAGCCGAAGATGGTGGGCATGGACGGGAAGACGGTGGACGTGAAGACGTTCGGCCGCGGCGGGCACAAGAACAAGGGGCGGATCGTCGAGCCGCGGTGGAAGTTCAAGAACTACGGCAAGTGCGGCAAGCGGGTGAGCGACCTGTTCCCGCACGTCGGCGGGTGTGCCGACGACATCGCGTTCGTCCACTCCATGTACGCCGAGTCGCCCATCCACGGCAGCGCCATGCTGATGATGAACAGCGGCAAGCTGCTGTCCGGGTCGCCGTGCATGGGGTCGTGGGTGACATACGGCCTGGGCAGCGAGAACGAGAACCTGCCGGGGTTCGTGGTCATGCTGGACAAGACCGGCGGGCCGATCTCCGGGCCGAAGAACTGGAGCAGCGGGTACATGCCGGCCAGCTACCAGGGGGTGAACCTGAAGGCGAGCGGCACCCCGATCTTCGACCTGGCTCCTCCGCCGGGTGTGACCCGCGAGCAGCAGCGGGAGTTGCTCGACCGCCTGAAAGAGAAGAACGACGAGCACCTGAAGAGCCGCTCCGACAACAGCGAACTGGCCGCCCGCATCGCCAGCTACGAACTCGCCTTCAAGATGCAGCAGCACGCCCCGGAGGCGGTGGA
>CAYMHO010000249.1:0-10708 GCA_964390195.1 uncultured Fimbriiglobus sp. | reverse complement strand
CCCATCTGCATCTTCACGTCGCCCTGCCCCATCCCCTGGATGAACAGGATGGGGAACAGCAGCGAGAACCCGAGCAGCGTGCCCACCAGCGCCCCGCCGATGCCGCCGTTCATCCCCGCTTCCGGGTTGAAACCGGGGACGAAGTCGAGGCCGAACTCGTGCGCCAGGCCGACGTACCAGCCGCTCACCACCAGGCTGAGGGTCACCCAGTTGGGCACTTTGAACGCCCACCCGTCGATGACAGCGGCCAGGATCATGCCGGCGGCGAGCACGATCATCGGCCCGTAGTTCAGTGTGTTCGGGAAGGCGGCGGTCCAAGCCAGTTGAGCCACCCACGCGAGCGCCACCCAGGCGAACGCGATGAGCGGCACGCGGGCCATGGAGAAGATGAACTCGCGGTCGATGCCGAGCGAGTCGTCTTTGACGGCGGTGGCGGCGGGGGCCGGGGTCGCGGTGTCGATCGGCGGGGCGGTCAGTTCGGTAGCCACAGGTGGGGGTCCTCGGAAGGCTCTCGGGGGTAGGGGAGCGGACGGGTTCCGGAAGCACTGCGGGCCGAGCCGGTCTGGCTCGGCCCGCGAGGTTTTGTCACACCGGCGTCGGCGGGCGTTAGCTCGGCTTGACGGCCGAGCCGACGCTGCTGAACGTCTGGTTGGACGCGGCCCCGATGGCGGTGATGGCGGCGATGCACACCACCACGATCAGGGCGAGCATCACGGCGTATTCGACGGCCGTCGGGCCGTCTTCGCGCTTCAGGAACTCGACCACGTTCTTCGTCAGGCTGCGCATGGTGCGCCCCCCAGGTGAAAGGATGGAATGGTTCACGGCAGTCGGCGGCGTTCCCCGCGCCACCGGCCACCGGGCCGCCCGTCGTTACGACGGCTTCAGCCCCGAGTTCAACACTTGGTTGGTGTACACCTCGTTCACGTTCGCCCCGAGCGTCGCGACGGCAGCTACGCACACCACGATGATCAGGGCTAACATGACCGCGTACTCAACTGCCGTCGGCCCGTCTTCCCGCTTGAGGAAGTCCACGCCGACCCGGACCACCGTCCTGAGCATGGCAACGTCTCCAGATGTTGCGGTGCGCCACGGGTCTCGACGCCCGTGCCCGCACGACTCATTCCTGGCGGTCTGGTGGCCGCCCCGGCCGCCGGTGAGGGCGACGGAGCGTGTCGAGCGGGCGGGGCGGAGCGTTGCCGGGCGAGCACCCACGGGCGAACCATAGATCGCGGCGGAATGGTGTCAAACGGCCGGTCGGGAGAAGAACGACGGATTTGCCGGGCGTAGCGAATCCCGGCGCGGGCGCTAAGAAATGAGACCGAAAGTGCCTGTCACGCCTCAACCTTCGGTTGCCGCCGGAGGCGTACCCCGCCCGGCCGCGATGTAATCCGCCCGCGCCGCCGCGTACTCGTCCGCCGTCGGCAGTTCGTCCGCGTGCTGGTGGAACAGCTTCACCAGGAACGGCACGCACCACCCGCACCCGGTGCCGGCCCCGCCGCACGCCGACAACTGGCTCGGCACCTTCGGCAGTTCCCGCCGCACGAAGTTCACCAGTTTCCGCTTCGTCACCCGGAAGCACAGGCAGACGGGGTCGTCCAAATTCATGGCGGGGGTTCGCGAATGGCCGGGTAAAGGGCGGTGGCGAAAACGGGTTCGCTCCGTTCATTATGACGGAGAGACCGCCCATTAGGGTGGCCGACTCTCTCCGAGAGTCGGGTCCGGCTGTCGCTCTCGGAGAGAGCGACCCACCCTATCCACCGGAGCCTTCACATGAACCGCGGCGTGGTGCTGTGCGGACTCGGGCGGGTCGGCTGGCGGGTGCTCGAGTCCCTGCGGTCGATGGGCAAAACGGTCACGGTCATCGACCACAACGCCCGCCCGGACGACCCCCGACTGAGCGGCTGCACCCTCGTCGTCGGCGACTGCCGGCGGCCGGAGGTGCTCACCCAGGCCGGCGTGCCGACCGCCGACGGGGTGCTCGTCGTCACCGGCGACGACCTGGTGAACGTGGCCACCGCCCTCGTCGCCCGCCGGCTGAACCCGACCGCCCGCGTGGTGGTGCGGATGTTCAACCAGAACCTGATCGCCCGCCTCGGCGGGGCGATGAAGAACACCGTCGCCCTGTCCGTGTCCGCCCTCACCGCCCCGCTGCTCGCCCTCACCGCGGTCAGCGGCGAATCCCTGGCCGCCTTCGCCATCGACACCCACCCGCAGCAGATCGCCCGGTTCGAAATCACCGACGGTTCCCCGCTCCTCGGCGAACGCCTGACCGACGTCGCCGGCCATCACAAGCTGATGGTGCTGGCCGTCACCCCGCCGGAAGCGGCCACCGCCGCCCTGCACGAGCTGAACAGTGACACCCGGCTGTCAGTGGGGGACCGGCTGCTGGTGTGCGGCGCCCCGTCCGCCCTCGCCCCGCTGCTGTCGGACGGCAAAGGTGGCGGGGCGTTCCGCGGCGGGCTGCTCCGGCCCCTCTGGCGAACCGCCAAGCGGATGTTCCGGGCCATCGACGCCCCGGTGAAGATCGCCACCGCCGCCCTGTTCGTCACCCTGTTCCTCAGCCTGCTGGTGTTCCGCTTCGGGGCCGACGACAGTTGGGCCGACAGCTTCTTCAACACCGTGAACGTGGCCGCCACCGGCTCCGAACTGCACGGCGAGAACCGCAGCCCGGAGGTGAAGGTGTTCACCGCCGGGCTGAAACTGGTGGGGGCGGCGCTGATCGCCGCGTTCACCGCCATCCTCACCAACTACCTGCTGAAGGCCCGGCTGCGGGGCGCCCTCGAAGAGACCCGCATCCCGGAGGGCGGGCACGTGGTGGTGTGCGGGTTGGGCAACGTCGGCTACCGGTGCGTGCAGGAGCTCATCCGCCTGGGGGTGAAGGTGGTGGCGATCGAGCGGTCGGCCGACGCGGCGTTCGTGCCCACCGTGCGGGGGCTCGGGGCGGCGGTGGTGCCCGGCGACGCCACCATCCCCGAGACGCTCGCCCAGGCGAGGGTCGGCACGGCGAAGGCGGTGATTGCCGCCGTCGAATCCGAGTTGGCCAACCTGGAGATCGCCCTGCTGGTGCGGGAGCAGAACCCGGACCAGCGGGTGGTGGTGCGGGTGACGGACGCCGACTTCGCCCAGGCCGCCCGCGAGGCCGCCGGCGTCCGCTACGCCCTCTCCCCGCCGGCCCTGGCCGCACCGGCGTTCGCCACGGCACTCCTCGGCGACCGGGTGCAGAGCCTGCTGTACGTCGGCAGTCGCACGCTGGCGGTGGTGGAACTGCTGGCCGACGCCGGCGACCAACTGGCCGACCGCACGGTTCACGAACTGATGATCGACTACCGGTTCCTGCCGGTCGGGCTGGCGGGGACGGAGCCGTTCGCGGTGACGGGGATCGCGAAGGGCACCCGCCTGCAAGCCGGGGCGCGGCTGACGGTGGTGATGGAACTCGCCGACCTGGAGCGGATGCTGCGACAGGAAGCGGTGCCGGCCGAGTGGAGTGTGATTGTGGACGACTTCCCGCTGACGGCGTCGGGCGAACTGGTGCCGCTGGTGCGAACGGCCCGCGGATGCAGCCCGGAAGAGGCGACGGATCTGGTGAAAACGAAGCCGTTCACGCTGGTGGAACGGGTGAGCCGCGGGAAGGCGGAGGAACTGCTGAGCAGACTGTTGCGTGAGCGCGTGACGGCACGGGTGGTGAGAAGTTAGCGCCGAGACCTCACCCCCCCGGCCCCCTCTCCATGTCATGGAGAGGGGGTGTTCAAGCCCCACAACCTCCCGTCTTCGCCGCGAGCAACGCGAGCGCCAGAAGCGGTTGCCGCTCGCGTAGCAGGGGCGAAGACACCAGGGCGTCTCCCCGTTGAACACCCCCTCTCCATGACATGGAGAGGGGGTCGGGGGGTGAGGTCCGGGCGCCGCAACCACTTCCGACCCTTCGGCGGCTGGCCAAACAGGTCGGCCGCTGTGGTCCGTCGCCCGCTTGTCCACACGGGTGGCTCGGCCCTCACCGCACGTCGCCGCGTCTCCCTTCGCCGTACTCGGCCACCAACACCCGCGGGGCGGACACAGTAATCGGCACCGGCACCAGCGGCCCGGCCGGGCGGTAGTCGGGTGCTCGGCCGGCCATCGCCGCCCGCATCTCCTCCGGCCCGCTCACCCGCCTCCAGATGGATGCCGTCTCGACGTCTCCCGGCTTCAGACGTCGCAGAGCGGCGGCGTCCTCCAACACCTCCCGTTCGCGGTGGAGCGACTCGGCGGCGGTCAGACGGAGCAGCCGCGCCCGCGGGTTCGCCGGCACCAGCCGCACGACCGTCGTGAGGTCATCGAACGCCTCCGTCTGTTGGCCCAAGAACCGCCACAAGTCCGCCCGTCGGGACAGTGCTTCCAGGTACTGGACGCGGGTGAGGTGCGGGCGGGCGAGCAGGCGGGCGTAGGTGCGGAAGGCCGACTCGCGGTGTTCGAAGAGGCTGAGGAGCGTATGCACTTGGTCGAGGAACGGTCCGAGGACCGACGAGTCGGTCAGTTCGGCCGCCCGTTCGGCCACCCTGTCGGCCTCGTCGTCCTGGCCGAGCAGACGGAGCAACGCGCCGTGCATGCGGAGGGCGTCCACGCTCTTCGGGTCGAGCCGGTACCACTCGCGGGCGGCCTGTTCGGCTTTGGCGGACTCGCCGGCGTCGGCCAGGACGCCGCACCGCACCTGCGCCACGTGGGCCGGCGGTGCCCCGTACCGTGCGGCCAACTCCAGGTGGGCGAGGGCGGTCGCCGTGTCCCGCTGGTCTCGGGCCATGTACGCCCGTGCGTAGTGCGCTTCGGCGTTTGTCGGGGCGAGTGCGAGCGCCTGCTCGACATCCCCGACGGCGTCTCGAATCCGACCGAGGTGATACCGGATCGTCCCGCGGTTGATGTGAACGTCCGCCCGCGAGTTGAACTCGCCGCCGCCGTCGAGGGCGAGCGCGCGGGAAGCGGACAGCTCGGCCCGCACCAGCCGCGACGGGTCCGTCACCGCCAGTTGCGAGTGTGCCGCCGCCGCCTTCCGCGTCCCGCCCCGGATCACCTTCGGCCACTTCTGCCGCGGCCTCGCCCCGGCCCATGATGCTGACTCCCGAAGGTAACACTCGAACCGAGCACGCTCCGAACCGGCGACCTCGATCGCGTGGGCGAAACAGACTTCGGCCTCGGCCAACTTGCCCCGTTCGACCCATCCGATGGCAACGAGTTGCCACACTTCGACGTCGGTCGGGCCGTGGTCGAACATCCTGGTGTACGCGTCGGCCGCGTCGTCGTGCCGCCCGAGAGCGGCCAGGGTGGTCGCCCGCCCCCAGTGGTGGAACGGCACGCCCCACATCAATCGCAACGACGCATCGAACATCACAAGCGCGTCAGCCGGCCGCCCGACATCCAGGGAGTCAAACCCGTACCGGGCGAGTTGCTCGGCGAACACCTCGGGTGCGGTAACGACCTTCACCCGGCGGACGGCGCAGTGCGGGTGGCTGTCCGGCACGGGGTGACAAGCGAGGGCGGCCATCAGCGCGGCGGTGGGCAACATGCGGGCGGCCCGAAGTGGTGCGAGCGTGCGACCATACCGTCGGTTCGGATGTGGTCAAGGCGGGCAAGCGGGGTGATTTTCGTGGTTCGCAGCGGGAGGCCGATTCGCCGTAAGTGCTTGCCCTGCATGGGATCTTTAAGCCGCCGCGGACGGTTTTTTGGTCTGGTGGGGAGAGGTGCTTAAACCATCCGCATAGGTGCGTAGGGGAAGTGGTGAAACTGAAATTAACTCCGGAAGTCGGTGGCGGTGAGATGCCTTCAAGGTGGGCAATCTTTGCGGACGATAACGGCTTTGCGGGTTCCTCCGCGCCTGTACCGGCATTGGACGCTGCCCCATGTACCGATTGCCTTCAGTTCGCCGCTTGCTGGTTGTGGTCGCGGCCGCGGTGGCGGCGTTCGCCGGGTGCTCCCGGCAGGCGTTCCGCGAGCGGGCCGACCGCGACGTCGAGGCGGTCATCAGCCAGAAGAACGTCGTCCCGCAGTGGCAGGTGCAGAACTGGCACGTCTACCCGGACTCGCGGGCGCGTTTCAGCGACCCCGGCAACCCGGACTTCCCCGCCTACCCGCCGGACGATTACGCGGCGAAAGTGCTGTCGCCCAACCCGCAGCGGCCGGGCAAAGGGGGCAGCGGGCGGCACGAGGGCGACGGCTGGCTGCAGAACCTGACCGAGTGGGACGCCGCCAACCGGGCCGAAGACACGGCGAACGGGATCGAGGACAGCCCGAACACGCCGAAGGCGAACGCCGCCCCGTCCACCACCGGTGCGACCGACGACCGCGAGCGGTTCGACACGGCGCTACAGGTCGAGACCCGCGGGTACCGCCTGCGGATGGACCAGGCGGTGGAGTTGGGCCTGTACAACAGCCGCGAGTTCCAGGACCGCCGCGAGGACCTGTACCTGGCGGCGCTGCCGGTGACGCTCCAGCGGTTCGGCTTCGCCGCCCAGGCGGTGGCCGCCAGCGAGGCCATTCTGAACGTCGCCGGCCAGCAGACGGCCACCCCCGGCGACACCCTGAACGTGAACAGCACCATCGGCATGAGCCGGCGGTTCAGCACCGGGGCGGAGTTGCTGGTGCGGCTGGCGAACCAGGTGGTGGTGGACCTGAGCGGCCCGCGGCCGACCATCAGCACCAGCACCCTCGGGCTGAGCCTGGCGGTGCCGTTCCTGCGGGGCGGCGGGTTCGCGGTGACGCTCGAGCCGCTGGCACTGGCCGAGCGGAACCTGCTGTACGCCATACGCTCGTACGCCCGCTTCCGGTCGGTGTTCTACGTTTCCATCACGGCCGCCGGCGACTACACGAACAACCCGTACGGGTTGCAAGGGCTGGCGCAGAACCTGGGCCGCGGCATCGGGGCGAACCTGACGGCCAACCCGGTCGGGTACCTGCCGACCATCCTGCGGTCGGCGGTCCTGAACAACGAGCGGGGCAACCTGGCGTCGTTCGACTACTACCTGCGGCTGTTCCGCAGCCTGGAAGAAGGGGGCATCGTCACCAAGCTGCAGGTCGGGCGGATCGAGCAGCAGTTGCTGTCCAGCCGGGCGACGGTTCTGCTGCGGACGCAGGAATACCTGGACAACATCGACAACTTCAAGCTGCAACTGGGCATGCCGGCGACGGTGCCGCTGGAGCTGGACGAGGCCCCCCTGCGGCCGATCCGCAACCACCTGAAGAAGATCGAGGCGGTGTACGCGCAACTGCGGGAGGCGGAGGACGCGGCCGTCAAACTCGACCCGGACGCCCCGGCCGGCACCTTCCGCGAGGCCTGGACGAAGCTGCTCACCGAATCGGCCATCGCCCGCGGGACGCGGCTGTCGAAGGAGTACCCGGAGTGGGTGGCCGCGCAGAAGGGGAAGACGGACGAACAGTTGGAGGACCAGTCGGACACCCTGCGGGCGCGGCGGCGGAAGGTGCTGGAAGAGCGGGACCGCAAGCTGCAATCGCGGCAGCCGGCCGAGGCCGAGACGGCCGAACTGGAGAAGCTGGACACCGACTACGACCGCCTGCGGTTCGAACTGGCCCTGCGGCGGGCGGAGAGGCGGGAGTGGGCGAAGGAGGCGGACGCCGAGCGGAAGAAGGTGGCGAAGGCGCTGGTGCTGCGGGACGTGCTGAACTTCGGCTCCCTGGTGGCCGTGCCGGCGCGGAACGAGAAACTGGCCGAGCTGCGGGACCAGTGGGCGGCGGTGCCGGCCATCGTCATCGACGACGTGGACGTGGTGCGGGCGCCGCTGGAGACGGGGCTGGAGAAGGTGGCCACGATGGCCCTGAACAACCGCTTCGACCTGATGAACGCGCGGGCGCAGGTGGTGGACGCGTGGCGGCAGGTGGCGGTGACGGCCAACGCCCTGCAAGGGGCGTTCGACGTGGAGTACGACCTGGCGCTGAACTCGCCGGCCGGCACCGGGCAGACGTTCGCCCTGGGCGGGTCGCGGACGCTCAACCAGATCCGCCTGCGGCTGGAGCCGCCGTTCGTCCGCCGGGCGGAGCGGAACAACTACCGGGCGGCGCTGGTGGCCTTCCAGCGGCAGCGGCGGAACCTGATGGCGTTCGAGGACAACATCGCCACCGACGTGCGGAGCGAACTGCGGCAGGTGCGGCAGTTGGAGCAGACGCTGGTGGTGCAGCAGCGGGCGGTGGAGCTGGCGTACCAGCAGGTGGACAACGCCCGCGGGACGCTCCTCGCACCGCCCGACCCGCGGGTGGACGCGTCGGCGGCGGCGGCGGCTCAGACGGAACAACTGCTGCAGGTGCAGGCGGCACTGGTTCGCGCGCAAAACGACCTGTACACCACGTGGGTTCGGTATCTGACGGCTAGAATGAACCTGTACCTCGATCTCGAATTGCTCACCCTGGACGCCCGAGGACTGTGGTGTGACGAACAACCCTCCCCCGCACCAGCCTCCCCAGCCCCCCCACCCGGCGACCGATGGCGGCCCGCCGTCGGAGAAGGTGGACCTGTTCCCGGACCCGCTCTCCCCGGACCCGCCGCCCCAGCAGCCGCCGGTGCCGCTCCCGAGCGACTACCAGAGCCGCTCCCCGTCCTCAGCCACCCCGACCCCGAAGCCGCCCGCGGGCGACTCGGCGGTGCCGACCGCCCGGACCCCTTCCCGCCCATCAAGCTCCCAACCGCCGCCGACGGCCCGGCGGGCGGGCGATGACGCCCCCACCCCCCGCCGCAAACGGAACTGGCTGCTCCTCGGCGGGATCGCCGCCGGGGTGGTGACGGCCGGCGCGGCGGGCGGGTTCTTCCTCCTCCCCCAACTCGGGCTGTTCCAGCCCAAGCGACCGGACCTGATCACCCACACGGTGCAGAGCGAACCGCTGCCGGTGACGGTGGTCGAGCGGGGCACCCTGGAGTCGGCCAACAACCAGGAGCTGGTGTGCCGGGTGAAGGCCGGCTCCCGCGGCACGTTCGCCAGTTCCATCAAGTGGGTGATCGACGACGGCACCATGGTGATCAAGGGGCAGAAGGTGCTGGAGTTGGACGACTCCGCCCTGCGGGACCAGGAGCAGGTGCAGAACATCGCGGTGGCCAAGGCGAACGCGGCGTACATCAAGGCGAAGCAGGAGTTGGACATCCAGCGGAAGGCGAACGAGTCGGACATCACCCAGAAGAAGGCGGCTCTGGAGGTGGCGGAGATCGACCTCGAGAAGTTCCTCGGGGTGGCGCGGAACCCCGAGTTGGACCCGCTGGCGTCGCTCGCCGGAGGGGCGGCCGGGCTGGAGGAGAAGGGCGAGTTCCGGATGCGGGTGGACGACCTGTCGGCCCAACTCAAGCTGGCCAAGTCGGATCTGGAAGCGTACCGCGACCGCTCGGCGTGGGTGGAGCGGGCCGCCCGCAGCGGGTACCAGACGCCCAGCCAGGTGGGGGTCGAGTTGGCCAAGTTCGACTCCGCCCGCGACAAGGTGGAGAAGCTGGCGAAGGAGAAGTACGCGCTCGAGATGTACACCCGCAAGCGGGAGCTGACCGACCTGCTGAGCAAGGTGCGGGTGGCCCTCGCCGGGGTGGAGCAGGCGGTGCTGCAGGCGTACGCCAAGGAGGTGCAAGCCGAGGCCGAGCGGAGCACCAACCACTCCGTGTACATGCAGGAGTTGGACAAACTGGCCGAGATCCGCGAGCAACTGGCGGCGTGCAAACTGGTCGCCCCGCAGGCCGGCATGGTGGTGTACTACAAGGACCAGTCCAGCCGGTTCGGGTCGAGCAACGAGGGCCTCATCCAGGTCGGCGCCCAGGTGAAAGAGGGGCAGAAACTGCTCCGCATCCCCGACCTCACCCGCATGCAGGTGACGGCCAAGATCCACGAGGCGCTGGTGTCCCGCATCAAGGGGGACGACCGCCGCCCGACCGGGGTGGTCGAGTCCGTCCAGGACGGGCTGACCGCCTTCAGCCCGCTGTTCACCTTCCCCGAGTCCAGCCTGGACTTCGCCCGCAACGCCCTCAAGGAGAAGGAGTACTACGTCGCCCGCCACGGCCAGACGGCCGTCATCCGGGTGGACGCCTTCCCCGGCCGGGTGTTCACCGGGCGGGTGCGGAGCGTGGCGGCGGTGGCCGCCCAGGCCGACTGGAACAGCAGTGACGTCAAGCTGTTCCCCACCGTCGTGTCCATCGACGACACCGACGTGACCGGGCTGAAGCCGGACTACTCGGCCGAGGTGACCATCCAGGTGGACCCCGGCGAGACGAAGGTGCTCACCGTGCCCCTCCAGGCGATCGTCGGCACCGCCGACATGGGGCCGGTGCGGAAGGTGTACGTGCTGGAAAACAACGTGCCGGTCGAGCGGGAGGTGGAACTGGGCGTGTTCAACGACAAGAAGGTGGAGGTGAAGAAGGGGTTGAGCGAGGGGGAAGTGGTGGTCATCAACCCGAAGGCCATCCTCGGGGACAAGGCGAAAGGGGTCCGCGAGGAGGGCGACCCGTCCGGCCGCGGGGCGGGCAAAGGGCCGCAAGGGGGTGGCGGAGGCCGGCCGCAAGGTGGCGGTGCCGGCGGCGGTGCCGGGAAACCTGGCGGCGCCACGGGTGCCCCCGGCGGCGGCGCCGCCGGCGGTCCGCCACAAGGTGGCGGCCGTCCGGCTGGTGGCGGCGGCGCTCGACCGCCGCAGTAAGAGTGATACGGTTCCCAGGAATATCTTGCCGACTGTAGCCGGCCTCTGTGAGGCCGGTCGGACCGGCCTCACAGAG
>CAYMHO010000248.1:0-10710 GCA_964390195.1 uncultured Fimbriiglobus sp. | reverse complement strand
CGCGTGTTTTCCGATGTGACGCCGATCGCGTTTCCCTTTTCGATGCCGATTACCACCGGACAAGAAACGCGGTCGCTGTCGGCCGGGCTGCCCGCTGCACCACGCCCTCGACGGCCCGCACCGGGACGTCCTGTTCCGGTTGAAGGGCCAGGCAGCGAGGACTTGCCTCGAACACTTCGCGGTCGGACACGACGAGGAGCGGATCACCTACAACTTCAGCGGAAGCCAATCCCACCACACTGACCGGAAGAAGGCCAAGGAGAACACCAAGCAGATTGTGGAGGCCAAGAAGGCGGGAAGGCTGTGTTCGGTCTACCTGCCTGCGTGGGTGTTCGGTCCGCTCACCCTGCCCGACGGCCCGTGCCGCATCCTCAAGTCGCTCACGCGGGAACTCACCCGCCAGCGGGGTGGCACGTCCCGCCGGCCAGACCGGGCCGAGGAGGTGTCTCACTCAACCTGTCCGCTGGTCGATGCCGGCCAGAGGTATGTCGCCTTCGACGGAAACGGGTCGCGACGACGACCACACTTTCACGGCCGCGGGTACTCGTTGGGCCAGCGGATGAAGCGGGCAGGCTACCCTTACGACCCAGCAGTCAGTTCTTTCCGGACGACGGTGAAGCAGTACCTGAGCGACCTGAGAGAGTTGTGCGAACCGTTCGGCTTGGTGGTCGCGGCACGCCTCCCCGGCCGGGACGACTTGGCCACCCTCGACGAGTTGATCGCCGACGTGGACCTGGTCCGCCCGAAGTTGCTCGCCCGCAAGTGCCTTATCCGGGTGTACACCGCCGCGGATTTTCTCGACCGGTGGCGGACATGGTTCGCGGCGAGTCTCGGGTTCGACGGCATCCCGCGGGACGCTGCGGATGAGATGCCCGCCCCCACGCCAACCTCCGACACGACGATCCGCACGGCCGAGCAACTGGCCCGGTGGATGAGGGACGGCGGGTGGAACGACGCCGGGCTCGCCGCAGCCGTCAGGATGTCCAGAGTTCAGGTGTGTCGTTACCGAACCGGCAGCCGCCGCATCAGTGACGCGTTTCGTGCCAAACTGGCGTCACTCCCTTCCTCCGCACGGCCGGCCGGTCGTGCAGTACCAAAGGGGGGCCGAAAATAGCCGGGTTGTACCAAGAAGTGGTCCGGAATTGGTGTCGCAGTACCAGAAGGCGTGCCAGAATTGAATTCTGCTGGAAGACAATTGCCTGATATTTCAGGCGATTCGCGAGATGGACGTCCCCTACTTAGTTAAAGACTAAGTAACCACGCTCGCCGGGGCGGCCGGCCAGAGCCGCCGCCCGGCTCGGGGGAGGCGACACAGGTTGAGGTTAAGTGGTAAGCCACACTGAATCCGGGTGACGACACCCTCCCCGACGTCACGTTCCGGTAGCTTGAGTTACAGCCACGACACACCTCGGGTCTGGCTCTGCTTCTGGTGAAAGGGGCACTCGTGCTGCCCGACGGAAACGAATCACCACTCTCACGGAACTGATCTGTGTACCTCGTGCGGGCCACTTCGAACAAGAGCCGGGCGACTAGCTCTCCTCTTCGACCACGATAGCCCACCCGTTATCGACCCAGGCATACACAAGAGCATCGGACGGGTTGCCCTCTTTCTGGCACCTGTGGGAGTCGTTGGCGAGTGACTTGTACGCCTCCTTCTTGTGCCGGTGGGTGCTGACGAACCCCCGACGCGGCCCGTAGACGACGTACTTGTTCCCGGCGACCTGCACGCCGTGGATCATGGCTGATTTGCGATGCATGGGCACAACTGTATCCGCCGCGAGCGACCGTGCGAAGGGGTGAGTGATGGCCCTCCAGATGGTCAGACCGAAGGGGAGCAGCCAGGGCATCACCCACTGGTGCGGATGCCGGGTGTACCACTACGCCACCCGCTTCTAGAGTTGCCGGTGAATCACCTCGACGAGTAGCAGGAGTCTCCACCCCGAGTCTCAAACCGGCTAACCGGTCTGAGCTTCGACGGGGTGGTTGTGGGCCGACAGGTTTCCTGTAACACTGGCACTGACGGAAACACCGCCCCATTCTCCGACCGGCCGCCACGTCGTCGAGTCGCGACCTGAAGTACACCAACTCAAGTTCACCATCAACACGTCAAGGTAGAGAATCGGGCTCAGGCCACCTCGGGCACGCCCGCTCCCGTCACGACCGGAGCCTCTCCTGCGACACCGCCCATCGGTACGACTCCACCACCCGCCACGAAAGGGAGGAGGTCTCGAACGCTCCTCGGCCCGAGCCGTTGCCCGCCGACGACATCGCACCGCGAACGGCCGCGGAATGAGTCCGCCTGTCATCTGGCCAGCAAGCCGATCGGGCTGACGTGCCCGTCGGGCGGAGCGGCGGTTCGCTCGGTTTGAAAAAGTGCTTTTGGGATTCGCACCTCGTGCGTGAGCAGTCAGCGAAACCACTCAACACGTTGAACTCAACCACCGCAGGGCGGCGATGACGTGCCGCCCACTGCCGAACACGGCGATGTCCCAAGGTCATCTCCACGCCGAACGTGTGTCGGCTTGCTCACGCCTTCGGTCGAGGCCGTTTCGGTTCCTCCACCCCTTCTTCCGCAAACCGCGACCTGGGCACTCGACTCGACCGGAGTTTGGACAACTCCGCCAGCACCTGGCGGTGGAGGGCCTCGATCGCGGCCGTCGCGGAGTCGGCGAGACGCTGGACCTGTGGGGGGACGTCGGCCGGCGGACGCGACCGCGAAGTCGGTGCGGCACGCTGCCGCTGAACGACAGCCGCCCAGCGGGCCCACGTCTCGCACATCCCTTCGACCTGTACGAGTTTGCCGAGCACGTCCTTCGGCACCCGACGACGCCGCCCGCCGGCGGCCCGCGTCCCGAACAGGGTGGCGATTTTTCGTTCCAGTTCGGCGGTCGACCATCCTTTGGTGACGGCCTCCTTCTGGATGCCGGATCGGAGTCGCTTGGGGACGGTGAGCAGGCGGATGACGTGGGTGCGGGAGAAGACGGCGAGGCTCTCGTCCTGGCCGGTTTGTGTGTCACGGATGAGCCGACACAGTTCGTTCACCTCGGCCGGTGTGTAGCCGTTCGCCCGGTCGGCGAACTGGCGGGCCTTCCCGACCGTGTCCGGGTTCATCCCCCGCCGCAGGGCTTCCTCCTGAATGATCCCCTCGCCGTACACCTCCCGGTGGGGCCGCTGGGCCGGCACCGAACGTCCGATCTCGTAGAACTCGCGGATGCCCTTCACGGCCGCCGCCACCTTCGCCCGCCTCGACGTGGACATCGCATTGCTCCGTATACACCGTGGGGACTTGACGAAGACAGGATAGGTCGCGGTTCGCCGAAGGTTGACCGACCAGCCTCCACCAGACTGAGGATTAGCCGGTCCAACCAAACCCCACCGCCGCTCGCGTCACACCCTCGCGGGTCGGCCCCAGCTTGACCGGCGGCTGACGTTGCCCTGCCCCCGCGTCCGGTGGTATCACATCCCCTTTTCCCCGACATGGCTCAGAGACCGCTGTTGCACCCGCCCGCCCGCATCACCCTCACCGCCACCGCCCTCGGCGAGTACGTCCGCTTCCACTCGTGCGACCGCCGGTTCTCTCTCGCCGTCCACGGGGGCACCGGGGTCGGACTGCCCCCACCCCCCGACCACCTGCACGACGCCATCGACCCGGTGCTGGCCGCGGTCGGCCAACGGCGGGAGGACGAGTGGGAGGGCGAGCTGATTGCCGCCGGCTTCCGCGACCTCGCCGCCGGCCTGCCCAAGGGCGAGCGGGGCGAGGTCACCTGGGCCGCCCTGGCCGCCGTCCTGGCCAGCCTCCCGCCCGGCGTCGGCGGGTACGCCCGACAGGTGGCACTCGGCGGGACGGTGGGGGCGTTCCGCGTGTACGGGCTGGTCGATTTCTTGCTGCTCCGCTGGGCGGACGGTGAGCCGCGGTTGACCATCGTCGAGTGCAAAGCCAGCCGCCGCGACCGCACCTACCACCGGGTGCAGGCGGCCGTCTACCGCACCCTCCTCCGCCGCCGGCTCGCCGGCGAGCCGCTCGCGATCGGCGGCGGGCACGTCCCCCCGGACGCCGTCGAAGGGGTGGTGGCCCGACTCGACCCGGACCGCAACGCCACGCAGGCCATTCTCTCACTGCCGCCGCTCGACCTGACCCACGAGGAGGCCGACCTCGCCCGCCTGCTCGCCCCCGGCGGGCGGCTCGACGCGACGGTCGCCCGGTCGCTCGACGACATCGGCTTCCAGGTCGACGCCAAGTGTGACGGGTGTGCCCACGCCCCGCACTGCCTCACCGAGGCGGCCCGCCGGCGGCGGGTGGAGTTGAGCGGGGTCGACCCGGTGACCGCCCGACTGCTCCGCACGGCCGGCCTGGACACGCTGGACAGGCTGGCCAACCCCCCGCTGTTCGACCCGAAGGTCGAGGCTCTCGCCCGCGACCCCGGGTTCGTCGAGAGTCTCGACGTGCTCCGCGTCCGGGCACGGGCGAGGTTGCACACGCTGCCACCCCTCCCCGGAGTGCGGCCGTCGGGTGGATCTGCCGTCGAGCCGATCCCGAACACCGGGGTCGGCCACCTGCCGCCGCACGAGGCGAACGGCGTGCCACTCCTGCGGGTGTACCTCGGCGTCGACTACGACTACACGGAGAACCGCGTCGGGGCCCTGGCCGCCCACGTCGCCCGCGGTCCCGGCCGGCTCGACACCCCGTTCGGCGAGGGCCGGCCGGACCCGGCGGTGAGGGAACTGTTCGAAACCGGAGTCGAACGACTCGGCACCGAGCTCCCTGATGACTGCGAGGTGGTCGAGTTCCAGCCGACCGCGTGGAGCGGCACCGACTACCCGGCCGACACCGCCGCCGAGGGCGAGTTGATCCGCCGGTTCTTCGACCGGCTGACCGCCGTCATCGCCCGCGAAGCCGGTCCGGCACCGGCCCCGGTCCACTTCTACGTGTGGTCCCGCTCCGAGGTGCGGCACCTGATCGAGGGGTGCTGCCGGGCCGGCCCGGAGCTGCTCGGCCCGGTCCGCCAACTGTTCGGCTGTCGGGAGGGGCTGGAGCAGCAGATGTACTCGGCCGTCCGCGAGGAGGTGGACCGCCGCTACGCCCTCGGCCGGACCGGCCGCGGGCTCGGCGTGGTGGCTTCACTGGAATGGGGCGGCCGGCGGTTCCACTGGGTGCGGGCCGTGGGCGGCGTCGAGCACGACCTGTCGGCCGTGTTCTCGCCGGGGGTGTTCGACTTCGCAGCCCCCCTCAACGTCCACCCCGACGGCACCTGGGCGGCGGACGGGGACGGGACGCCACACCCGTTCGAGGTGCGGGCCCGGTTCGCCGACGGGCTGCCGGCCCCGTACTGGCACGCCGTCTGGGGCACGCTCCCGGACGGCGACTCGGACGCCCGCGAATCGACGGAACGGTATCGGGCGGCCGGGGCACCGGGGTTGTTACAGGCGTACCTGCGGGCCCGCGTCCAGGCCCTGCGGTGGGTCGAAGAAAGTGTCACGCCGAAGAACCCCGGTATCGAGAAGTCGCCGCTCGACCCGGCCACCCTCCCGGCCTTCCGCCTCGGCCGGGACGGGGTGGCGAGGGCGGCGACCGACTTCCTGCGACTGGACCAGCACGTCCGCCGGTCCGACTGGGTGGCCGCCCACCTGCTGCCCCCGCTCGCCCGCGTCCGGGCGGGCAAGACCATGCCGCTCAAGCAGGTGAAGGTGGGGTCCGACAAGAGCACCATCACGGCGGTGATCGAGCTGTTCGCGTTCGGCGGGCTGACGCTCGCCGACCTGAAGGCCCGGTGCCAGTTCGGCCCCGGCTCGTTCGCCCGGTTGTCCCCGTGGAACGGCGACCCGAAGCAGGGGCAGGCGGTCGCCCAGCTCACCTCGGCCGTCGGGCGGACGTGCGTGGTGCGGGAGGTGGACTGGGAGAGCGGGCGGGTGACGCTCGACGCCATGTACGCCGAGGAGGACCGATACCTGCTGTCGAGCGGGGCGAGCCGGAAGGCGGAGGTGCTGTTCGAGCGGGGGTACGCCACCCTGGACGAGAGCGTGTCGGACTACGTGGCCGGGCGAGTGGACGAGCGGCTCCAGCGGCCCAGTCACGTGTTCGGCTGGTTCGACCCGGTCAACCCCCGACCGCCGGCTGTCACCCCGCCGGCCGAAGACGAAGCAGAGGACTGGTTGCGGTTCTTGGATGCGTTCCCCCTTCCCCCGGCGAACGCATTCCCGGCATCCCCGGACCAGGCCCGTGCGGCCGTCGAGGGACTCGCCACCCGCGTGCAGCTGATTCAGGGGCCGCCGGGAACCGGAAAGACGACCACCACCGCCCTGGCAGTCCTGCTTCGCATCCTCTCCGGCGGACGGCTGGGGGACGTCGTCCTGCTGTCCGCCCACACCCACACGGCCCTCGACAACCTGCTGGAGCGGATCGACCGCTACCTCGACCCGTTCCGCCGGCACGCGGCCGACGTCGGACGACGGCTCCCGGCGGTGCGGCTGGTGAAGGTGCACACCAACGACCCCACCCAGCACGTCGCCGGCGGGGCGGTCGAGAACCTGCCGGCCGCCCTGCTCGGGGCGAAGAAGAAGCTGACCGAGCTGACGACGGGCGGGGTGCTGGTGGTGGGCGGGACGACCGCCGGGCTGCTCAAGTTGGCCGCCCAGGTGGAGAAGCTGAAGACGTGGAACGGCGGGGCGGGGCTGGCGGCCTCGCTGCTGGTGGTGGACGAGGCGAGCATGATGGTGTTCCCGCACTTCCTCGCCCTGGCCACCCTGGTCGCTCCGGAGGGGACGATCCTGCTCGCGGGCGACCACCGCCAGCTGGCCCCGATCACCGCCCACGACTGGGAGGGCGAGGACCGCCCGCCGGCCGTGCTGTACCAGCCGTTCGCCAGTGCGTACGACGCCGTCCGGCGGATCATCGGCACGCCCGACGACACCGGTACTCCGGTGGTGCCACCGGAGGCCGCCAAGTGGTCCGGGCTGCGACTGACGTTCCGTCTGCCGCCGGTGGTCCGCGAGCTGATCGCCCGCATCTACCGCCGCGACCGGATCGCACTGACCGGGTTAGAGCGGCAGCAGACTGCCGACGCCACGGCCGGGGAATCGCCGTGGGCGGAGGTGTGGCGGTGGAACGTGGGGCTGTTCCTGGCGGTGCACGACGAGGACGGGTCGCGGCGGAGCAACCCGGTCGAGGTGGCGGTGGTCGAGCAACTGCTGGCGGCGGCCCCGCCGCTGCCGGCCGGGTCGGTGGCGGTCGTCACCCCGCACCGGGCCCAGCGGAGCCTGCTGGCGGCCCGGCTGGCCGCCCACACCGGGCCGGGCGGGGCGGTCGGGGTGATCGACACGGTCGAGCGGCTCCAGGGCGGGGAGCGGCCGACGGTGATCGTGTCCGGCACGGCCAGCGACCCGACGGCGGTGGCGGCGAACGCCGAGTTCGTGCTCAACCTGAACCGGGCGAATGTGGCCTTCTCGCGGGTGCAAGACCGGCTGGTGGTGGTGTGCTCGCGGGCCCTGCTCGACCACATCCCGGCGGAGGTCGAGCACTACGAGTCGGCCGCCCTGTGGAAGGCCCTGCGGGACTTGTGCAGCGAACTGGTAGTCGAGACCGAGGTGGGCGGGAGCCGCGTCCGTCTGTACCGCCCGCCGGCGGCGGTCACCCGCCCCGCCGCGAGCGGAACGTCAGGCTGATCCGGCCGCGACCCATGGCGGCTCAGGAAGGTTGTCGACACCTGATGGCACGCACGACTCCGTACAATCTCCGCCATCGAATCGCCTTCACATCAGCCAACGGATCGAAACAAATGGACCTGCAACTGAAGGGGAAGACCGCCGTCGTCACTGGGTCGACGGCGGGCATCGGACTGTCCATCGCCGAGGGACTCGCCCACGAGGGGGTGAAGGTGTTCGTCGCCGGCCGCACCCAGCCGAAGGTCGGCGAGGCTCTCAAGGTCGTGAGGAAGGCGGGTGACGCCGAAGGGGTTGTGGCGGACGCGGGCACTGCTGAGGGGTGTGCGGCCCTGATCAAGCAGGTTCCGAAGGCGGACATCTTGGTGAATAACCTGGGCATCTACGAGGCCAAGCCGTTCGCCGACATCCCGGACGAGGACTGGGAGAAACTGTTCCAGGTGAACGTGATGAGCGGGGTCCGCCTCTCCCGCCACTACTTCCCGAAAATGCTCTCGGCCGGGTGGGGGCGGGTGATCTTCATCGCCAGCGAGTCGGGGGTGATGACGCCGCCCGAGATGATCCACTACGGGATGACCAAGTCGAGCCAGTTGGCGATGTCACGGGGCATGGCGGAGCTGACCAAGGGGACGCAGGTGACGGTGAACACGGTGCTGCCCGGCCCGACCAAGTCGGAGGGGATCGTCGACTTCTTGAAGTCCGTGTCGCCGCACGCCAAGGACGCAACCGAGGCGGAGGCCGAGTTCTTCCGCGTCCACCGCTCGTCGTCCCTGCTCCAGCGGCTGATCGACCCGGCGGAGATCGCCCACCTGGTGGCGTACTTGGCCAGCCCGCTGTCGGCCGCGACCAACGGGGCCGCCCTGCGGGTCGAGGGCGGGTTGCTCCGGTCGATCGTGTAACCCCTTCAGCCTCGCCCGCCCTTGGCCCACTCGCCCGCCACCCGCCCGAGTTGCTCGAACTCGCGGACGTAGACCGGGCGGAGCAGTCGGGTGATGAGCTTCTTCTGGAGCCACCCGATCGACCCGCCGGGCACCTTCATGTCCGTGCTGATGGTGACTCTGCTACTCCCGCCCCCGACGGGTTCGACGGTGAACGTGGTCACCACGTCCCCCGCCGCGTCCCGCTCGACCAGCACCCGGCCGGGTTCGGGTTCCTGCTCACCTGCGACATGCTCTCCATCTGGAAGGACTCGCCCTTCGCCGGGATCGGCCCCGACGCCTACAAAGGCTGCTTCCGCGTACCCCACGTCAATGAGTTCGACATCACGGGCCCCTCGATGAGGGGCGGGGGTTGGTCGAGTGCTGGTCGAGCCGGACGGCGTCGTGGGCAACGACCCGCCGAACGAGTGGACACGGCGGGCGTTGCCGCTCGTCGGGACGTGACCGGCGAGGTGAAGACGCCAGCGGGGACTATTACGAGCGTGCCCCGCACCGAGCCACCACCCGATCGAGGCACGACATGGACCCGACCAACTCCGAACTGGTGGAAGCCGTCCGGGAGCGATTCGCCAAGGTAGCCCGCACCCCGGACGGGGAGAGGAAGTTCCCGGTCGGCCCCACCAGTAAGAAGACACTCGGCTACGACCCGAACGAGATCGACGCCCTTCCGGCGTCGGCGACCGACTCGTTCTGCGGGGTCGGCAACCCGCTGAGCCTCGGCGAAGTCCGACCCGGCCAGACCGTACTGGACCTCGGCAGTGGGGCCGGGCTGGACGGCCTGCTCGCCGCCCGCAGGGTGGGGCCGAGGCCACCGTGGGCCTCGGGGACGACACGCAAGAGGCCCGAGCGGGCACGTGGGTCCACATGCCCGCCAGCCTGAAGCACTCGATCAAGGCGAAGACGCCGGTGGTCATGCTGCCGGTGCCGTTGAAGTGAACCGGAGGACTCCGTGGGCTGGTACACGCAGGTCGTCTTTCCCCGGCTCTGCGACCTGCTGCTGGACAGGCCGCTTGTGGCCCGGCACCGCCGAGAACTGCTGGCCGGGGCCTGCGGGGAGGTTCTGGAGATCGGCTTCGGCACCGGCCTCAACCTGCCATACTACCCGGCGTGCGTGCGTAAGCTCACGACGGTCGATCCGAACGCGGGGATGCACACGCTCGCCCGCAGGCGGATCGAGAAGTCGGGGGTCGAGGTGGACCAGCGGGTCCTGAGCGGCGAGCGGCTCCCCTTCGACGACGGCTCGTTCGATTGCGTCGTCAGCACGTTCACGCTGTGCAGCATCGGCGGGGTCGGCCGGGCTCTGGGCGAAGTGTACCGGGTGCTCAAGCCGGGCGGACGGTTCCTCTTCTTCGAGCACGGTCTGAGCCCGCAGCCGAGCGTGCGGTGGTGGCAGCGTCGGCTGAACCGGCTGGAGGTGCTGTTGGCGGATGGCTGTCGGCTGGACCGTGACATCAGGGGGATCGTGACCGCTCAGCCGTTTTCGTCCGTGCGGATCGATCAGTTCTACTTGAGCGGTTTCCCCAAGACGCACGGCTACACGTCCCGCGGGGTCGCCACGAAATGAGCGACGAGACGCCACGCCCGGACACCGACGCGGGGCCGGTTGGCGAGACGAAGCAAGGGCGTTCGGATCGCCAGCACCAGGGCGACCCAGGACAGCACCAGCCCGATCACGTCGCCGAAGTTGTGCCCGGCGTCGGCCAGCAGGGCCAGCGAGTTGGCGGACAGCCCGGTCCCGACCTCGACGGCCACGAACGCGAGGTTGAGGGCGACGGCGACCAGGAACACCCGTCCCGTCGCGTCCGCGGCGTGACCGTGTGCGTGGCCGTGATCGTGTGGAGGTGCGTTCATGCGGGGACGAGTTCCTTCTCCGCGGGCAGGGTCGTCAGGGCCAGGAGCGGCCCCCGCCCGATCGGCGGCTCGACCTGCCACGGGATCAACGCCGCTCGGTGGGTGTGTTCGGTGACGACCTCGCGGACGTACCGGGCCTCGTGTGCCCGCCGCGACACCAGGACCGGGTCGGTCACGGCGAGCGGCGTCAGGCACTGGTTGACGACCCAGGCGAACGGGGCGATGCCGGCCCGCTTCAGGTCGGCCTGGAGCTTCGCCGCCTCGT
>CAYMHO010000247.1:0-10726 GCA_964390195.1 uncultured Fimbriiglobus sp. | reverse complement strand
TCAGCTTGCCCCGCGTGCGGACCTCGTTGTGCAGGGCTTCCGGCGGGCGGTTGTCGTCGAACCAGCTCTGTGCCCCCTCGGCCCAGTATTCGGCCGGGTTTGTCGCCGCGTAGGTGTTCTTCCACAGCCCGCGTTCGGTGGCCGCCTTGTGCGCCGCCCGCAGACGCTTGTCGAACGTCGGATCGACCTTGTTCATCCCGGTGCCGTGGATGGCGTGGGAGAACTCGTGCAGAAAAATGTTCTCGTTCGGGTACGGGTCGCGGCGGAAGGTGAGCAAATTTTCCTCGGCCCCGCTCACCACCGGGTTCCTCGTGGTGGCCCCCAGCCCGCGGGCGCGGCGGTCCCAGAACAGCTTCGGCTTCATGCTGCTGTGCTCGGGCACGTCGGTGGTGAACTCGTCCTTCGCCATGATGACCGCCCGCACGTTCTGTCCGGCCATCGCGTCCAGGATGTCCTTGCGGCCGGCGAGCATTTTCCGCACGATCCACGCGGCTTCGGCCAGGGCGTCGTCGCTCACCTTCTTGGAACCGAGGATGGGCAGCCCGTCGGCGTCCACATACTTCTCGTAGAACGGGTCGAGTTTGTACTTCTCCTTCAGCTTCTCGGGCACCGGGTCGGCCGCGAGTGCGGGCACCGCCGACGCGAGGAGCAGGAGGACGGTGAGAAGTCGGCGGGCAGACATGGGCTTCCCTCGCGGGGGTGGGGGTCAGGCCTTGAACGAAACGACCGCCTGTTGGGTCGTCGGCGGCAGGGGGTGGAACTCGCTACGGGCGAACCCGGCGGCGGCGAACACCCGCTCGTACTCGGCGAAGGTGTACGCGTCGCCGGCGGCGGTGGTGGCCAGCATGGTCAGGGCGAACGTTGCGGTGGCCGGCGGGGAGACCCGATCCGGCTCGGGGATGAATTCCAGTGTGAGCACCCGACCACCGGGTGCGAGCGCGGCGTGCGCCTTGCGGGCGAGCGTCTCGTTCGTCGGCGGGTCGAAGTGGTGCAGGAAGTTGGTGAAAAGTACCAGGTCGTAGGGACCGCCCCAATCCACGTCGAACGCGCTGCCGGGGAGGAGGTGGTGACGGTCGCTCACGCCAGCGGCGTTGGCGTTCTCGGCGGCCACGGCCAGCACGTTCTCCCAGTCGAGGGCCGTCACCTGCCCGTTCGGGTAGTGCTGGGCGACGGCGATGCCGAACAACCCGTGCCCGGCAGCCACGTCGAGCACCCGGAGCGGCTCACTCCGATCCCCGCCGATCAGCCCGACGAGCAGTTCGGCCGGCATCCGCATGAGCGGGGCCATCCCCCGGGCGAACGCCACCCACACCGGGTTGTCGTGCGACACCGTCCCCTCGGCCGACACCGCGGTTCCACCCTTTCGAACGGCCGCCGTCAAGCTGGCGAAGCAGTCGCGGATCATCGGCGTTAGCATGAACTCGAGTGCCCCTCCCAGGTAGGCGGGCGAACGGCGGTTCAGGAACACCTCCGCGTCCGGGGTGTTGGAGTAGCTTTCACCCTGCTTCCGCAGCCACCCGTCCACAGTCAGGTAGTCGGCAAGGATTCGCACCCCACGCGGGTTCGCCCCGCAGGCGGTCGCGAGTTGGTCAGTCGACGTGTGCCCGGCGGCAATTCGGGTGAACAGGTCGAGTTCGACCGCAGTTTTCAGCACCTCCGTCCGCTGGAAAGCGTTGACGGCTTCAAAGAACCTGGCCGGGGACGGGCCGGACGGAGGCATCTGAAATCTCCCTTCGGGGTGGGAGTGTTGTATCCGCATTTTCCCCCGCACTGGGAATTGAGCTTTCCGGTCACTTGGGGTAAGCTCTGGGTGTTGGCACCCACCCCCGCGCCACCAGCGCTCCCCGCCCTGCCCTCCGGACCCCTCCGCATGTGTCGCCCGCTGCCACCGCTGGCCGTGGTGTTGTTCGTGGCGACTTCGTTCGTGTCGGCCGCTTCGCCCGAACTGATCGCGACCCCGGCGAAGGTGGTGCTGGACGGCCCGGAATCGACACACCAGTTGCTCGTGAACCGCGGCACCACCGACCTGACGCACGCGGTGCGGTACGAGGTCGCCGACCCGAACGTCGCGGCGGTGAACGCCCGCGGGCTGGTCGCACCGCTGGCCGAAGGGGCGACGACCGTTCGCATCAGTCACGACAACCAGACCGCAACGGTGAGCGTGGAGGTGAAGGGCGTTCAACACCCGGCCCCGGTGTCGTTCGAGCAGCAGGTGATTCCGCTGCTCACGAAAGCGGGGTGCAATAGCGGCGGCTGCCACGGGAAGGCGGAGGGGCAGAACGGGTTCAAGCTGAGTGTGTTCGGGTTCGACCCGGAGGCGGACCGCGTGGCGATCGTCGCCGAAGGCCGCGGGCGGCGGCTGTTCCCGGCGTCGCCCGAGAGCAGCCTGCTGGTGACGAAGGGCACCGGCCGCACCCCGCACGGCGGGGGGAAGAAACTGCACGAGGGGTCGCTGGCGTACAAGCGGCTGGTGAGGTGGATCGCCGAGGGGGCAAGCCTACGGACGGACACCTCGCCTCCGGTCGTGAGCATCGAAGTCGAACCGAGTGACAAGGTGTTGTCACTCGGCGGGTCGCAGCAACTGAGGGTGACGGCGACCGACAGCCGCGGGCACCGGCGGGACGTGACGGCCGAAACGGAGTTCGAGTCGAACGCCGGTGTCATCGCCGGGGCGGACCGCGGCGGGCTCGTCCAGGCGGGCAAGATCCCCGGCGAGGCCGCCATCCTGGTGCGGTATCTGGGCCGGGTGACCGTGTGCCGGGTCACAGTCCCGCGATCCGACGTGACATTCACCCGCCCACCGGAAGCCAATTTCATCGACCAACACGTCTGGGACAAACTGGCCAAACTCGGCATCCCGCCGAGCGAGTTAGCCGACGACGCCACGTTCCTGCGGCGGGTCTACCTGGACGTGATCGGCACGCTGCCGACGGCAACGGAGGCCCGCGAGTTCCTCGCCGACACCGACCAGAAGAAGCGGGCGAAGCTGATCGACAAGTTGCTGGAGCGGCCGGAGTATGCCGACTTCTGGGCGACGAAGTGGGCGGACCTGTTGCGGGTCGATCGGGATGTGCTCACCGCCAACGGGGCCGTTGCGTTCCACCGCTGGTTGCGGGAGCAGTTCGCCGCCAACCGCCCGTACGACCAGTTCGTGCGCGACATCCTCACGGCCGAAGGGAAGGTGACGGCGGTCGGGCCGGCCGGCCTTTACAGAGCGCTCGACAAGCCGGAGGTGATGAGCCGGTCACTTTCGCAGGTGTTCCTCGGCGTGCGGATCGAGTGCGCCCAGTGCCACCACCACCCGTCCGACCGCTGGGGACAGGACGACTACTTCGCCCTGGCCGGGTTTTTCACCGGCATCACACGGAAGCCGAACGGCGGCAACGAGGCAGTCGTGTCGAGTGGCGGAACAGACTTGAAGCACCCCCGCACGGGAAAGCCGATCTCGACGCGGGTGCTCGGCGGGAAGGACGTAACCTTCGCCGACCGCACCGACCGGCGGGTGGTGTTGGCCGACTGGGTGACTTCCCCGGAGAACCCGTACTTCTCCCGCGTGATCGTGAACCGCCTGTGGGCGCACCACCTCGGCCGCGGGCTGATCGACCCGATCGACGACTTGCGGCTGACCAACCCGGCGGGGAATGAACCGCTGCTCGCCGCACTCGCCAAGCACCTGGTCGAAAACAAGTTCGACCTGAAGGCCGTCACTCGCACCGTCCTGAACTCGCGGGTGTACCAACTCGCCGGGCCGACGAAGGCGAACTCCGACGACGAACAGAACTTCAGCCACGCCCGCAGCCGCACCCTCCCGGCCGAGGTGCTGCTCGACGCGGTGTGCCAGGCGACGGGCGTGCCGGAGAAGTTCAACGGCACTCCGGAGGGCACGCGAGCAATTCAGTTGTGGGACAACCGGATGCCGTCGTACTTCCTCCAACTGTTCGGCCGGCCAGCCCGCACCAGCGTGTGCGAGTGTGAGCGGAGCACCGAGCCGAGTATCGCCCAGGCACTGCACCTGATGAACGCCGAGGAGATCGAGGCGAAGATCCGCTCGCGGAAGGGGGTCGCCCGCAAACTGGCCGACTCGGAAAAGTCGCCGGCGGTGATCGTCGAGGAGCTTTACCTGTCCACGCACGCCCGCTTCCCGACCAAGCACGAACAGGAGACGCTTCTGAAGCTGTTCGACGGGAAGGAAGCAATCACCCGCCGCGAGGCGACCGAAGACGTGCTCTGGACGCTGCTGAACACGAAGGACTTCCTTTACAACCGCTGAGGCGTGAACCAATGCCGCACCGCCCACTCTCCCGGCGTCACGCCCTCAAACTCGGTGCGTCCGGGTTCATCGCAGGGTTGTCGCTGCCCACGTTGTTTCAGCTTCAGGCGACCGCCGGCAACGGCAAGGAGCCGAAGGCGAAGGCGTGCATCTTCCTGTTCCTGGAGGGCGGGCCGAGCACCATCGACATGTGGGACCTCAAGCCAGATGCCCCGGCCGAGATCCGCGGGCCGTACAAGCCGATCAAGACATCCGTGCCCGGAACGATCGTCGGCGAGCACTGCCACCGTTCGGCCAAGATCGCCGACAAGTTCGCCATCCTGCGGCACCACAGCCACCAGGACAACGGCCACCGCACCGGGTACCACTACCTGTTCACCGGGTACAAACCGAACTTCGCCGACGGGGCGAACACGAAGATTCCGGTGAACGAGCTGTACCCGTCGGTCGGGTCGATCGTGTCGAAGGAACTCGGCGGGCGGGGCGGCGTGCCGCCGTACATCAACCTGCCGCACCCGATGGCCGCGGGCGGGCCGGGGTTCTACGGGGCCGAACACGCGCCGTTCGTGATCGAGTCCGATCCCATCCAACCGGACTTCGAGGTGAAGGATCTGAAGCCGGGCGAGGGTCTGAGCGACACCCGCTACCAGCGGCGGCAGCAGTTGCTGCAAGCAGTCGAGTCGGGTGGCCAGCCGAGCGGCAAGGCCGCGACGATGGCCACCTACTTCGACAAGGCCCGCGACCTGGTGTCGTCGCCTGCCGCCCGCAAAGCGTTCGACCTGAAGGCCGAGTCCGACAAGACCCGCGAAAAGTACGGCATGACAACGCTCGGCCAGTGCGCCCTGCTGTCTCGTCGGCTCGTCGAAGCGGGCTGCCGGTTCGTAGGGGTCGATCACAGCGGGTGGGACACGCACTTCTCCTGCTTCCCGAGCCTGGAGAAAGACCTGATTCCGCAGGCGGACATGGCGTTCGCGGCGCTCGTCTCCGACCTGCACGACCGCGGCATGCTCGACAGCACGCTGGTGGTGATGATGGGCGAGATGGGCCGCACCCCGCGGATCAACGAGAAGGCCGGCCGCGACCACTGGTCGATGGTGCAGAGTGTCCTGATGGCCGGCGGCGGAACGAAGCCGGGCATCGTCCTCGGGGCGAGTGACAAGACGCAAACCGCGCCAGTAGGCGAGTCGGTCGGCGTTTCCGACATCCTCCGCACCATCTTCTCTCTGATGGGCATCGACTGCGACAAGACGTACCTCACCCCGCTCGGCCGCCCGGTGCCGGTGGTGGACGGAGGCAAGGTGATCGAGGGGTTGGTATGACCCGCCACCTCCTGCCCCTGCTCCTCCTCACGGCCCCTGCGTTCGCCCAACTGCCGCCGGGCAAGGACTGCTACTGCTGGCCTCCCGGCGCGAAGAGCGGGCAGACGGTGGAAGTGAAATTGGGGGGCAGCGACTGGACGCCGGACGTGCAGTTCTTCATGTCCGACCCGCGGGTGAAGTTCGAACAACTCGCCCCGCCGGGGGAGGTGATCGTGCCCGACCCGCCGTTCTGGTTCGGCATCAAGAGCTTCGACAACGACCCCCGTCTGCCCCGCGAGGTGCCGGTGCGCCTCACCCTCCCCGCGGACCTGCCGCCCGGCCTGGTGCGGTGGAGCGTGGCGAACGCGAACGGCGCGGCTGCGTGCGGCGTGTTCGTGGTCGGGAGCGGCGACGAGGTGATGGAAGACGAGTCCCGCAAGGGAGCGCAACAAGTTACCCTGCCGATCACCGTGAACGGACGTCTCCGGAAGATCGAGGAGATCGACCGCTACCAGTTCACCGCCGACCGCACCGGACTGGTGACGGCCGACTTGTTCGCCCGGCGGCTGGGCAACGAGTTTAACGCGGTGCTGGAAATCCAGGCCGACGGCAAGAAGGTCGCTGAGGCGGTGGACACCGAAGGCACCGACCCGACGCTCACGTTCGCGGTGGAAAAGGGGAAGACGTACACGCTCGTGGTTCGCGAGGTGGACCACCGCGGGTATCGCAACTTTACCTACCGCCTCGCCCTCACGCCCGGCCCGCGGGTGGTGGCCGCCCTTCCGGCGTGCGGCCGGGTCGGCGACCGACGGACGGTCGAGTTCGTGGGCTACGGGTTGGCCACCGGGGCAGCGAGACTGGAGCGAGTGTCCGCCGAGGTGGAGTTCCCTCGGTCTCCCGGCGGCTTCGTGTATCGACTGCAAACCCCGTTCGGGCCAGTACCGTTCACCCTGTTGGTGTGCGACCTCTCCGAGCGAACCGAAGCCGATGGGCCAGCCCTGCCAGGGCCGTGCGGGGTATCGGGGACATTCACCGCACGCGGCGAGCAGGATGTGTACACGTTCACCGGGCGGAAGTTTGAAGTGTGGGACGTTGCCGCGTTCACGAAATCGATCGACTCGCCCGTTGACGCCGTGTTCGTCATCATCGGACCCGACGGCAAGCAACTGGCCGCGACCGACGCACCCGAACCGAAGGCGTCCGTCACGCTGCCGGCCGACGGCGAGTACCGCATGGTCGTCCGCGACTCGTCCGGCAAGTCGCCCGATCCGAGATTCGTCTACCGACTGACGCTCCGACGCCCACCCGCCGGGTTCACCCTGAAAACCGTGGGTGTTGCCAGCGTGCCGGTCGGCGGGAAGGGGGCACTCACGGTCGAGGTCGTCCGCACCGGCGGGTTCAAGGGGCCGATCACGGTCAAACTGAACGGCCTGCCCGATGGGGTAACGGTGGCGAAGGATGTCGTCATTCCGGCCGGTGCACCGAGCGTGGCTGTGCCGTTCGAGTGTGACAAGACCGCGGGCGTGACCACCGCGTTCGTCACCGTCCGCGGGGTGGCGGTCATCGGTGACACCCCGGTGTCAGTGAGTACCGAAGACCGCGTGCTGATGGCCACCACTCTGAAGCCGCCGTTCAAGGTGCGGTCGCCCGAGGCGGACGGCACCCGCAAGGTGTACCGCGGCTCGACGCACCTGGCCGACCTGATGGTCGAACGCACCGACGGGTTCGCCGGCGAAATCCTGCTCGACATGGCCGGTGCCCAGCAGCGGCACCGCCAGGGCATCCGCGGGCCGGTGTTCAAGGTCGCCCCCGGCGTTGGCAGCGTGTTGTACCCCGTCTCGCTGCCGGAACACCTGGAGTCCACCCGCACGTCTCGCATCGGGCTGGTGGCGATGGCGAAGATCCCGGACCCGAAGGGGAAGCAGGTGTGGGTGATGGCGGCGATGGACGGGCAGGTGACGATGAGCGTGGAGGGGGCGTTGATGAAGCTGTCGCCCGGCCCGGACGAGGTGACAGCGGTGTGCGGCGAACCGGCGGCGGTCACGCTCAAGCTGGCCCGCTCCTCGAAGCTGTCCGGCCCCGTGAAGGTGGAGTTGGTCGTCCCGCCGGAGTTGCACGGGCTGGTGAGCGCCGCCGCGCTGGAGTGGCCGGCCGACAAGGCGAACGCCACCCTCGTGCTGACGAGCAAGGCCGACCCGAAGTTGCCCGGCGTGTGGAAGCTGGCGGCCCGCGCCACCGCCACCCGCGACGGCTTCCCGGTCGTGTCCGAGTGCGAGATCGAAGTGGAGTTCACCCGCGGGCCGCCTTCAGCACGTCGATGAGCACCCCGGCGATGTTCCAGGCGTCGTCATCACCGCGGTGGTGGGTGCCCTCCATCACCCGCCCGCACATCTCGACGGCCTGAGCCGTGCCCACCTCGTGCGGCAGCCCCCGCACCAGGGCGAATAGCGTCTTCACGTTGACGTGCCGCGGGCCGAACGGGTACCGCACGCCGGTCTCCTTGCACTGCCGCTCGATCGCCTTGCGATCGTAATCGCCGAAGCTGGCCCACACGCGGTCGGTACTCCGGTACTCTTTCTCCAGCAGTTTGCAGGCGTCGGCAAAAGTGACCCCGGCGTCCACCTGCTCCTGCGTCAGCGTCGTCAGCCGCGTGCAAAACTCGCTGACCGTGGACCGCTCCGGGCGAATGAGGATGCTCCGCTTCTCCAACCGGGTGAGGGTGCTCACCTCCACGGGGCAGACGCCGATCTCGATGACGTCACTCGTCTGTCCCGACGGCGGCGGGCCGATCTCCCAACACGTCGCCTCGATGTCGATGACCAGGATGTGGTCGAGCTTCTTACTCATGTCGGTCCCCCCTGTTCGGATTGGACGCGGTGTCGTTGAATGATCGCACCCCACCGCCGCAGGTTCGCCCCGCATGGAAGTTCTCATCTCGGAAGACCGCATCCGCGAGCGGGTGGACGGCATCGCCGGGCGGGTGAACGCCGACTTCGCCGACCGCCCGTTCGTGGTCGTCGGCATCCTCACCGGCAGCCTGGTGTTCCTGGCCGACCTGATCCGCCGCATCCGCCACCCGCACCAGATCGGGCTGATCCAGGCGAGCAGCTACCGCAACAGCACCACCCCCGGCACGCTGGTGGTGAACGACGGCCTGCTGCCGGACGTGAAGGGGAAACACGTCTTGCTGCTCGACGACATTCTGGACAGCGGGCAGACGCTCGCCCGGCTGGTGGAACACCTGAACCACAAGGGGGCGGCGAGCGTGCGGACGTGCGTGCTGCTCCGCAAGATCGGCCGGCAGACGATCGCCGTCGAACCCGACTACACCGGGTTCGAGATCCCGAACAAGTTCGTCATCGGGTACGGCCTGGACTTCGCCGACGACTACCGGCACCTGCCGTTCATCGGCGTGCTGCCAGACGACACCCCGCACCCGTAACTTGTAGTCGGCCGTCTTCTGTAGCCGGCCTCTGTCAGGCCGGGCTGATCCGGGGTCACGGACCCCGGCTACAGGATTGGTCATGACCCGCGTACTCGCCCTTTGCTCCGCTGCCGACGTCACCGGGTCGGTGAAGCAGTTCGACCTCGCCCTGCCCGCGCTGCGGGAGCGGTTCGAGGTGGTGCGGCACACCCTGCCGGCCGACGTCCGCCGGTTGGTGAATGAGGTCCGGCCCGACCTGCTGCACACCCTCGGGGCGGAGGCGTTCCGGGCGGTTCGCAAGGTGGCGTTGGCGAAACTGCGCCCCGGCTTGTGGTTGATCCCGCGGTGGCTGTCGGCCGGGGCGTCGGCGGTGCAACCGATGTGCGGGTTCGTTCCGGGGCTGACCGCCACCTTTTCGCAATGCGAACACGACCGCGAGTGGGCGGCCCGGTTGATGCCCGCGCCGATGCAGTTCTCGGGGCCGGTGGCTGTGAGTGGTCTGCTCGCTCCGCGAGCGGAATCTGAACCCCCTCCCGGAGCGAGCAGACCACTCACCATCCTCGCGTGCGGCGGGTTTGACGCGGTCGCCAACCTGAGGTTCGTCGTCTGGGCGTTCGACGCCCTCCGGTACGCTCACCCCCTCCTCCGACTGGTCGTCCTGGGCGACGGCCCAGAGCGGCCCGACCTCGAACGGTTCGCCCGCACCCTCGGCCTCGAACCCGAGAGGGTTCACTTCACCGGATTCCAGCCCGACATCGCTCCGCACCTGCGGTCGGCGACGCAGGCGTGGTGTACGCACACCCGCGGGGGGACGAAGTTCCTGCTCGAGGCGGTGGCGTCGGGGGTGCCGGTGATCGCCGCCCGCACGCCAGACACGGAGCGGGTGATCCGGGATGGGGTGAACGGGCGGCTGGTGCCGGTCGGTCGCCCTGTCGAGATGGCGCGGGTGGCGCACGGGTTGCTCGGTTCGCCGGATGAAGCGGGATCGCTGGTTGTAGCGAGTGAAACTGCGGCGGCCCGGTACCCTGTAGCGGATTTGGCGGAGGCTCTGGCGGGGGTATACCATACCCTCACCTCGTCGGCCTCTCCCCGACCCGAGTGACGCGGCCATGTGGAACGACGTGCTGACGGTGATCCTCGCCGGCGGGAAAGGCACCCGGCTGGAGCCGCTCACCCGCGACCGGGCGAAGCCGGCGGTGCCGTTCGGCGGGGCCTATCGGATCATCGACTTCACCCTGAGCAACTGCATCAACAGTGGGCTGCGGCGGGTGCGGGTGATCACGCAGTTCAAGAGCCACAGCCTGGACCGGCACATCCGCCGCGGGTGGCACTTCCTGAGCGGCGAACTGGGCGAGGGGGTGGAGGTGCTGCCCCCGCAGCAGCGGATCGACGAGAACTGGTACAAGGGGACGGCCGACGCGGTGTACCAGAACATCTACAGCCTGGAGCCGGAGGCCGGGGCGAAGGTGGTCATCCTGAGCGGCGACCACATCTACAAGATGGACTACGGGGAGATGCTGCGGGCGCACGAGCAGGCCGGGGCCGAACTGACCGTCGGCACCATCCCGGTGCCCCTCCGCGAGGCCAACCAGTTCGGCATCATCGACGTGGACCCAGACTACCGCATCATCGGCTTCCGCGAGAAGCCGGCCACCTGCCCGCCCATGCCCGGCGACCCCCACCACGCCCTCGGCAGCATGGGCATTTACGTGTTCGACGCGGACGTGCTGTTCG
>CAYMHO010000246.1:0-10753 GCA_964390195.1 uncultured Fimbriiglobus sp. | reverse complement strand
CACAACCTGGACGTGATCAAGACGGCCGACTGGATCGTGGACATGGGGCCGGAGGCGGGCATCAACGGCGGGCGGGTGGTGGCCGTCGGCACCCCGGAAGACGTGGTGAAAGTGAGTGAGTCGCACACCGGCCGCATTCTCGCCGGCATCCTCGAAGCCGGACCGTTCGCCGACCGGCCGAAGTTCGACCCGCTCAAAGCCCTGGCCGAGAAGCTGGGCGACATCGACCTCGCCGACGTGGGTAAGGACGCCAAACTCCCCTGGGAGCTCGACGGCGTCAAGTGGCACACGAAGGATCGCATCACGACCAAGGGTACGCCGTGCAAGTGGGACGGCGACGCGTTGGCGAGCGTGGTCGAGCAGATCGAGGCGCTCGGCGAGTGGGGCGAAACCAGTTGGACGCACCGCACCATCGTGGAGATCGCCCCGCCGACGAAAGCGCGGGGCTGGTTCCTGCACGCCATGACCGGGCACGAGGCGTACCTGAAACTGTGCCTCCGCACTCGCCGCAACGCCTTCAAGACGGCCGACCTGGCGGCCGCCCTCAAACTCCGCCCGCTCTCGGATTACCCCGGCCACGAGGGGTACAGCCGCGACCACCGGGTGGAGGTGACGAACGACGGCCGCGGGGCGGGGCAGACGGTGGTCGTCACCGTCGTGAAGAAGGAGGAGACCGAGACGCCGCAGTTCAAGGCGTTCCTGGCGAAGTGCGTGGAGTCGTTCGGCGAACTGGCAGGCGGCGGGCCGGTGGCGGCGAAGGTGGAAGCCGCCATGCCGTGGAAGGTGGACGGCGAGAAGTGGCACCTGGGCGACAAGGGGTTCCCGCCGGGCAAGGGGCGGAAGTGGGACAAGGCGCTGCTGTCCAAACTGCTCAAACTGCTCCGCGACATCGAGCCGAAGGCGAAGGTCCAGTGGGACGTGGTGGACGCCATCACCGTGCGGGTGCCGCAGTCGAACCGCTTCTGGGTGCGGGTGAAGACGAAGGACGCGGCCAGTTTGGAGGTGTGGCTGCCGGCCAAACCGAGTCAGTTCAACCTCGCCCGGTGGGAGGGGGCCGGGCGTGACGCCACACTCGAACGCGGGCGGTGGGAAGGGCTGGACGTGGTGACGCTCAAGTTCGTGACCGCCGCCGACTTCAACGCCGACAGGCTGCGACCACTCCTGACCGAGCAGTTGCGGGGGTTCCTGGAGGTGTTCGCGGCCTAGCCCCGGTCGGGCGACCCGGGTGGGCGGTCGCCCCTGCGGGTGCGGGGTGCCCACCGCCTGTCGGGGTCAGCCCGAAGCTCGCCGCACGGCGTCGTACACGCTCCGCAGCGGCACGTTCTGTTCCCGAGCGATCCGGGCGCAGTCCTCGTACTCCGGGGTGACGATCTCGACCCCCTCCCGCCAGCCCTTCTTCGCCTTCACCGGGCCGAACGGGGTGTCGACGGTCACCCCCTCGCGGTGCAGCTTGCCGCGGGTGGCGGTGTGTCGGCGGACGCCGAACGTGGCCGTCTCGCGGAACAGGATCGCCTCGCACGCCTCGGCCGTTTCGGGAGACGCGATCACGCTCAGCAGCACGCCCGGCCGGTTCTTCTTCATTTGGATGGGGAAGGTGAACACGTCGAGCGCGCCGGCCGCGAACAGCCGCTCGGTGGTGAACCCTATCACTTCCGGCGTGCAGTCGTCCAGGTTGGTTTCGAGGACCACGACGGTGTCGGAGGAGCCCGCGCCCGCCGCTTCACCGACGAGCAGCCGCAGGATGTTCGGGTGTTCGAGGAAGTCCTTCGTGCCAGCCCCGGTGCCGACCCGTTCGACCGTCATCGCCGGCGCGTCGGTCCAGCTTGTCACCACGGTCGTCAGGATGGCCGCCCCGGTCGGGGTGGTCAGTTCGCCCTTCGCCGTGAACTTCGACAGCGGCACGCCGTGGAGCAACGCGAGCGTGCCGGGGGTGGGGACGGGCATGATCCCGTGGGCGCACTTCACCGTCCCGCTGCCGGTCGGCACGCTGCTGCCGGTGAACGTGTCCACCCCCAGTAAGTCCAGCCCGACGGCCGCCCCGAGGATGTCGGCGATGCTGTCGAGCGCGCCGACCTCGTGGAAGTGGACTCGCTCCAGCGGCATGCCGTGGGCGGCGGACTCGGCGTGGGCCAGTTTGGTGAAGATGCGGGTGGCCAAGTCGCGCTGACGGTCGGTCAGGGTACTCGAGGCGATGATCTTCTGCACGTCCGGCAGGAAGCGGTAGTCTTCTTCGTCCGTCGCGTGAATGGTGGCTTTGGTGGCGCGGAACCCGCACCGCTTCACCGTCTCCACCTCCAGCGTGATCGGCAGCCCGAGTGAGGCGAGTGCGGCACGGATTGCGTCGGCCGGCACCCCCGCGTCGATCACCGCCCCGAGCACCATGTCCCCGCTGATCCCACTGAAACAATCGAAGTGAGCCACTTTCATGAACGGTCTCGGTGAACTGGGCACGCGGATGTTCTATGCTTCCGCTGAAATCTATCCCCCGAGCGCACCCGATGGCCCCCTCGCCGCTTGAGTTGCTCGCCGGTTCCGCGTCGCCGGACGGCGGGTTCGGCTACCACCGCGGTCAGCAGACCCACCTGGAACCCACTTGCCTGGCGGCTCTGGCGCTCGCCGCCGAGCCGGAGCGGTTCGCCCCGCAGATCGCCACGGCGTTGACCGCCATCCAGCAGCACGCCAACCCGGACGGCAGCTACCGCCTCACCCGCGGGCGGCAGCAGGCGGTGTGGCCGACGGCGCTGGTGCTGTTCACGCGGGGTTTGTTGAACCACCCGGCCGCCGAACTGCAACCGATCGCCAACAAGCTGCTCGGCATCGAGGGGAAGGTGGTGCGGCTGGACACGTCCGACGCCGGCGACATCGACGCCGGGCTGCTCGGCTGGCCGTGGGCCGAAGAGACGTTTTCGTGGGTGGAGCCGACCGCCTGGGCGTGTCTGGCCCTACGGACAGTGGGGTTGGGGAACCACCCGCGGGTGCAAGAAGGGTTGCGGTTGTTGCTCGACCGCGCGTTCGATCACGGCGGAGCGAACTACGGCAGCCGCGTCATCCTGGGCAAGCAGACCGAGCCGATCCCCGGGTCGACGTGCGTGCTGCTGCTCGCCCTACAAGGGGTGACGGATAACCCGCGGATCGACGCCGCGAAGGGCTACCTGCGGGTGGTGGCGAATCAGACGACGGACCTCGAAACGCTGGCGTGGATCAAGCTCGCACTGAGCGTGCATGCGGACGACGCGGCGACGGTGGACACGCTGCCGACGCTGGACGCGAAGATCGCCGACGCGCTGGCCTACGAGGCGGAGCAGACGAACGGCCTCGGGGCCGGGCCGTTCCGGCTGGCACTCGCGGCACTCGCTTTGAACACGGCCGCCCGCAACCCGTTCCAGAGGGCCGACACGCCGACCGTCGCCACGCACGCCGTCGTCGGCAGCACCCGCGAGTCGGCGAAGGACCAGCCGACGCAGGCCAAGTCGGAGGCGACCGGGTTCTTCGGCAAACTGAAGGCGAAGGTGCAGAATTTCCTCATCAGCGGCACCGCGGCCGTCCGCCCGCTGCCGGTCACGTCGGCCGTCCACATCGCCCGGGCCGACGGGTACGACGCGCCGCTCGCCGACATCTTGCAGAAGCAGTTCGAACACTTCCGGCAGCACGTTCCGATTGCCGGCAAGCGGGTGGTGCTGAAGCCGAACCTGGTGGAGTTCCACCGCGATCGGGTCATCAACACGCACCCGAAGTTCGTCGGGGCGGTGATCGATCTGTTCCAACGGGAAGGGGCGTCGGAAGTGGTCGTCGCGGAAGGGCCGGGGCACTGGCGGAACGCGCAGTTCCTGGTGAACGAGAGCGGTCTGGGCGACGAACTGCGTGCCCGCGGGGTGCGGTTCGTGGACGTCAACCACGACGAACCGGTGAGGGTGACGAACGTCGGCCGCACCACCGGGCTGGAGTTCCTGTACCTGTCGAAGACGGTCGCCGAGGCCGACGTGTTCGTCAGTCTGCCCAAGCTGAAGACGCACCACTGGGCCGGGGCGACGCTCAGTTTGAAGAACCTGTTCGGCATCCTGCCGGGCATCTGCTACGGGTGGCCGAAGAACGAACTGCACTGGCGGGGCATCCCGAACAGCATCGTGGACATCGCGCTCACGCACACCCCGCACCTGGCCATCATTGACGGGGTTGTCGGCATGGAAGGCGACGGCCCGCTCGCGGGCACCGCCAAGCACGTCGGGGCGATCGTGATGGGGATCGACCCGCTCGCCGTGGACGCCACCGGTTGCCGCCTCATGGGCCTGCCGCCGGAGCGGCTGCCGACCCTGCGACTGGCCGAGCAGAAGCGGCTGGGCCACCTGCGGGCGGACCTCATCCCGCAGGTGGGGGAACCGATCGCGGCGGTGGCACAGGCGTTCGAGCTGCCGCCGGAGATCGAGAAGCAGTTGATGCCGGTCGGGAAATGACCGCGTTCCGTCAGGGTGCCGGTGCGGCCTTCGGCTTGAAGTCGAACGGGTACGGCCGCTGCTGGTTGGTGCAGCGGTACACCCGGACCGGGCGGAACGGGTTGCCCCCGCGGGTCATCGTGAACTCGGCTTCGAGAGTCATCGACTGGAAGAAGGCGGCGTACTCGCCGCGGGTCGCCTCCTCGCTCCACTCGTCGGCCACAACGTAGAACCCCGTCTTGCCGACGTACTCCGCCGGCGCGCTCCAGAAGGCGAACCCGCGGGCGTCCAGGCTGTGGTAGCAGGCCACCGGCACCCGCCCGCGGGTGGCGAACGCCAACTGCCCGCTGTCGTACCACAGGTTGGTGAACAGGAACGTGTCGGGCTCGCTCAGCAGCCCGCGGCGGTCGAGTTCGTCGGCCACGCTCGCCCACCCGCTGATGTCGGCGGTCGGGTCCTTCGCCTTCGGCGGGAAGGTGATGACGCCGTACCTGGTCTGTACGACCACCAGCCCGGCGAGCAGCAGCACGATGCCGGCCCACAGCGGCGGGAACACCCGTGCCGCTCTGGGGAACTGGAACTCCAGCCCGGTGAACAGGCGGCCGGCGAGCGGGAACAGCGGCAGGAAGCCGACCAGCGGCCAGTGCAGCAGCACGCTGCGGCTGAACCCGGAGATGAGCAGGAAGAAGAACAGCGGGGTGGCGGCGAGGCAGAGGAGGATTCGCGGCACTTCGCGTTGCGAGCGGAACCGCCGCAGCCCCCGCACCAGCTCCACCACCAGCCAGAACCACACCCACGGCAGCAGGTACAGGATCGGCCCGCCGAGCCACTTGAGCGGCCCCTCGTGCAGGAACGGGATGGCCCCCGCGGTGCTCGCCCGCCCGCCCTGGAAGCGGAACGACGCCCACTCGTGCTGACCGTTCCAGATGACCACCGGGGCGAACGCCAGCAGCCCCATCGCCACGGCCAGGTACGGCCCCGGCCGCCACAGCAGGTTGCGCTTCCCCGGTGTGACCAGCGCGAACGCCACCACCCCCGCCGGCAGCAGCACCGCGTGGTACTTGCTCAGCATCGCCCCGGCGAACCCGACCCCCACCCACGCCCAGCGGAGCAGGCTGCCGGGCTGTTTGTCCTTCCGCACGGCGTCGGTGGCTTTCCAGAACGTGAGCAGGGCGAAGAACAGGAACGGCGAGTCGGGCAGGGCGAAGCACCCGCCGAAGGCGGTGTGGTACCCGCTCAGGTTCAGCAGGAGGGCCGCCCACCAGCCGGCCCGGTCGCCGAACAGGTCGGCCGCCCAGCGGAACAGGACCCAGGTGCTGCCGGCGAACAGCAGCACGAACCCCAGCCGCAGGGAGAGCGGGTGCACCCACCCGCCGCACGCGGTCAGCCCCGCCCGCTCCACCCACATGGTCATCGGCGGGTGGTCGAAGTAGCTGAGCGCCGGGTGGACGGCGTACAGCCAGTGGTACGACTCGTCGTTGCTCGGCTCGAGCGCCGCCGCCCAGCCCAGCCGCAGCAGGGTGGTGACGACGATCAGGAGCAGCACGTTCCGCGTGTCAACAGACATGGATGAGAAGGAGCAAGTGGGGAGTAACGAGGGGCAAGGGAAGCAGGAACACAACCGATGGTATCGTCCTCGCGGCTTCCCCCACTTGCTCTTCTTCCTCGATCCTGACCCTGCCGGCCTACTGCCCGAGCAACCCCTTCCCGCCGATGACGATCTTGCCGTCGCCGACGGACAACTCGGTGAGCACCAGGTCCGGCTGGTTCTGGTTCGCCTTCAGCCGGCCGATGGCCACCGGGTTGCTCGCCCCGCGGTACCACGTCAGGTCGGCCCCGTACTTGCCGGCGAACTCGCTCAGCCGGTCCATCAGCCACCGCTTGAACCACGGCAGGCTGCCGACGCCGACGTTCACCAGTTCGACGGCGAACGTGTTCGGTTCGCCGGCCACCAGCCACGCCCGCACCTCCACCCACAGCACCACCGCCGTCGGCCCGTCGCCCACCCGCCCGCCGACCAGCAGGCGGTCGCCGCGGATGCTCACCCGCGGGTCGGCGAACCCGTCCCACTTCGGCCGCAGCAGCAGGACGCCGTCGTCCTCGCGGAGGAAGGCGTTCAGCTCGTCGGCGGTGAAGCTCACCTGCCACTCGCCGGGGACGGCGTACAGGGTGAGCGCCCCCACCAGGTCGCCGATGCGGGTCTGGGTCTCGCTGGCCACGGCCGGGTCGTTCGCCTGCGGGGCGACCGCCATCTCCTGGGCGTAGAAGTCCGGCTCCCGCTTCACCACCCACCCGAGCACGCCGCCGACCACCACCACCAGGGCGACCAGCAGCAGCCCGGCTCTCACCCACGCCCATCGCCGCATGGTCGCTCTCCGCAAGGGTTTCCCACCACCCCTGTGTACCCGCCCGGGCGGGGGGGGTCAACGGCGATCCCGCCGGCGGGCCGGTTCTCCCGCCGCCGAACTGGTGGCAAACGGTTTGCCGGGCGGGTACGTTGAAGGGGAGAAGCGGGCGGGGTCGAATGGAACCGAGTACCGGGAGAAACCCCATGCGCGGCAAACGGCGGATGTTGGTGGCGGCCCTGTCGGTCGGGCTGGCTGTGGCGGTCGCGCCGGCGCAATCGCCGCCGAAAGACCTCGTGGACACCACCAAACAGAAGCTGCAGGCGACCGAAGCCACGCTGGCCGGCGAGGTGGCCGAGACCATCCGCACGGCGTCCGGCATCGCCCGGGTGGACGCCGCCAAGGCCGTCCGCAACCTGAAGGACGTGTCGGCGAAGGTGGCCGGGGCGGTCATCACCGAGACCAAGCGGACCGAACTGACCAAACAACTCGACGACGCCATCGCCGCCATCAACGGCACCCCCGCCAAAGCCGTCGCCCCGAAGTACGACCCGGCCCTCGCCGAGCGGGTGATCAAGAGCGAGAAGAACCAGAAGCTGGTGGAAGCGGCCAAGCTGGAAACGAAGGAGGTGGACGAGGCCATCTCCGGCATCGCCAAGGACGTCGACGCCGGCCGCACCGCCGACGCCCAGAAGAAACTCGCCGCCATCGCCGCCAAGTACCCGAACAACCCGGCCGTCTTCTACCTCCAGGGGCAGCAGACGAACGCCGACGCCATCCAGGTGGCCCGCGACCTGACGACCCTCTCGGCCGACCGCTTCCGACTGGCCATGAACGACGTGCAGCGGTCGGCCATCCCGGCCAGCGGCGACATCGAGTACCCGAAGGACTTCATCGAGAAGGGCAAGCGGATCAAGAAGATGTTCGCCCCGAAGCTGACGGCCGAGGAAGAGAAACTGCTCAAGTCGCTGGAGACGCCGATCAAGGGCGGGCTGAAGGACGCGCCGTTCCAGGAAGCCGTGCAACTGCTGTCCACCGCCATCGACCAGAAGATCTTCGTGGACTCCAAGTCGCTCGAAGCCCGCGGGGTGAACCTGGACGACAAGGTGGACGTGCCCGGCGGGCTGACGGCCCGGAGTGCCCTGCGGATCATGCTCCAGTCGAAGGGGCTGACGTTCGTCCTGCGGGACGGCGTCATCCAGGTGGTGACGGTGGAGGAGGCGAAGAAGCAGTGCGTGGCGCGGGCCTACGACGTGCGGGATCTGGTCGCCAGCAACATGGTCGGGAACGTCGGCCCGTGGGGGGCGTACCTGGACGCCCAGGCGACGGCGGCCAACGCCCAGATCATCATCGACGCCATCACGCGGGGGGTCGAGCCGTCCGTGTGGGAGGGGGCCGGCGGGGTGGGCAGCATCACCTTCCACTACCCGACCATGTCGATCATCGTGCGGGCGCCGTCCGAAATCCATGCCGACCTGTACCGCAAGCTGGGGCGGTGATCGCCCGCCCGTCATACCGCGAGCGGGGGGACCGGGGGCGGCGTGCCCTCACTCCAGGTCCCAGATGACGAACTGCCGTTTGCCGGTGCCGAACGCGGCGGTCAGCCCGTCGGGCGAGTAGGCCACACTGTGGATCAACGACTTCAGCGGGAAGTCCAGCGCACGCACCACCCGCATCGTGGTCACGTCGATCTCGTACACCGTCTGCCGCCGGGCGGCCACCAGCTTGCTGCCGTCACCCGAGAGGGCGACGTGGGTGTCGTCGCTGTTCCGTCCCGGCACGGCCAACCGGCGGATCTCCTTGCCGCTGGCCACGTCCCAGGTGAACAGGCCGTGCCGGTCCGAGAACAGGAGCGAGTTGGTGTCCAGAATCGCCTGGAGGTGGGACGCCGGCGGGTGAACCGTCCCCACACATTCGCCGCTGTCCGCGGAGCGAATTTCCACCTCGTAGCGTGCCCGAGGGGGTTCGAGTTCGCGAAACCCGGCCACGGCGAACCACTCCCCCGACGGGCTGACCCGGGTGTGCCGCTCCTGCCAGTTCTGGTTCAGGTCCGGCCCGCACCGCCACCGCATGCCGAGTTCAATCCCCTCGAGCGCGTACCCGTAGTACCTCGGGTGCAGGCCGCCGTTGGTCTTCACGATGAGCGTGCTGTCGGTGGCGAACTGCAGTTCGCAGTCGAAGCGATAGGCTGAGGAGAGGCACGGGGTGGTCTGGAACGTCGTGACGTCGAGCAGTACCACCCCAGGTTCGCCGAACAACATGGCGAGCGGCCGGGTCGGGTGGAACTGGCCGCCGTGGTAGTCCCTCCAGTCGGGCAGGGGGATCGTGCGACCCACTACCCGGTCCCACACCTCCACCCCCGTCTGCGAATCCGTCACCAGCACGAACCGCCCGTCGCACGACAGTGAGAGGTCGGACAGACAGCACTCCAGGCCGCTCTGGAAGACTTGCACGAGTTAGTTCCGCGCTGGGCCGGTGGGGCGTGGTCGTTTGGCATGATAGGTTCTGCCGGCCGGGGGCATGTTCGACGCGCGGACCCCGGTTCACCCCGCGCCTCCTACAATTCACATATCTCGCGCGCGAGCGATCTCCCCGGAGTTGCGTCCATGCCGGCCCCCATGACCCTGACGGAACAAATCCTGGCCAAAGCGGCCGGCCGCGACCACGTGGCCGCCGACAGCACCGTGTGGGTGGACGTGGACGTGCTCATGACGCACGACGTGTGCGGGCCGGGCACCATCGGCATCTTCAAGAAGCACTTCGGCAAAGACGCCAAGGTGTGGGACCGCGAGAAGGTGGTGGTCATCCCCGACCACTACATCTTCACCAAAGACGCGATGGCCAACCGCAACGTGGACGTGCTGCGGGAGTTCGCGGCCGAGCAGAACCTGCCGTACTACTACGACGTCGGTACCGACCGCTACAAGGGGGTGTGTCACATCGCGCTGCCCGAAGAGGGGCACACCCGCCCCGGTGAGGTGCTGCTGGGCACCGACAGCCACACCTGTACGGCCGGGGCGTTCGGCCAGTTCGCCACCGGCATCGGCAACACCGACGCCGGGTTCGTCCTGGGCACCGGCCGCACCTGGCTGAAGGTGCCGCCGACCATGCGGTTCGTCTTCCACGGCAACCTGCCGCCGTACCTGATGGCGAAGGACCTGATCCTGGCCGTCATCGGCGACATCGGGGTGGACGGGGCGACGTACCGGGCGATGGAGTTCGACGGCGACGGGGTGTTCGCCCTGAACATCGAAGAGCGGATGACCCTGTGCAACATGGCCATCGAGGCCGGCGGGAAGAACGGCATCATCCCGGCGGACGCGGTCACCCGGAAGTACGTGGACGAGCGGAACAAGAAGACCGGCAGCAAGCCGTACACGGTGTTCCAGCCGCAGGCCGGGGCGAAGCACATCTTCGAGAAGGTGTACGACGTGACCAAACTGGAGCCGGTCATCGCCAAGCCGCACAGCCCGGACAACAAGGCGTTCGTGAGCGAGGTGGCGGGCACGAAACTGGATCGCGCGTACATCGGCAGTTGCACCGGCGGCAAGCTGACCGACTTCCGGGCGGCGGCCGGCATCCTGAACGGCAAGACGGTGAAGATCGACACCTTCGTGGTGCCGGCGACGACCGAGGTGGCGGCCGGGCTGGACACCGAGATGATCGGCGGGAAGAGCCTGCGGAGCATCTTCACCAACGCCGGGGCGAAGATCGGCGACGCGAGCTGTGCGGCGTGCCTGGGCGGGCCGAGCGACACCTTCGGCCGGTTGAACACCCCCATCTCTTGCATCAGCACCACCAACCGCAACTTCCCCGGCCGCATGGGGCACAAGGAAGCGAAGGTGTTCCTGGCGAGCCCGCTGACGGTCGCCGCGAGCGCGCTGACGGGGGTGATCGAAGACCCGCGAAACTTCGTGGCGTGAAAAGTGTTCTGCTCGCTCCGCGAGCGGGTTCGGACCGTCCGCTCGCGGAGCGAGC
>CAYMHO010000245.1:0-10866 GCA_964390195.1 uncultured Fimbriiglobus sp. | reverse complement strand
CGGGCCGGTCCGAGTCTACCGCGCCGGCCGCGGTTTCGGCTTCTTCAGTTTCGCCAACCGAGCCTTGTTGGCCCACGTCCGTGGGAGTGCGTGCAACTCGCGAAGCCGGCGGAGTTCGCTCGCGTCCGCCCAGATCACGTGATGCCCGTCGTCGTCCCGCCGCACGTTCAGCCAGCCGGCCCGCAGCCAGCGTCGGACCGTGTCCCGGCTGATGCCCAGTCGCCTGGCCAGGCTCATCGGCCGGTACTCGTCCGCGTCCAGGCCGGTCCCACTCCCGTGACGGTGGCGGCGAGCGAGCCCCAACTGCACCGTCAACCGCCGGACCATCTCGGTGGTGAACCGACTCGTCCGCTTCGGCGGACAGAACCCTTCGGCGTTCAACCGCTCGGCAATGGCCGCCGAGGAGAGGCGTCGGGCACACCACTCCCGCAGGCGCTCGACCAGCCGCGGGTAGTTCGCCTGATGACGGTACCGCGACACGGGGCGAGTGATCGTGTGCGACCGGACGATCCCGCCCACCCAGTGCAGCGTCGCTTCGACGCGTTCGCTCGTCTTGTCCACGGTCACGAGCACCCGTTCCAGGAGCATCCGGGCGATCCGCTGACGGTCCGCCGGCGTGGTCGTCGTCGCCACCCACACCGCCGGCAGGTCGGCCGCCAGCGCCCGGATGGCTGACACCGCGGTGTCACTCAGTTCGGCTGGGGCGTTCCGCACGAACCGGGCGTACTCCTCGTCGAGCTGCCGCTGCTGCTTCAGGGCCTCCTCCCAGCGGCGCTCGAGCTCGCGGGCCACCAGCCGGTTCTCCGGCTCGCACGCCTGGTACTGCCGGCACGCCCGGTCCACCTCGAATGCCGCCCGCTCCCGCCGCAGGTGCCACTGCCGCTGGAGGTCCGCCCGCTGGCGCTCAACGTCCGCGACGGCCGCCAGACTCGCGTCCAGCGCCGCGGGCGCGACCGCCGCCAGCAGTTGCCGGGCCACCATCGCGTCCAGTGCCGACCCGCACGACAGCCCCTGGCACAACGGCTCGCCGTAGTCGGCCGCCGCCCGCGAGCACGAGTACGAGCCCAGTGCCCGCCGGCCGTCGTACCGCACCACCATGCGTTGCCCGCACCGCCCGCACCGGACCAGACCGGCCAGCAGGGAGGGCCCGTTTCGCGGAGCCCCCGGCGTCGCCGCCGTGTTTCGGTTCGCCGCGAGCCGTGTCTGGTTCGTCTCGAACCGGGCCCAGCTGATGTCTGCCGGCAGGTGGTCGCGGAGGAGCACCAGGCACTCGTCCGGCCGACACGCCCGCTTGCCGGTGCCGGGTCGCCCAGGCTGCTTCCGGCGTGGGTCGACCGGCCGGTGCCCGTACCGGTACGCGCCCGCGTAGCTCGGGTGCCTGAGCAGATTCAGGAGCGTCGCCCGGCTCGGCCGGTGCCACTCCAGGTGGCCCTTGTTCGGGCCCCCGGCCGGGCGGACCGGGATGCGGATCTGGTGGTGCACCAGGTAGCGGAGTAACCCGTGCAGAGTGGCCTCGCGGTCGAACTGGTCGAAGATCAGCGTCACGACCGCCCGCACCTGCTCGTCCGGGTCGATGGCCCAGCGGCGGTCGGGGGACCACACGTACCCGGTCGGCGGGGTGGCGAATAACTCGCCTCGGCGGGCCTTGTTCAGCTTACCCTGGTGCATCCGCTGCTTGAGCACGTGGAGTTCCGCCTCATTCATGACCCCGTGCAGCCCCAGGAGGAGGCGATCCGAATGGTCGGTCGGGTCGTACACGCCGTCGCCGTCGGCCAGCAGCACCCGGTACCGGCCGCACAGCTCCAGCAGTTGACCCCGGCCCACAGGCCAGGCACCACAAGGGAGGACCTCCGCCACCACCTCAAAACTATGTGCGCACAGATCGACACGTTACTTGGGTATCCGCCCACGCGGGATTCAGCCTGCCACCAGATACCGCACCCGCAGTAGGCAGTGCAATGTAATACCGCGATCCCTTGCCACGACGGAGGTGTATTACGTGCTGGACGGCACCGGGCGGATGGAGTTGAACGGCGAGTGGTTCGAGGTGAAGCCCGGGAGCGTCATCCGGATCGATGCCGGCACGCGGCACCGGCTGGTGGCGGACGACGAGGTGACGGCCATCGTGATGGCGATGCCGGCGTTCAACCCCGGAGACGAACACTTCGACTGAATGTGGACCCCTCGCACCGCGAGCGGTCCACGTCCTACTTCCGCCGCACCTTCCCCGCCTTTTTCTTGGGCGGCATCTTCCGCCGCAGGCGGAAGTTGTCCCCGCCGATGCAACTCAGCAGCACCGCCCCCGATCCGGCGTGCTTCTCGAACAACTCCGCCACCACCTGCTCCTCGTCCGGCCACGAGTAGGCGTACACGATGTCCAGGTCCTCCACCGCCAGCCCGAGGTCGTCGTAGCTCGAATCCTCCTCGGTCGTCATCCAGGCGTAGTCCCCGGCCTTCAGCACGTGTTCCTCCCCACCGGGCGGGATGAAGCTGCCGCACACGAACTCGGCCGACAGGTCGAAGTCGTCGGCCAGCTTGCGGGCCTCCTCGACCAGTTCCCATTCCGCCTCGATGCCGTAGGCGTCGTACCCGACGTACGCCGCGACGAGGGTGGCGACGCCCACCCCACTGCCCCACTCGGCGAAGGTGGTGCCGCGGAGGAGGGTGGAATGGAACAGGGTGCGGAGGACCGGGAAGAGGGCTTCGTAGTTGCTCGGCACGAACGCCGGGGTGCGGGCGTCGGCCAGCGCCGCCTCCACCCGCTTGTCCGCCTCGGCGAGGAACCGCCGCAGGTCGTACGGGAGGGCCGCCGGCTCGTCGGGGATGGGCACGTCGAGGAGGGGCATGGTTGGGCCTGGTGGGGTTCGCCTAAATGCCGCCCGACTCCTCTTTGAACAGGTCGGAGATGCTCTGGTCCTCGTGGATGCGGCGGATGGCGTTGGCCAGCAGCGGGGCGACCGAGATGACCTTCACGTTCGGCAGCTTGTCCGCCTTGTCCTTGCTGAGCGGGATGCTGTCGGTGAACGCCAGCACCTCGATGGCCGGGTCCTTCATGTGGTCGATCGCCTTGCCCACCAGCAGGCCGTGGGTGGCGCACACGAAGATCCGCTTGGCCCCGTGCACCTTGGCCACCTTGATCGCCCCGGCCATGCTGCTGCCGGTGGAGATCATGTCGTCGAAGATGACCACCGTCTTCCCCTCCACGCTCGCCCCGATCAGGTGCTCGGCCTTCGTGTCCTCGGCGTTCACCCGCCGCTTGTCCACCACCGCGATCTGCCCGCCCAGCCGCCCCTGGTACTTGAGCGCCTTCTTCACGTTCCCCTCGTCGGTGCTCAGCACCACCAGCTCGTTCGGCGGGATGCTCAGGCTCCGCACGTGCTGGGTGATCTCCTTCACCGCGTACAGGTGGTCCACCGGGATGTTGAAGAACCCCTGAATCTGGGCCGCGTGCAGGTCCAGACAGAGGACCCGGTTGGCCCCGGCGGTGGTGAGCAAGTCCGCCACCAGTTTGGCGCTGATGGGCACGCGGCCGGTGTCCTTGCGGTCCTGCCGGGCGTACCCGAAGTACGGGATGACCGCCGTGATGCGGGCCGGGCTGCTCCGCTTGAACGCGTCCAGGATGACCAGCAGCTCCATCAGGTTCTCGTTCACCGGCGGGCTGGTCGGCTGGACGATGAACACGTCCCGCCCCCGCACGTCCTCGTCGATCCGCACCGAACTCTCCCCGTCCGGGAAGTTGCCCAGGTTGATGTTGCCCAGGGTGACTGGCGTGCCGAGCGAACTGCTCAGGCTGCGGGCGATGCCCTCGGCGAGCGGGCGGTTGGCCCGCCCGCTGAAGATCTTCAGTTTGCCGGCGGTGGGGGTGGCGAACACGCGGACTCCGGGACGAGGCCAGCCGACGGGGAACACCCGGCGGGGAACCAGCCCACCCGGACGGCGAGAGAGGAAGAGGCGGCACGGCCGGCGAGGGCCGAGGTATTATGCGCAATTCGAGCCGTCACGTCATCCGGTCTTCACGTCTTCAACCCGTCCGCCACTTCCGCCGCCCGCTCGGCGACCACCTCAAGCAACTTGGGGTGCCCGGCGAGCGGGGCGGCGAGGGTGAACCGCACCTGCGGGAACTCGACCGCCAACTGGTCCCGCGCGGCGGTTAGGTCTTCGGTGACGTGCCGACCGGGGGAGAGGAAGTACGGCAACAGCACCACCGTCGTCGCCCCGGCCTCGACGCACTTCACCCCGCCGGTGAGGATGTCCGGCTCGGCCAGTTCCAGGAACGAACACTGCACGAAGGCGAACAGGTTCCGCCGCCGCATGTCGGCGGCCACGAACTCCAGGTCGGCGTTCGCTTCCGGGCGGCGGCTACCATGAGCGATCAGGAGGAGTGCGTTCATGACCCGAATTATAGGTCGCGGTCGAACGTCTCCGCCGGCTGATACTGGTACACCACGATCCGATCAGTGTCGAGAACTTAGTCGCCACCGCGTGAGTAGATCTCGAAGAAGTGGCTCAGATCGATATCCGTCGCAAGAAGTGGGGCCATGATCGAATGGGCGACATTGCAATCCGTGGCAATGTGGTACAACGCTTCGCGGAGCGCCGACAACCGCGGGTCACGATTGCGGTTGTGGATGGCGTCGATCACATGGTCGCCGACCTCTTGGTACAAGTCCGAGTGGTTGGCACTCGTCATCCTGATCTCGTGGAGCGCCCGACGGTCGTGGAGCAGCACGAAGCGGCGCTCGTCGATGACTCGTTTCACGTCGTCGAACGGACCGGTCGATCGGTCCAGGAGTTTTCGCTTTTCGTCCAGGTCTCGGTGTACCCACGGCAGGACATCGCGATCCGGCTCCGCCGGTCCGCAGATTCGCGCCAGCCTGTCGTACAACGGCCGAGGGAAGTGCTTGCCGAACTCCCGGAGGAAGGAGTCCACCTCTGGTGTCAGGCCTTCGAGAAAGACGCCCATCAGGATCGTCGAGAAGTGGAAATGGTCGAACTCGCGCAAGCCTGCACAGTAGGCGGACCAGTCGGCCAACAGGGCGGAGTCGAGTTCCGCTTTGGGAGCTTCGGCCACGGCTCACCCTACTCGAAGAACTTGCCGACTGGCACGGCGAACGTCGGCAGCACGTCAGGCAGCGTCACCACATCGCCGTTGTGGAACCGCTGCGGCAGTTCGTTGGGGCGGAACACCCCGACGGAGTTGGTCTCCGGGTCGACCACCAGCACCACCTTCACCCCCGCGTCGAGGTACTCGTAGGCCTTCGTCGCCACCTCGCTGTACGTGTCCGACGGCGACCGCACTTCCGCCACCAACTCGATCGGCGGGATGAGCGGGCCTTTCGGGTGCGGAACGGTGGCCGGCAGGTTGTCGTAACTGACGAACGCCACGTCCGCCCCGCGATACCCGTCCGGGTTCGTGCGGGTGCGGACGAACGTGTCGTTGGTCATCACGCGCCCCAGGTTGCCCGCCTTCACCACCTCACGGATGAAGTGGTACACGTTCCCACACACGATGCCGTGATCCGTTCCGGGCATGGGCAACCTCACGATGACGCCGTTCACCAGTTCGATCCCGGACTCATCGCCGTGAAGCCTGATGAACTCGTCCCCGGTGACGAGAGCAGACGATGAGGCGGTGGCAGACATTCAAATCCCTCGAGGCCGGCGGAGATGGTAGCACACCCGACGGCGGAAAACACCGCGAGTCACGCCCGCCTGGCGGCACCAGTGTTGGCCCCGACCGCCGCCGTCGGGTACACTGAACTTCCCGCCGGAGCCAACTCATGCCGTTTGTCCGCACGCTCCTTCTTGTCCCCCTGGTGGTCCTCGTCGCCGCCGCCGCCGACCCGACCCCCGAGCAGGCCGAGCGGTTCGAGAAGACCATCCGCCCGTTGCTCGTCGAGCACTGCTACAAGTGCCACTCGGCGGAGGCGAAGAAGGTGAAGGGCGGGCTGCGGGTCGACGGGCGGAAGCACCTGCTCGATGGCGGGGACACCGGCCCGGCGGTGGTGCCAGGCGATCCGGCGAAGAGCAAGCTGATCGAGGCGGTGAAGTACGGTAACAAAGACATGCTCATGCCGCCGGTGGGCAAATTGCCGGCCGACGCCATCGCCGCCCTCGAAACGTGGGTGAAAGAAGGGGCACCGTGGCCGAACGACACCGCCACCGTGGTCAAGAAGGACGACTTCGACCTGGCCAAGCGGAAGGCCGAACACTGGGCGTGGAAGCCGCTCACGAGCCGCGCCCGCAAGGGAGCGGGTGTTGATGACTTCATCCGCGACTCGCTGAAAGCCAAAGGCCTCACGCTCTCCGCTCCCGCGGACAAGCTCACCCTCCTCCGCCGGGTGACGTTCGCCCTGACCGGCCTGCCGCCGACCCCCGCCGAGATCGCCGCGTTCGAGAAAGACACTTCGCCCAACGCCTACGAGCAGGTGGTCGATCGGCTGCTCGCTTCGCCCGCGTTCGGCGAACGATGGGCACGCCACTGGCTCGACCTCGCCCGCTACGCCGAGACCCGCGGCCACGAGTTCGAACCGGAAATCCCGAACGCCTACCAGTACCGTGACTACGTCATCCGGGCGATCAACGCCGACGTGCCGTACAACCGGTTCGTGATGGAATCGCTCGCCGGCGACGTACTCCCCGACCCGCGGATCGACCCGAAGACGGGCACCAACGAGAGCGCCGTCGGCAGCTTCTTCTGGCACCTCGGCGAAGAGGTCCACTCTCCCGTTGACATCCGCATGGATCAGGCCGACCGGTTCGACAACCGCATCGACGTGGCGACCAAGACGTTCCTCGGCCTGACGGTGAGCTGCGCCCGCTGCCACGACCACAAGTTCGACGCCATCAGCACGAAAGATTACTACAGCCTGTTCGGCCTGCTCGAAGGCAGCACCTACCGGCAAATCCGCATCGACGGGTGGAAGCCGAACCGCGAGGTGGCGGCGGAGTTAGCGAAGCTGCGGGCGAAGGTCGGCCCGACGTCGTTCGCCTCGAAGCCGCCGACCCGTCTGCCAGACGCGGCGAAAGTGGTGATCGACTACTCGGCCCTCAGCCCTGGCGAGTGGCTGCCCGACGACGTGACATTCGGCGACGGCCCGGTGCCGGTGGGGAGCGTTCGAGCCGTCGGCAACAAGCTCACGTTCGAGCCGGCCGCCGCCGCCGTGTTCGACCCGTTCTGGGCGAACCTGAAGTTGGCCCCCGGCACGGCGAACGACGCCGGGGCACTCGGTCGCGCCACGCGGGCCGGGTTCACCATCCGCACGCCGAGTTTCGTTCTGGAGAAGAAGCGGCTGCACTACCTCGTCCGCGGCGGCGGGATGGCGTTCGCCGCGGTCGGCCAGCAAGCGGTCATCGCCGGCCCGCTGCACGGTTCGCTGCTCCTCCCGTTCAAGAACGAAGAGCAGTACCGCTGGGTGACGCACGACGTGAGCGGGTACGTCGGCCAGCGGTTGCACGTCGAGTTGACCGCCGACCCGAGGACTCCGTTCGCGGTGGCCGTGATCGTTCAGAGCGACGACGCGGCCCCGCCAGTCCCGTTCGCCGTGCCGCCGGTGATCGATTCGCCTGACGTGGTGGCGAAGCACGCCGAGGTCGCGGCCGCCGAGAAAGAGTTGGCGAAGAGAGCGGTGTGGGAATCGCGGTTGGCGGTCGGCATGTGGGACGGGCCGGCGGTCGATTCGCCGGTGTTCGTGCGGGGCAACCCGCGGACGCCCGGCCCGATAGCCCCGCACCGCTCGCTCGAAGCACTGCACGGCCCGGACGCGATCAAACACAAGAGCGGTAGCGGGCGGTTGGAGCTGGCCGAGCAGTGGACCGACCCGAAGACGAACCCGTTCGTACCCCGCGTGGCGGTGAACCGCGTGTGGCACCACCTGTTCGGCCGCGGGCTGGTGGCCAGCACCGACAACTTCGGCGTGCTGGGCGAGGTGCCGAGCCACCCCGAGTTGCTCGACTGGTTGGCGAACGACTTCGTCGCCGACGGCTGGAGCCTGAAGAAGCTGATCCGCAAGCTGGTGCTGACCGAGACCTATCGCCAGGCGTCGGCCGGTTCACCCGAGGCCGACAGGATCGACCCCACCAACAGCCTGCTGCACAAGTTCCGCTTGAAGCGGCTCGAAGGCGAGGCCATCCGCGACGCCATGCTGAGTGTGAGCGGGCGGCTCGACCCGAAGATGTACGGCCCCGGCGTGCTGATCCACCTGACGCCGTTCCTCGACGGCCGTGGCAAGCCGGGCAGCGGGCCGATCGACGGCGACGGCCGACGCAGCATCTACATGGCCGTGCGGCGGAACTTCCTGTCGCCGTTCTTGCTCGCGTTCGACACGCCCATCCCGTTCAGCACCGTCGGCCGGCGGCAGGTGTCGAACGTGCCGGCCCAGGCGCTCATCCTGCTGAACGACCCGCTGGTTCACGAGCAAGCCGAACGGTGGGCGAAGAAGGTGCTGGCCGAAAAGGGCACGACCGAAGAACGCATCGGGCGGATGTACCTGTCCGCGTTCGGCCGACGCCCGACGGCGGATGAGACGAAGACGTGCGCCGAGTTCGTGGCCGGCAAGGACGCCGACACGAAGGCGTGGGCGGAGCTGGCCCACACGCTATTCAACGTGAAGGAGTTCGTGTTCGTACGGTAGTGCTCTGCTCGCTCCGCGAGCGGTCTGATTCCGCTCGCGGAGCGAGCAGAGCACTTAACGGAGTTCGCCCATGCCCCGCTCGTTGATTCTCACACTGCTCCTTCCCACCTTGGCCCTCGCCGCCGACAAGCCGGTGAAGGTGTTCATCCTCACCGGCCAGTCGAACATGGAGGGGAAGGCGAAAGTCTCCCTGTTCGACACGCAGGCGGCGATGGCGGACAAGAAGGAGTTGTTCGCCCCGTACCGCAAAGGCGACAAGTGGGCCGAACGGGAGGACGTGTTCGTCAAGTTCCTCGACCGCAAGGGGAAGCTGACCGTCGGGTTCGGCTCGCCCAAGTGCGTCGGCCCGGAACTCGGCTTCGGCTGGGCGGTCGGCGACAAATACGAGGAGCCGGTGCTGCTCATCAAGACGGCGTGGGGCGGCCGGAGCCTGTGGCGAGACTTCCGTTCGCCGGGCGCCGGCTTTCCCCCTGAGGCGAAGCTGAGCAAGCTGCTCGCCGACATGCAGAAGAAGACGCCGACCGCCACGATGGATGACGTGAAGAAGCCGTTCGGCGCCGCCTACCGCGACATGCTGAAAGAGGTGGAAACGGTACTGGCCGACGTGGGGGCAGTGTTTCCCGAACTGAAAGGCCGCACGCCGGAACTGGCCGGGTTCGTCTGGTTCCAGGGGTGGAACGACCTGATCGACGCCGACGCCACCACCGAGTACGCGAGCAACCTGAAGCACTTCATCAACGACGCGCGGAAGGACCTAAAGGCGCCGCAGCTGCCGATCGTGATCGGGCAGGAGGGCGTGGACGGGGAGAAGGCGGCCGACAACATGAAGAAGTTTAAGGCGGCCCAGGCGGAGGGGGCGTCCGACCCGGCGTTCAAGGGGAACGTCGCTCTGGTGAAGACGGACGTGCTGTGGGACACGGAGGCGGAGGCGGTGTTCAAGAAGGGCTGGCGGGAGAACCTCGACGAGTGGAACAAGGTGGGTTCCGACTACCCGTACCACTACCTCGGCAGCGCGAAGAACATGCTGGCGATGGGCAAGGCGTTCGGCGAGGCGATGCTGGAGTTGAAAGGGAAGGACTAACCACAGAGGCACAGAGACACAGAGAAGACAAGATTCAGTCGGGTGTCTTCGAGCTGGCTTTGGTTCTCTCTGTGTCTCTGTGCCTCTGTGGTTAGTCTGTTGTCTTCTGTCCTCGGAGTTGATCATGCTTTCTCGTCGTGACTGGCTGTTCCGCTCGGCCGCCGGGTTCGGTGGGGTGGCGTTGGCGTCGGTGCTCGCCGACCAGGCGCGGGCGGACGGGGTGCTGGCCAAGCCGCACCACAAGGCGACAGCGAAGGCGGTCATCTTCCTGTACATGGACGGCGGGCCGAGCCAGGTGGACACGTTCGACTACAAACCTGTGCTGGAGAAGTTCAACGGCCAGGACCCGCACAAGGTGCTCGGCAAGGTGGAGCCGACGCAGTTCGCCAACGTCGGCAAGGTGATGGCCAGCCCGTGGAAGTTCGCCAGGCACGGGGAGAGCGGGGCGTGGGTGAGCGAGCTGTTCCCGCACGTCGCCAAGTGCGTCGATGATTTGGCGTTCGTGAAGTCGCTCACCTCGAAGTTCAGCGAGCACACCAGTGCCAACTACTTCCTGCACACCGGGGCGGGGGTGCAGGGGCGGCCGAGCTGGGGGGCGTGGGCGAGTTACGGCCTGGGTACCGGCAACAAAGACCTGCCCACCTTCGTCATCCTGAACGGCGGGCTGGTGCCGCCCGGGGGGCTGGACAACTTCAACAGCGGGTTCCTGCCGGCCGCCCACCAGGGGAGCGTGCTGAAGGCGGGCAAGCAGCCGCTGGCCTACGTGCTGCCGCTGGAGAAGGAGCCGGCGCGGCAGAAGGCGAAGCTCGACCTGATGCGGAAGCTGGACGCCATAAGCGGGCCGAAGGACGACGCCATCGACTCGGCCATCGCCAACTACGAGACGGCGTTCCGCATGCAGACGGTGGTGCCGGAGGTGGCCGACTTCAGCAAGGAGAGCGAGGAGACGAAGAAGCTGTACGGGCTGGACAGCAAGTACCCGCACACGGTCAGCTTCGGCACCCAGTGCCTGCTCGCCCGGCGGCTGGTGGAGAAGGGGGTGCGGTTCGTCGAACTGACGTGCCCGCAGATCGGCGGGAACGACCGCTGGGACCAGCACGGCGGGCTGAAGAAGGGGCACGAGGACAACGCCCGCGCGACCGACCAGCCGAT
>CAYMHO010000244.1:0-10885 GCA_964390195.1 uncultured Fimbriiglobus sp. | reverse complement strand
CGGCAAACCGTGTGGCTGTGGGGTTGAACACCCCTCTCCGCTTCGGAGAGGGGGCCGGGGGGTGAGGTCCTTCACGAATGCTCGACGCCGACACCGCTGCCACCGACGCCGGCAAGCTCGCCCGGTTCGCCGAGCGGGTGCGGGACGCCGCCCGCCCGCCGGCCGGGCCGCCGGCCGACCGCGTCCGCCGCCTGTTCGCCCGCGCCGACCTCGTCCGCCAGTGGCCAGCCCTCCGCGGGTTGTTGACCGACCCGCGACCGCCGGCCGACGCCGCTCTCGCCGAGCGGGGGCGGCAGTTGGCCGAGCGGTGCCGAAGCGGGCGGAGGGGGTGGATCGGGGGTTGGCCGAAGGAGGCGTTGGAACTGCTCGCCGACGCGGGCGACCGGCTGGCCCAACTGGCCGACCGCCTGGACGCCGCTCACACCCCGACCGGCCTCGTCGCCCGCCTGTCGTCCGCCGTCGCCCAACTCTCCTTCGATCAGCCGACGGCCCAGTTGGTCAACCTCGGCGTCACCCTCGCCGGGCTGTCCGACGCCTGCCGCACCTTCACCCACGACCTGGCGGAACAACCGCTCGGTCACGTGTTCGGCCAGTTCGCCCCGAAGCTCCGCCCGGCCGACGGGTGGACGCCCGACGCCCGCGCCGCCGCCGGGGTGGTGTGCGTCGTCCTCGACCGACTCACCGAACGGACGAGCGACCCGAAGGTGTGGGCGGCCGTTCGCAAGTGGGCCGAGGGGTGGTTCGCCGGTCACGGGGTGAGCGGGGCGGTACTGCTGGACGAACCGCCGCCGGACGGGGTGATCGCCGAGTCGTTCCCCCTGAAGGCGGACGGGCACCGGGCGGTGCTGGCGGTGGCGTCGCCGGACGGCCCGGCCCTCCCGGACGACGAAACGGTCGGCCCGGTCAACACCTGGGCCGACCTGCCGCCGGTGCCCGAGTTCGACGGCGTGCGGTGTGCGGCCCTGGAGTCGGTGCGGGCCGGGGCGGACGAATCGGAGGCGAAGGGCGAGTTCGGCCGGTGGCTCGAATCCCCGGCCGGTGCGGACTGGTTCCACTACTGGCTGTCGGCGGTGCGGGAGGGGCGGGACGAGGCGGCGGCGTGGTGGCGGGCGGTGAAGGGGCGGGGCTGGTGCGAGGCGTTCCCCGACCCGGACGCGATGACGGGGGAGTTCGACTGGCCGGCGGCGCGGTCTCGCGCGGCGGACGTGCCGTTCGACCGGATCGCGCAGGTGCGGCGGTTCGCCCCCAACCCGGCCGACAGCCGGGTGACACTGAGTGACGGGCCGGGGTCGGCGGCGACGGAGGCGTTCGCCGAACTGTTCCGCCTGACGGCCGCCGACCCGCGGTGGTGGGGCGAAGGGCGGTGGCACGAGGCGCGACGGCTGACCCACGCCCCGCAGCTGGTCGAGGTGGCGGCGCTCGCCGGGTACTGGCTGGACGAGTGCCGGCCTGGGCCGGGGGTGGTCGACGCGGTGTGCCGGTGGGTGGAATCGTGCGGAATGGCGGTGGTGCGGGCGGACGCGCCGGACACGCCGGGGGTGCAGGTGCGGCCGGTGTTCGACGAGGCCGAGCCGGGCACGGTCATCGGGTCGAACGGCGGCGGGTTCGGCACCGGCGGGGAGGTGTTCCGCCCGGCGGTGGTGGAGGTGTCGCTCGGCCCGTCGCCGGCCGGGTTCGCCGAACTGATGCGGGCGGGGGAGGCGCTGCCGCGGGGGGGCGAGCTGCGGGCCATGGTGGCCGGGTTGCGGGCGGCCGCCGAAGGGAACTACCTCCGCGAGGCGGTGCTGCAACTGTACTCCGACTTCTGGGGCGAGGCCGGGGCCGCGGCGAGGGCCGCCGACCCGCGGGCGACGGCGGCGGTGGGCGAGCGGCTGTCGGCGGTGCTCACCGACGCCTACGGGCTGCGGCCGTTCGTCCCGGTGAACGTGCACGACCTGCCGAACGGGTGGATCAGCGTGGCCCCCGGCAGCCGGGTGATGACGGGGGTGGTGACGCGGGTGCTCCGCCCCGGCCTGCTCGACGACCACGGGCACCTCCGCATTCCGGCGGTGGCCGAGGTGGACTGACGGCCGTTCTCGCCGGGTTCACCGCACCCTCACCCCGGCCGGCTACAATGCGACCTCCGGATACCCCAACGCCCCTTCGCCATGTCTCGTCGCCCGAACCCCTCGATGGAGCCGCCCCTGAACGCCGCCCGGTGGGGCGTGGGGCCGCTGCTGACCGGGTTGGTGACGGGCGGCGTGGTCGGGGCGGCGTGGGCGGTGCTGCTCGGCGGGGAGGTCTTCGACTGGGTGGGGTGCGCGTTCGCGGCGGTGGCGGCGGCGTGTCTGGGGTGGCTTGCGGCAGACGCGGTCTTTGACCGCCTGCGGGCGACCGGGGCAGCCGGCGGGTTGGTGGTCGGCCGCCGCCCGCCGGAGTGGGCCGCCGTCGCCCGCACGGACAGCCGCCAGCGGGCGGAGCAGTCGGCCGGGGCGGGGGACGGGATGGACGACCCGTACCTGAGCACCCGCCAGTACGTGAGCGAGTTCAACCGCCGGGCGAACGCGTGGATTCACGAGGCGACGCGGCTGGTGCAGGGGCGGTTCCCGCTGGTCGCGGTGGCGGCGGTGTGCGGGGTACTCGCCGGGGCGTGCCGGATGACGCCGGAGCGGGCGAAGGCGGGCGGGTTCGTCGAACTCGGCTGGCCGGCGGTGCTGGCGGCGACCCTGGCGACGGTGGCGGCGGTCGAGTTGCTGTCCCGGCGGCGGATGTGGGAGCAGGTGTTCGCCGCGTGGCGGGAGTGGGCGGCCGACAGCGAGGGGCCGGACCTGCCGCCGCCGTCCCCGGCCGTCGATCTGGTCGAGCCGCCGAAGCCGAAGCGGTTGCCGGTCACTCCGCCCCCGCCCCCGCCTCCCCCACCCCCGCCTCCCCCACCCCCGCCTCCCCCACCCCCGCCTTCCCCACCGGAGGTGGTCGTCTCACCCCCTCCGCCCCCGCCTCCGGTTGCCGTGCCGACCGTCGCGGCCCGCAAGAAGAAGAGCAGCACGCAAGCGCCGTGGGTCGATCGGCCGATTCCGCAGACGACTCCAACTCCGGCCGCTCCGGTGGTCGAACTGGTGACTTCTCCCCCGCCGCCCCCGCCCAAGCCGGTGCCGCCCCCGCCTCCGCCGCCACCACCGCCGCCGTCGGCGTTCGACAAACTGAGGAACCTCGACCTGAACCCACCAGACGACGACAACGACCGCAGGTGACCCCGCCATGCTCCGCCGGTTCGCCCTGACCGTCCTGCTCGTCTGGCTGGCTGTGGCCGCCGGCGGGGTGTGGTACGTGATCGCCGCCCGGATGTGAACTCACTTCGGCAACTTCAGACTCAGCACGTTCGCCTTCGCTTCGACCGTCACCGGGTCGGGTAAATCGACCGGCAGCACGCCCTGATTCTCGGCGGGCGGGGTGTACGTGACGTGGTATTTGCCGACCGGGGCGCCGGCCGACCGACCCACGGCTTTGCCCGCCCCGCTCACCGTGTGGACGATAAACGTGCCGTCGGTGCCCACTTCGGCCGTCACGATGGTGTTCGCGTCCTCGCCGCCGGCGGGGTGAAACCGCAACGCCCCGCCGCCCACCGCCTTGCCGTCGCGGCTGAGGGTGCCGGAAGTCGGGTGGAGGGCGGGCAGCGTTGGCGGTGGCGGGCCGCACCCCGCGAGCAGCAGGAGCAGGCACGCCACGGCGGGTGTGTGTCGCATCGGGGTCACCAGTCGTTGCCGACGACAGCGCCGTCGCGGGGGTCGTTGACCGTCGCCCAGGTGGCGACGCTGACCGCCGGGTTCACCCCCCGCACGCTGCCGTCGCCCATGCCGACGAGCATGACGTTGTGCGGGGTCTGCGGCACCTCGGGGTCGCAGTTCATGATGAACTGCGGCTGCACCTGGAACTTCTTGGCCGGCGGGTAGGTGGCCAGCGACACGTTCAGCGGGGCGCTGGAGGTGCTGCCCCCCTTCGACCGCCCCAGGTTGAACCCCGGCCGCCAGATGCTGTTCGCATCCGCCCACAGGCTGCCCCAGGTGAGCGACCCGTGCAGGTTGCCGCCGTTCCCGCAGGTGCCGTACATCTCAGCGAAGCAGACGGTGTTCGACTGGCCGTCCGGGAACGAGCCGGCGAACCGCGCCTGGCCGTAGGTGGTGCGGCTCGGCGGGTCGCCGAACACGTAGTTGTTCCCGCCGTAGCTGCTCGCCCCCCAGTTCAGCGCCCCGCCGTACTGGGTCTGGTTCTTGCCGCCGGCGATTGAGGGGTCGGACGGGCACAGGTACGCCTTCACCACCAGGGTGTGCTGCCCGCCGGCGTACCCCGTCGGCACCATCCGCTTGAAGATGTTGTCCTGTTCCATGTACGGCAGGAGGAAGGCGAACAGGGTGTAGTTGTGCCGCCCGTACGGGTGGCTGGCGGGGGTGAAACAACCGGTGACGGACGGGTCGGCGCACGGGGCGGAGAGCGGCGGCAGGTAGCCGTTCACGTCGTGGGCGTTGTGGGCGGCGAGGCCGATCTGCTTCAGGTTGTTCGCACACGTCATGCGGGCGGCGGCTTCGCGGACTTTTTGGACCGCGGGGAGCAGCAGGCCGATCAGGATGGCGATGATGGCGATGACGACCAGCAACTCGATGAGCGTGAACGCGGGACGGCGACGGCACATGAGCCACCTCCGACGGGATCGGACGAGTCTGAGGAAATGATGAGAAGAGGATACCCTGCGGGCGAGCCGTTCGCAAGCGGCAACCGATCAGGCTGTTTTCCCGCCCCGCACGGCCCGCGTGCAGATGCGGGCGGTGTGCGGCGAGTCGGACTCTCGCAGCCACCGCTGACACACCGTTGTCACCCACACCCGGTCCGACTTGGCCGCGTCGTTCAGCCAGTTGGCCACCGAGTCCTGAACGTACTTCTCGGGGTCGGCCTTCAGCGGGTCGAGAAGCGGCAGACCAAGGGCGGGGTTTTGCTTCAGTGCTTCGATGTGCTTCGCCCACACGCCACGCGGGCGGGTGGACTCCACCGCGAACCGGCGGACGAACGGCGAGGCGTCGGCCGTCCACGGCACCAGCAGTTTCACCGCGTGGCTGACGTTCGACGCGATGTCCGGTCGCACCGCCATCCACGCCCACTCGCGAACGCCGAAGTGCCGGTCGTCGGCCAGCGGGCGAATCAGCGCGAGCCGGTCCTTCAGTTTCCCCTTCGGGTGCAGGCCGATGACGTAGCACGCCCACCCGCGGACGGTGTCGGACGGGTGCGCGATGAGTTCGGCCACCCGCTCCGACCCGAGGTGTCTTAACAGGATGCCGCCGACCAACTCCATCCGTCGGGTGATGCCGGTGCCGGCCGCATCCCTCACCATTTGTAGGTAGTCGGCGGGCACGTCCGGCACGGCCGCGGATAACAGGGCCGCGAAATCGACGGCCAGCCCTTCGGCCAGGTTCCGCGACTCGCGGGTGCCGGCGTTCAGTTCGGCGAGCACGTCCGACGGCACGTCGGCCGGCCGGTTGGCGGGTTTGCTGGGGGTTGTCATGGGGGGAACCTATCTGTCCAGCCGCTCGACGATGTAATTCATCGTGCCGAGAGCTTCCAATCCGGCGATCTGGTCACGGAACACGACCCAGGTGACGGAGTACCAACACACATCGACCACGCAGTATCCGAGCCAGCTCCCCGGTCGATCGACAACTGTTACCACCACGTCCCAGAATTCGCTGTTCGGATCCTGTTCCAATACGACGGTCGGCTCAATTCCCCGCTCTGGGTCGTATTTCAGGGTGTGACAGGCACGGAGCCGGGTTCGCGCCGCGTGCAGCTTGCCCAGTTCGATCTTCCCGCCCTGATCGATGTCGAGCAGATCCCTGATAACCCGTCGTGGGGTGTCGGTGTTGCCGTGGATGACGATACCCCCGTATCGCGCGCCACTCATGACACCCAGGAACTCCGGGCCGGCGAATAACCAGGACATCCCGAGTACGACCGAGAGACACATGTCATGCCCTCCGTGGCTTGACGAAGTCGGGTCACGCCCCCTGGAAAAGCGGGCCGACGGGGATTCGCAGGTCGGGCAGCACGCCGGGGAATGTCATCTCGTCGGCCGGGCCGAACAGGGTGCCGAGCGTGCCCTTCTGGAACAGCATCGCCTGCTCACGGCTCGGGTCGATGAGGTAAACCAGCGTCACACCGGCGGTCAGGTACTCGTCCACCTTCGCCATCACGTCCCGGAACACGTCGTCCGGGGACATCACCTCGAACACCAACACTGGCGACACCTCGGGGTACACCCGCGGCGTCACCCCTTTCGGCAGTCGTTCGTAACTGAAGTACGCCACGTCCGCCCCGCGGACGCTGTCCGGATCTCGCTCGGTGATGATGCCTGAATCGTTGGTCACGATGCGGCCGAGCGCCCGCGGGCGGACGTGGGCGGCGATTTCGAACGCCACGTTGCCGCACACGACACCGTGTAGGAAGCTGGGTGGTGGCACTTGGATCACCTCTCCTTTCACGAGTTCGGTGAACCGGCCGAGTTCGGGCATCGCGGCGAACTCCTCGGCGGTGAGCAGCTTCGGCGGGTCGGCGACGGCAGGGGCCATGTGAACGCTCCTTCGGCGGACGACGGGCAGTTTAACGGGGTGTGGTCGGCGGTGCAGTTGCCCTCCGGCTGCGGTACGTCGCCCAGCCGCAGCCGACGAGTGCCGCCATCGCCGCCCAGAAGAGCGACCCGTAGGCCATCGGCTCGTACCACTTGAACGTCTGTAAGCCGCTCAGGGCGAACAGTACCGCCACCGCCAGCAGTACGTCCCAGGCGATGTTCCGCTCGGCCAGATACCCCCCGGGCTTCAGCCCGTGATACACCACCACCGTCAGCGGGTAGAGGAGCCAGACGAAGTAGTACCCGAAGGCGTAGGGGGTGCCGATGGTCATGAGGATGACGAGCATGCCGAACTCGGCGGCGTCGGTGTCGTGGGTGCGGTCCCGCTTCCGCGGCATCATCAGCACGAATCCCAGCCCGAGCAACCCGGCCGCCGCCACCGCCCCGATCATCGCCCCGCGGTAGCCCAGGTCGGCCACGTTCACGTACAGCGGGTCGGCCCCCTGGTGGGCGGTTTCCTCGGCCTTCGCGTTGCCCGGCCGCAGGAAGCGATTCGCCACCCCGAACAGGCTCTGGTTCCGCCAGCCGACGCTCTGCTCGGGTCGCTGTCCGTGGCCGTCTTCCCCCTGGCGGAAGAGCATGCCGTCGGCCCACGTCTTCAGTTCACCCATGCTGCGGTCCCACCCTCGAACACTCGCCGGCACCGCCACGAAGAACAGCACGCAGAACAGCACCATGCTCGCGGCCGCCACCCACTGCCGCCGCCACAGCAGGTACACGATCACCACCGCCGGGAACGCCTTGATGGCCGTCGCCAGGGCGAACAGGCCGCCGCCGAGCGCCTGGTTCACCGGCTTGTCCGTGCGAACCAGCGTCAGCCCGCCGAGGATGAGGCACAACAGCCCCAGGTTCGGCTGGCCGAGCAGGAACATGTCGTTCAGGAAGAACAGGCAAGCCGCCGCCGGCAGCAGCCGAAGCCAGATGGACACGTTTCCCGTGCCCGCCACCAGCCGCACGCTCAGCTCGATGACCACTGACACACTCAAGATGTTCAAGATGATCAAGGCGATCAGCATGCCGGTCGGCCCGAGCAGGCTGAGCACCCCCAGGCACAGCGCCGCGAATGGCGGGTACATGAACGGGAACGACTTGCCCGGCTCGGTCGGGTACAGGCTCCACTCGTGGCCGCTCCGTTCTCGCAGGGTGGCGTCCTCCACCACCGTCCGCCCGACGAAGTACCAGAGCGGGTAGTCCTTGTTCTGGCTGACGGTGGCGGGCAGTTTGTGGTCGGGCGGGTTCTCGGCGAACACCGGCCAGGCGAACGGCCCTTCGGCGCGGAAGTGGTTGACCAGCGGCGGGGCGGCCATGACCGCGCAGACGAGCAGCAGCAGCGGGTACTGGAACAGCGGCGAGCGGGTGAACGACACGGGAGGCGGGCACCTGGGGGAATGTGTGGCAAGTGTCCCCCTCCGGCGTTCCGCTTTCAAGTCCGGATGGTTTCGTTTCACCTCCCCCCACCCATCCGCGAAACCATGTCCAATCGGCGAAACGTCCCATGCCCGCCAAGCACTTACGGCGAATCCCGGTCCTCGTGTCGGGTGACGGAACGTGAGGCTCACCCCGACCGTTCCTCCCCGCCTCGCGGCGAACCGGAACCTCGTACCTTAATCCGGGTCGGGAGTTGTAACACCTCGCGTTTCGGCAATCCGTCGGCCGGCGAAAGGCGTCGGTAGGGTGAGGACCAATGGCGAACCGCGGCACCAGCACGGTCGGGCGGAGGCCAACGGACGGCGGCAACGCCCCCGGTGCGGGGGAACGGCCACCGCCCGACCACCCCATCGTGGCCGCGTTCAACGGCCTGCGGGACGAACTGCTGTCCACCCTGGTGTACGTGCTCGGCAACCGGGACGACGCCCTGGACGCCGCCCAGGAGGCGTTCCTCAAGTGCTGGAAGCACCGGGACGAGACGGCCGGGGTGACCAACCTGCGGGCGTGGATCTTCCGCGTCGGGCTGAACACCGCCAAGGACCAGCAGCGGAGCGCCTGGAACCGGAAAGTGAAACCGATGGCGACGGAGGAGATCATGATCGCCGCGCGTGACCCCGCCCCCGGCACCGCCCTCGAAGACCAGGAGGCGATCGACCGCCTGCGGGCGGCCATCGTGTCGCTCCGCCCGGACGAGAAGGAAGTGTTCCTGCTGCGGCAGAACGGCGACCTCACCTACGAGCAGATCGCCGAGATCCGCAACGCCCCCGTGGGCACCGTGAAGACCCAGATGCGGACCGCGCTCATCAAACTCCGCCGGGTGCTCAACCCGGCCGACGAGCCGGCCGACCTGCCCGACGCCTGACCCCCCTGTGGCCGGGGTCTGTGACCCCGGAACTCCAGAACAGCCTGACGACGGGCCGGAACCGGACTCGCACCCGCCCCGGCCTGAGACCGACCACCCTCGACCCCCCGCCGGCGCTGTCTGCCGGCCTCACTCCCGGCCGCCGGCTGGGGGAAGGATAGTCCCATGCCCACCTGCCCCGCCTGTCGCGGCCAACTCCTCGACCACCTGTACGGGCTGCTCGACCCGGCCGAAACGGCCGCCGTCGAGAGCCACCTCGTCACCTGCCCGGCGTGCGCCGCCTACGCCGCCAAGTCGCACGGCTGGCTGGCCGCTGCCGCCAAATCGGCCTTCCCGGACGTGAACTTCCGCCAGCCGCCGAGTGGCACCACCCGGCCGGTGAGTGCCGGCAAGTCGGCCGCCCCCGCCAGGTGGAGCTGGGTGCCGGTCGCACTGGCCGCGTCGCTGCTGCTGCTGGTGGCCGGGTGGGCGATCACCGCCGCCTTCGACACCGCCGGGTACGCCCTCGCCCGCGGCAAGGTGGACAGCGAACTGACCGAGTTGCAGCGGATCGAGCAGGAGAAGCAGCGGTTGGAGAAGAAGATCGCCGACGACAAGCGGTCGGCCGACGAGCAACTGGCCGCCGCCAGCAAGGAGTTCAAGGCGATCGAGGAGAAGTGGATCGCGGTCGAGAAGGCGACGGCCGAGCGGCTGAACAAGCTGCCGTTCCTGCTCGACGTGCGGGGGCCGGCCACCGCCCTGCCCGGCGCGCCGAACGAGTACAGCGTCCGCGTCACCGACGCCGACAACAAGCCGCTCACCGAGCCGGTGTCGGTCGAAGCCACCCTCAAGGACGACAAGGGGGTCGAGCTGATGACCGAGAAGTTCACCCCCAACCCGGCCGAGCCGTACAAGCTGAAGGTGCCCGCCGGCGTCTGGAGCAAGGTGTCCGCCGGGGCCGACGTGTTCCTCTCGATGACCGCCACCGACAAGCTCGGGGCGAAGTCCGACCTGACCGAGAACCTGAAGCTGCTCCAGCCGGTCTACACCACCTTCCTGACCACCGACAAGCCGATGTACCGGCCGGGCGAGACGGTGTTCTACCGCTCCCTCACCCTCGACCGCACCCGCTTCCTGCCGCCCGACCGCGACGTGCAACTGCGGTTCGAGATCGTCACCCCGTCCAAGGGGGTCCTGCCGGGGTCGCAGGTCACCGGGCTGGCCCGCGCCGGCACCCTCACCCCGGACGGCAAGCTGGCGTCGGTCATGGGGCCGGACGACAAGCCGATCCGCGGGGTGGGCACCTCCGCCTTCACCCTGCCGGCCGATCTGGTCGGCGGCGAGTACACCCTGAACGCCTACGAGGTGCCGACCGCCGCCGGCGAGCGGATCACCACCGCCCCGAACAACCTGCTCGCCACCCGCAAGTTCATCGTCAACAAATACACCCCGGACAAGCTGGAGAAGAAGCTGGAGTTCGACGGCAAGAGCTACGGCCCCGGCGACGTGGTGCAGGCCAAGCTGTCGGTCAAGCAGATCGGCCAGCCGGTGGTGGCCAAGCTGTCCGACTTCAAGTTGACGGTGAACAACAAGGTGCTGGGCGATTTCAAGTTCGACGTGGAGCCGGCCGGCACCAACGCCGACGGGTTCGCCAGCATCAAGTTCACCCTGCCGAAAGACGCCGACGAGTTCCAGCAGGCCAGCGTGAGCATGAGCGTGACCGTCGGCGGCATCACCGAAGGGTTCGTTCGCCCGATCCCGCTCACCAGCCGCAAGCTGACCGTCGAGTTCTTCCCCGAAGGCGGTGAACTGGTGGCCGGCGTGCCCAACCGCGTCTACTTCCGGGCCACCACCAGCGCCGGCAAGCCGGCCGACGCCGTCGGCACGCTCATGCTCGGCAGCAAGGAGATCACCACCGCCCGCACCCTGACTGACCCCGATCACCCCGGCGCCAACCAGGGGGTGGG